>JBBCJM010000145.1:0-8241 GCA_037190175.1 Paracoccaceae bacterium | reverse complement strand
CAGCGCGGCCAGCGTGTATTGCCCGGTGGTCAGCAGGGTCACCAGGTGATGCGCCCCGTGATAGCCCGCGGCGATGGCCAGGAAGGACAGCATCACCGGCCCCGCCGGCAGGGCGCGGCCCGCCAGCCAGCCGCCCAGCCGCAGCGTGCCGAGGATGGCCGCCGCGGTCAGCGCCCAGACCGCCAGCAGGCCGGCGGTATTCACCCCCATCACCGCCGAGCGGCCGGCGAATTCCAGCGGGTTCTGCCCGATCAGCCCCAGCCACCAGAAGCTGGCCGAGAGTCCGTCGAAGGTCAGGCCCGACAGCGCCAGGGTGACGAATGCGATGGCCGGGGCGCTCAGCGGCGTCATCCGGGTGACCTGCGCCCCCGGCCAGCCGGCCATGACCCGCGCCCGGCGCCCCTCGATCTCCAGCCACAGCGGCGCCACCTTGGCCAGCATCCCGAAATAGACGGTCAGGAGCTCGCCCCGGTCCAGCCAGTCCTCCCCCTCGGCCACGGCGAGGATCAGGATGCCGAGGTAATAGGCCGCCGCCACGGTGGCCAGCACCAGCGGGTCCTCGGGCGCCAGCGAGACCAGCGTGAACCAGGTGAAGGCCAGCAGGCCCGCAACCGCCGGCCAGTGGCCCAGCCGCGACAGGCCGGCGCGGCCGGTGATCCCCAGCGCCAGCCGGATCGCCCTGACCGGCGCGGTCCAGGGGTTGACCGGCCGCCATAGGTTGCCCAGCAGCACCGAGGCCAGCGGCAGCGCCACCCAGACCCCGGTCCAGAACACCAGCGTCAGCAGGTTGTGGTAGGGGTCGCGCGGCCCGAACACCCCGATCAGCAGCAGCCCGGCGAAGGTCAGGAAGGATAGCGCGGAGGTCAGCGTCTCCGGCAGCAGCACCGGCCTGTCCCACAGGGTGACGGCCTGATGCGCCGGCAGCCGCGGCATCAGCGCGCCCAGCAAGGCGGTGACCGCCACCGTCGCCGCGGCGCCCGCCATGTAATGCCCGGTCGGCAGGGTGACGATGAACGAGGGCGCCAGCGCGCAGGCCGAGGCCGCCCCCGGCAGCAGGACCAGCCCCGCCGCCAGCCGCCTCATCTCAGCCCGTCCTCGCCCTTGACCTGCCAGACCTCCAGCCCACCCATCCGGCTGTGGACGCGGCCCCCCCTGGCCATGGCGAGGATGAAGACGATCTCGCCCGCCCGCGGCGCGTCGGGCACCGCCACGGGGAAGGCATCGAAATGGCTGCGCACATAGGCCGCGTTGATATGGCCCAGCGGCACGTCCAGCGTGCTGCCCATGGCCGCGACCTTCATCGCCGAGGGGACGATGGCGCGGCTCTCCCCCAGCCTCTCGCGCATCGCATAGCCGCCGGGCACATGCCACATCGCCCCGTGTTCCGCCTCGCCCCCGGCCCCCACCAGCGCGCCCTTGCCGTAGCCGTCGATCCCCTCGCGGCCCCCCAGCGCGGCGATCAGCCGGTCGGTCAGGTCGAGGCCGAGGGGCTTCAAGGCCTCCATGGCGGGTTGCAGTTCGGGATGGAAGCCGCCGGCGAAGGGATTGGCGCAGACCGCGGCGATGGCGCCGCGCAGGTGCGGGCGGGCCGGCGGGGGACCGCCCTCGTGGCGGATTTCCTCGACGGTAAGCAGGATCTTGCGGACCGGGAAGTCAGGGGCGGGCAAGGGCGGTCTCCTGCGGCAGGGCGCCGACCAGGCGCACGGGGGCAGGGTGCAGGAAAAGCGCCGCGCCGGCAATCAGTCCGCGCGCGAGCATGGCATTGGCCGCCTCGGCCCCGCGGTCGAGCGCCTCGGTGGCCTCTTCGGATGAGAGGGGAGAGACAGCCACAGTCACCGGCAGGTCCATCAGGTCGCTGTCGGCCTTGACCTCCCGCGCCGGAAGCCGGGCGATCCCGGGATGGCCCGGCAGGTCCACCGCATCGGCGATCAGCGTGGCGGCGGCATCGGCCATGGCGGCACCGGCGGCCAGCACGGTGACCGCATCGGCGATCCCGAGGCTCTGGCTCCGCCCCCGCCAGCCCGAGGTGGCGATGCCGCGCACCGGATCCCGATGGCGGATGGTGACGCAGGCGGGAAGGCCGGCGTTCACCGACACCGCGGCGGTATGGCTCTGCCCCGGGGCCAGATGCAGCGCGATGTCGCCGCCGTCGTTGACATAGGCCCGCAGGATGCCGCCCTGGCTGGTCAACGCCGCCAGCACCTCCTCCGCCACAGCGCCCGCCACCGCGGCCATGGGGGTGATGAAGACGGCGCGGAACGGCGCCACCGCCGCCGCCATCCGCTGCGCGACCGGGCCGTGGACGGGCAGGCGGTCGGCAGAGCGCAGCGCGGCGAGTTCCGCAACCAGTTCCGGCAGGATCCGCGGGAAACGGGCCACCGCCGCCGCCTCCCCCGCCGCCGCGCCCGGCCCCTTGGCCTTCAGCACGATGTCGATGGGGCCGTGGTTCAGGTGCAGCCGGCCGGAGGACAGGCGCCGGACCTGCACCGTCATCGCCCGGCTCCGGCGCCGGGGGGGCTGTCTGCCCCCCCCAGTCCATCGGTTTCTCGAACCGATGGCGAAACCGATGGCCAACCCCCCGAGGATATTTTCGGACAGAAGAAGGGCGTTAACGGTTCATTCAGAAGAATCGGAGCACCCTGCATCCACGGTACAGGCTGGGAAGCCGATGACCGTGGCAGGAGAAGACGCGCGTCCGGCCGGCTTGGCCTGGCCTCCCGCGCCGGCGCGCGTTGGACCCCGAAACATCCTGTAGCTTCTTCTGTCCTCAAATATCCTCGGGGGGTCTGGGGGGCAGACAGCCCCCCAGCCTTGCAGCAAGCCCTCACCTCTCCGTCTCCCCCCACCGCACCACCCGCGCGGCCGTGGGGTATTCGCCTCCCTCCTGCCGCACCGCCGCCAGCGGGCGGATGGCGCCCTCGTGTCCGCCCAGCGCGAGATAGGCGTCCCGCGGCAGGGTGAACTCCAGCGGCGCCACCAGCGCCGGGGTGGGGACATGGCCGAAGGCGCCCGGCGGCAGGCGGGTCACGTCGACCATGAAGGTGATCCCCCCGCCCGGCCAGACATAGACCCCGGCCCCCCCGGTCGTCAGCCGCGTCTCCCCCGCCTGCACGGAGCGGGTCAGCCGCACCGGGTTCTTCGTCACCCCCGCCCGCAGGCTGCCCCCCGCGCCGCCCATGAACAGCACCGTGCAGCGCGAGGGTTCGCAGTTCTCGTCGATCAGCCGCACGGTGGGCAGCAGCGCCTCGGGCAGCGGCCTCTCGCGCGGCACCAGCGCCTCGTCCAGCTCGTACCAGGCGAATTCCTCGCCGGTGGTGGAGACCATCAGGAGCCGCAGCCCCGGCCGGGCGCCGCGTTTCGCCTCCCACGGCCCCAGGATCTCCGAGGGGTCGGTCAGCCGGGTGCCGCCCCAGCCGAGGCCGGGCTCCGACACGCGGAAGTAGCGCCCGGGGGTGGAGCGATGCCCCTTCACCCTGATGCCGGTGGGCTGCCAGCCGATCACCTTCCCCGCCTGGTGCTCGCTGACCACCCCGGTGATGTGGTCGTCGACCACCACCACCTCGTCGGCCAGGCCCTGCCACTGGGCGGCGAACATGCCGATGGTGGCGGAGCCGCAGCCCACCCGCATCCGGTTCTCGGCCCGCCCGTCCACCACCGGGGCCGCGCCGGCCTGCACCACCACGGTGGAGCCGCCGTCGATCTGCAGCTCCACCGCCTCGCCGTTGCAGAGCGCCAGCATGACGGCGCAGGTGGCCCGCCCCTCGGCCTTGGAGCCCCCGGTCAGGTGATGCACGCCCCCCAGCGACAGCATCTGCGAGCCGTATTCGGCGGTGGTGACATGGCCGATCGCCTCGCCCTGCGCCCGCACCGGGGCGGTCTCCGGCCCCAGGAAGCGGTCGGTGTCGATCTTCACCTTGACCCCGCAGTAGGAGAAGATCGCCTCGGTCACCACCGTGACCATCTCGGCCCCCTCGACCTCCGACGAGACGATGAAGGGCGCGGGCTTGTAGTCGGGATAGGTCGTCCCCGCCCCGATGCCGGTGACGAAGGTGTCGGCGGGGAAGGGCTCGCCGTCCCAGTCGCGGGCGGCGAAGGGGACCAGCCGCTCGCCCCGGTCCAGCGCGTGCGACAGCATGAGCACCGGGTCGGTGCGCACGATCCGGCCATCGGCATTGGCATAGCGGTCGCAGGCGCCGGTCTGGCCGGGGGCGATGTAGCACATCACCGGGCAGGCGTCGCAGCGCAGCTTCTCCGGGTTCATCGCAGCGCCTCCAGCACCCGGTGGGGCAGGGCGGGCAGGCGGGTGACCATGGCCCCGCAGGCATGGCGGATCGCGTTCAGGATCGCCGGGGCGGTGGGGATCAGCACGTGTTCGCCCAGGCCGCGGGCGCCGAAGGGCCCCTCGGGGTCGGGCACCTCGACGAGGATCGAGTGCACGGGCGGCACGTCGCCGGTGGTGGGGATCAGGTAGTCGTGCAGGTTCTCGGTGCGGCCGGGGATATATTCCTCCATCAGCGCCAGCCCGATCCCCTGCGCGATGCCGCCCTCGATCTGCCCCTCGGCCAGCGTGCGGTTGATGACGCGGCCCAAGTCATGGGCGGCGGTGATCTTCAGCAGTTTCACGGTGCCCAGCGCCCGGTCCACCATCAGTTCCACCATCTGCGCGCCATAGCCGTAGACGGCATAGGGCGAGCCCTGCCCGTTTTCGTCCAGCGGCAGGGTGGGCGGGTCGTAGCTCTCCTCGGCCGAGAGGGGATACCCCCGGGGGTCCGGTGGCAGCGCGGCCAGATCCAGCCGGGCGTGGCGGGAGCCTTCCCTGCCGATGACCGCCCCGGCTTCCAGCGCCAGTTGCGCGCCCTCGCCCAGGTTCAGCCGCCGCAGGATCTCGCCCCGCAGCGCCGTGGCCGCCGCCTGCGCCGCCCGGCCGGTGACGAAGGTCTGCCGGCTGGCCGAGGTCTTGCCGGCGTCCGGGGTCAGCGCGGTGTCGGGGCCGATCAGGTCGAAATCCGCCACCGGCAGGCCCAGCGCCGCGGCGGCGATCTGGGTGATCACGGTGTTCGAGCCCTGGCCGATATCCGTCGCCCCCTGGTGCAGCGTCACCCGTCCCCTGGCGGTCAGCCCGATCCGGATGGTCGAGGGGTTGGGCAGCGCGGTATTGCCGCAGCCGTACCAGCAGGACGCGACCCCCACGCCCCTGCCATCCGTTTCCGCCAGAGCCTGCGCCCAGTGGGGCCGCAGCGCCTCCAGGCAGGTTGCGATCCCCGTGGTGGCCAGCACCTGCCCGGTGACCGTGGCATCCCCGTCGCGCAGGCAGTTCATCAGCCGGAACTCCAGCCGGTCGATCCTCGCCTTCTCGGCCAGCAGGTCGAAGGCCGTCTCCTGCCAGATCGCCGCCTGCGGCACGCCGAAGCCGCGGAAGGCGCCGGAGATGGGGTTGTGGGTATGCACCGCCCGGGCGCTCGCCCGATAGTGGGGCATCCGATAGGGGCCGGAGGCATGGACCGGCACCCGGTTCGCCACGGTCGGCCCCCAGCTGGCATAGGCGCCGGTGTCGAACAGGCCGGTCACCTCCATCCCGGTCAGCCGACCCTGCGCATCGCAGCCGATCCGGCCGGAGATGCGGGCGGGATGGCGCTTGGTGGTGGAGGCCATGCTTTCTGCCCTTGAATAGGTCATCCGCGCCGGGCGGCCGGTCTTCAGCACCGCAAGGCCCAGCAGCGGTTGCAGGCTGACGTCCAGCTTGGACCCGAAGCCGCCGCCCACCGCCGAGGGGACGATCCGCACCCTGTCCCGCGGCAGCCCCAGCACCGCGGCGGTCTCCTCGCGGTCCATATGCGGGGCCTGGGTGCAGGCGCGGATCACCAGCATATCGCCCTCTAGCCAGGCCGCGCCGGCCTCCGGCTCGATATAGGCGTGTTCGACAAAACCCGTCTCGATGGAATGGCTCACGATATGATCGCTGGCGATGAGCGCGGCGGCAGGGTCGCCCCGCCGCACCCGCCCCTCGATCAGCCGGTTGCCGGGGCGGTCGGGGTGGACCAGCAGCGCGCCTTCGGTTTCCGCCTCGGCGGGGTCGGTCAGGGCGGGCAAAGGCTGCCATGTGACGGGAAAGCCCGAGAGGTCCGGCACCCGCCCGTCGTCCTCGAAGGCCGCCAGCGCCACCGCCTCGCCGCGGAACCGGGCGGGGGAAGGGGTCAAGGCCGGCTGGTCGGCGAAGGCCGGGATCACCCCGAAGCGGTTGACCCCGGGAATATCCGCCGCGGTCCAGACCGCCACCGCGCCGGGGGTCTCGGCCACCCAGGCCCGCAGATCCCCGAAGGCGAAGGCCGCATGGGGATGCGGAGAACGGATCGCCTTCAGCACCAGCCCGCCGGGTTTCCATTCGTCGGCGCCGAACGAGTCCCCCGCCACCTTGGCCGCCCCGTCCAGCCGGGCGATGCGGCCTCCGATCTGCCCGTCATCCGGCAGGGCGGTGTCTCCCTCCCCCGCCACCACCACTGCGGCGATGATCTTGGCGTACCCGGTGCAGCGGCAGAGCACCCCGCCCAATGCGTCCGACACCTCGGCCGCCGAGGGTCGGGGCTGTTCGCGCAAGAGCCCCAGCGCGGCCATCAGCATCCCCGGCGTGCAGATGCCGCATTGGGCGGCGCCGTGGGCGAGGAAACTGCGGCGCAGGCGGTCCAGAAGCACATCCTCCGCCTCCACCGTCTCCACCCGCCGGCCCTCGGCGCGGATGGCCGGGGTCAGGCAGGCGCAGACCGGGGCGCCATCCAGCAGCACCGTGCAGGCCCCGCAATCGCCGGCGTCGCAGCCGACCTTGGTGCCGGTCAGCCCGGCGGCCTCGCGCAGCACTTCGGACAGGCGGCGGCCGTGGGGTGCGGAGAGGGCGACGGGGGCGCCGTTCAGGGTCAGCCGCAGGGTCATCGTGCCGCCTCGGCCACCGCGCGGCGGATCAGTTCGGCGGCGGCGGTCAGGCGATAGGCGGCCGTCGCCCGGGGGTCGTCGATGGGCGAGAGCGGGGCAAGGGCCGCGGGGTCCACCCTCACATCCGCAGGGGCGAGGCCCACCAACCCCGCCTCCACCCCCGGCAGCCGCCGCGCCACCGGGGAACAGGCGCCCACCGCCACCGCGGCCTCGGCAATGCGGCCCTGCACCACCACCAGCCGCACCGCCACCATGACGATGGAGATCACCAGATGCCGCCGCGCCCCCAGCTTGAGGAAGGCGGACCGCCCCGCCAACCCCTCCGCCGGGATCGCCACCGCCGCCAGCATCTCGCCAGGGCCCAGCGCGGTGCGGCGCGGGCCGGTCAGGAACTCCGCCAGCGGCAGGCGCCGGACTCCGGCAGCAGACACCAGCTCCACCAAAGCCCCGCAGGCGAGCAAAGGCGGCACCCCGTCGGCGGCGGGCGAGGCGTTGCAGAGGTTGCCGCCCACCGTCCCGGCGTTCTGGATCTGCCGCCCGCCGACCTCGCGCGCCGCCGCCCGCAGCATGTCCAGCGCCGGGGGCAGGTCGGCGCGCGCCACCTCGGCCCAGGTGGTGCAGGCGCCGATCCGCAGGCCCCCCTCCGCCGCCGAGATCCCCCGCAGTTCCGCCAGCCCCGCCACGTCCACCAGCCGGCCGGGCAGGTCGGCCCCGGTCACCGCGGGATAGAGGTCGGTCCCCCCGGCCAGCACCCGCGCCCCGGGCTGGGCCAGGCAGGCCACGGCCTCGGCCAGGGTGGAGGGTCGCAGCAGGGCGGTCATCGGCGGCGCCACCTCATTTGCACGCAAACACAGTGCGGCCCGGCCCGGCCCCCTGTCAACGCCATTGCGCCGCGGGGACGCGGGGGCTATCGGAAACGGATGACGCAGCGGGACCCCCAGCCGGAGACCCCCGCGGGGCCGGACCCCGCGCCTTACGTGCTGGACGATCAGGTGGGCTACCTGATGCGCCGCGCCACCCAGCGGCATCTGGCGATCTTCGGCGAGGAGATCCCGGAGCTGACCACCACCCAGTTCGCGGTGCTGGCGCGGCTGTGTACCGAGGGGCCGATGTCGCAGAACCTGCTGGGCCGCGCGGTGGCGCTGGACGCGGCGACGGTGAAGGGGGTGGTGGACCGGCTGGCCGCGCAGGGGCTGGCGGCGCGCCACCCCGACCCCGTGGACCGCCGCCGGCTGACCGTGGCCGCGACCCCGGCGGGCGAGGCGCTGTTCCGCGCCCGGCAGGAGGCCGCGTTGCGGGTCAGCCAGCGGACGCTGG
>JBBCJM010000144.1:0-5860 GCA_037190175.1 Paracoccaceae bacterium | reverse complement strand
CCGGCTGCGGGCGATGATCGGCGACCGGCCGGTGCATGTCGAGATCGACGGCGGGGTGACGCCGGAGACCGCGCCGCTGGTGGCCGCCGCCGGGGCGGATGTGCTGGTGGCGGGCTCGGCGGTGTTCAAGGGCGGGTCGGTCGCCACGCCGGAGGTCTACGGCGCCAATATCCGCGCGATCCGGGCGGCGGCGGAGGCGGCTTCCGGCCTCGGCCGGGGGGTGGCGCTTGCCTGAGCCGGTGGTCTTCGACCTCGACGGGACGCTGATCGACAGCCTGGCCGACATCCACGCGGCCTCGAACCGGGTGCTGGCGGCGGAGGGCTTCGCGGCCCTGACGGCCGCGGAGGTGCGGGGCTTCATCGGCAAGGGCGTGCCGCATCTGATCGCCCGGCTGCTGGGGGCGGTGGGGGAGGACCCGCAGGGGCCGCGCCACGCCCGGATGCTGGCGGCCTTCACCGCCGGTTACGCGGATGCCGTGGGCCTGACCCGCGCCTATCCGGGGGTGGAGGCGGCGCTGGAGACGCTGGCCGCCGCCGGCCACCCGCTGGGCGTCTGCACCAACAAGCCCGAGGGGCCGGCGCGCGCGGTGCTGGCCCATCTGGACCTCCTGCGCCACTTCGGCAGCGTGGTGGGCGGCGACCGCCTGGCCGCGCGCAAGCCCGACCTGGCGGTGCTGGCGGCCTGCGTGGCGGAACTGGGCGGCGGCCGGCCCGTCTATGTCGGCGACAGCGAGGTGGACGCCGAGACCGCCCGCCGCGCCGGCGCGCCCTTCCTGCTCTACACCGAAGGCTATCGCAGCGCGCCCGTGGCCAGCCTGCCGGCGGTGGCCGCATTCTCCGACTGGTCGGACCTGCCCACGCTGGTGGCGCGCGCGGCCGGCCTTCATCCGTAACCCGGAGCCAGAGATGCCCGAGCGTTCCTTCCGCTTCACCCATGCGATCACCCGCCGCCCCGGCCGTTCGGTCACCGGGGGGCTCAGGGCGGTGGACACCGGGGCGCCGGATCTGGCCGCGATGCTGGAGGCCCATGCCGCCTATGTCGCCGCCCTGCGCTCGACCGGGGCGACGGTGGTGGAGCTGGAGCCGCTGGAGGACTTTCCCGACGCGCTCTTCGTCGAGGATACCGCGCTCTGCCTGCCCGAGGGCGCGGTGATCCTGCGCCCCGGCGCGCCCTCGCGGCTGGGCGAGGCGGCGCTGATGGAGCCCCGCCTCAGGCCGTTCTACCCCGACCTGGCCCGGATCGCGGGGCAGGGCAGCTTCATCGAGGGCGGCGACGTGCTGATGACGGAAGCCGAGATCCTCGTCGGCCGCTCGGCCCGCACCAATGCCGAAGGCATCGCGGAACTGGCCCGGCTGGTGGCCCCCTGGGGCTGGCGCCTGCGCGAGGTCGCCACGCCGCCGGGCGTACTGCATTTCAAGACCGACTGCTCGCTGATGGACGCGGAAACCATCCTCGCCACCCCCCGTCTCGCCGCCACCGGCTGCTTCGCGGGCTACCGGGTGATCGAGACCGCCGAGGGGGAGGAGGCCGCGGCGAATGCCATCAGATTCAACGACCTGGTGCTGATGGCCGCGGGCTTCCCCGGCACCGCGGAACGCCTCGCCGCGGCCGGCTATCGGATCGCGCAGATCGACAACAGCCAATGCGCCCGGCTGGACGGCGGCATGTCCTGCCTGTCGCTGCGCTTCACCCCGCCTGTTTAGGGCGGGATCAGGGCGGGTGGAGCTACCGCCACTGGCACCGCCGGATGAAGTCTCTTCCCTCCCTCCCCCTCGTGGGGAGGGATGGGGAGGGGGGCGGCTAGGGTCCGGGCAGCGCGGAACGCCCCCTCCCCCATCCCCTCCCACGAGGGGAGGGGAGGTGCCCTTCCTGCCCGGGATTCCGCTTGAACCGATCCCGTTTAGGGCATCAGCACCGCGGCGCGGTCGAAATCGGCCTTGAGGAAGCTGCCGTCGTCCAGCTTCAGCACCACCGCGATGCGGTCGACCGAGCCGAGCGGCAGCGCGACATAGGGCAGGAACGCCTCGTCCTTCATCGCATTGGGCGAGGCGGTGCCCTCATAGCAGGGTTCCATCGGCCAGACGTGATCCGACTTCGTGCTGTTGACCGAGAACTTCACCTCCTCAAGCCCGCAGCGCCAGGCGATCAGGTGGGTAAAATAGACCAGATCGCGGCCGTCGAACTCGCGCACCGCGACCCAGCTGTCGCGCGTCATCTCGAGGATCGGCTTCACCTCGGCCGCGGTGGTGAAGCCCTGCGCGGCCGCCGCCCCCGCCACAACCGTCAGCCCGATCGCCACCGCATGTCGCATCCCGATTCCCTCCGCCCCGCCGCGCCCCTATAGTCGCGCCGCGATGAGCATGGGGGGCAAGGCCGGCGTGACGCAATCCTTTACTCTGGCCGCCGTGGTGCAGGCCGGCCGCCTGGGGTGGGAGGCGCTGCTGCTCCTGGCCTCGCTGCGCGACAGCGACCCGGGTTTCGGCGGCCGCGTGGTGCTGATGGAGCCGCAGCCGGGGCCGCTCTGGCCCGAGGATCCGCGGGTGGGCGCGGAGGTGCGGGCGGCGCTGGTCGGGCTGGGGGCCGAGATCGTGCCGTTCCAGAGCCGGCATTTCGGCGCGGCCTATCCCTACGGCAACAAGATCGAGGGGCTGATGGCGCTGCCGCCGGGGCCGTTCCTGTTCCTCGACACCGACACGCTGGTCACCGGGCGGCTGTCGCAGCTGCCCTTCGACTTCGCCCGCCCCACCGCCTCGATGAAGCGGGAAGGGACGTGGCCGCAGCCGGAGCTTTACGGGCCGGGCTATGCCGGCATCTGGCGCGCGCTCTACGACCGTTTCGGGCTGGACTTCGAGACCTCGCTGGATCTGGGCCAGCCCGACGAATACTGGCGGCGCTATCTCTACTTCAACGCCGGCTGGTTCACCGGGCCGGATGCGCCCGCCTTTGGCCGGCGCTTCACCGACTGGGCGGTGGCCGTGCGGCGGGATCCGGGCGAGGCGCTGGCGGCGCAGAGCCTGGACCCCTGGCTGGACCAGGCGGTGCTGCCGCTGGTGATCCATTCGCTGGGCGGCGGCCGGCCTGGACCGGAGCTGGACGGGATGGATGGCGGGGTGACCTGCCACTGGCGGGTGCTGCCGCTGCTCTATGCGCGGGAAAGCGACGCGGTGGTGGACCTGCTGGAACGGCTGGCGGGGGCCGAGCCGCTGGCCGGGCTGCTGAAGAAGTGGAACGCCGGCAAGAAGATGATCCTGCAGGGGCAGGGCAGGCAGGTGCGCGCGATGTTCGACCGCGCGAACCTGCCGCGCCGCGAGCAGGTGATCCGCAACACGATCAAGCGCGCGGGGCTGTGGGTGCGGTAAGCCCTGCGCGTCTCTGCATCCGCAGGCAAGGCGGGTTAGATCAGTCGCCGCTCATTCCGGCCCTTGTGCATGAAAAGCGACGTGCCAGTGGGCGGATTTCGTATTGCATTCGGATGCAGTACATGGTTGGTTCACCCCCGGCGCGTTCCGGCGCATGAGGGGGGAGCATCATGAGCAGCAGCGACAGTCCGACGAAATCGGCCCCGGCCAAGGAGGCGGCCCCGCCGGCCGCGGCGCAGTCCAAGGTGCTGCAATGCGAGCGGCGCGACTATGTGCAGCTGGCGCCCGAGGGCCGGCCGCGGGTGCAGTCGATGCAGGGCTTCGACCCGATCTATACCGACATCGTGGACTACATCGTGCGCTGCACCCACCGCATCTGGGACGAGCGCGACGTGGGGCTGATCTATACCCACTACACCCACAACTGCGTGGTCTATTCGCCGAACGGCACCGTCTACAACCGCGAGGACGTGGTGCGCTCGACCATCCAGCGCCTCGTCTCGCTGCCCGAGCGCAAGGGGATGGCCACGCATGTGATCTGGACCGGCAACGACCGCGACGGGTTCTACACCTCGCATCTGGTGCAGGGGTCGGGCCGGCACAACCAGCCGGGCGAGTTCGGCCCGCCCACGGGGCGCACCTTCGCCGCCCGCACCATCGCCGACTGCGCGGTGTTCGAGAACAAGATCTACCGCGAATGGCTGGTGCAGGAGCGGATGGGGATCATCAAGCAGCTCGGCCTCGACCCGCAGGCATTCGCCGAACGCGCCGCCAAGGCGTTCTTCGACAAGGGGCTGGTCGCCATCGACATCGGCGAGAACCTGCACCTTCTGGGCCAGTATCCGCCCGAGGCCGAGGCGGATGTCTCAATCGCCCATACCGATCTGGAGCGCCACACGCTGCAATGGTTGCACGAGGTCTGGAATCGCCGCATGTTCGGCAAGATCCGCGAGACCCATGCGCCCAACGTGCAGTATCACGGGCCGCTGATGGCCGAGCTTTACGGGCCCGCCGCGGTGATCCACCAGACCATCGGGCTGATGGGCTCGTTCCCCGATGCCAGCTTCCACGCCCAGCACATCTGCTCGACCCCCTGCGAGGAGGGCGGCACCAAGGTCGCGGTGCGCTGGATCATGGAGGGGCACCACATCGGCTGGGGCCTGATGACCGAACTCGGCGCCCCCACCGGCAAGCGGGTGCAGATCATGGGGATGAGCCATTTCCACTACAAGGACGGAAAGATCGTCGACGAATGGCGGGTCTATGACGAGATGTCGATGCTGGTGCAGGTGAAGCTGGCGCAGATGGCCGACCGCCCCGCCGCCACCACCCTGTCCTGATCCATCCCCCAAGCCGAGGACCCCTATGGCCATCACCCACCTGAAGCGCGGCAAGCCCGAAGCCGAGCGCGCCGAGGACGACGCCAAAGTGCGCGCCACCGTCGAGACGGTGCTGAAGGATATCGAGACCCGCGGCGACGCCGCCGTGCGCGAATTGTCGGCCAAGTTCGACGGCTACGACCCGCCGAGCTTCCGCCTCACCCCCTCCGAGATCGAGGCGGCGATGCAGAAGGTCGGCACGCGCGACATGGAGGACATCCGCTTCGCGCAGGACCAGATCCGCCGCTTCGCCGAGGCGCAGCGCGCCAGCATGACGGATGTCGAGGTGGAAACGCTGCCGGGCGTGATCCTGGGCCACCGCAACCTGCCGGTGCAGTCGGTGGGCTGCTACGTGCCGGGCGGCAAGTTCCCCATGGTGGCCTCGGCGCATATGTCGGTGCTGACGGCCAGCGTCGCCGGGGTGCCGCGCATCGTGGCCGCGGCCCCGCCGGTCAAGGGCGCGCCGCATCCCGCCATCGTCGCCGCCATGCAGATGGGCGGCGCGCATGAGATCCTGGTGCTGGGCGGGATGCAGGCGGTGGGCGCCATGGCCATCGGCACCCAGACCATCGAGCCGGTGCACATGCTGGTCGGCCCCGGCAATGCCTTCGTCGCCGAGGCCAAGCGGCAGCTTTACGGCCGCGTCGGCATCGACCTCTTCGCCGGCCCGACCGAGACCATGGTGATCGCCGACGACACCGTGGACGGCGAGCTGTGCGCGACCGACCTGCTGGGGCAGGCGGAACACGGCTACAACTCGCCCGCGGTGCTGGTGACCAACTCGCGCAGGCTGGCCGAGGCCACGCTGGCCGAGATCGACCGGCTGCTGAAGGTCCTGCCCACCGCCGCCACCGCCGCGGTGTCCTGGCGCGACTATGGCGAGGTGATCCTCTGCGACAGCCATGACGAGATGCTGGCGGTGGCCAACGACATCGCCTCCGAGCACGTGCAGGTGATGACCGACCGCGACGACTGGTATCTGCAGAACATGCAGAGCTACGGCGCGCTGTTCCTGGGGACGCGCACCAACGGGGCCTATGGCGACAAGGTGATCGGCACCAACCACACGCTGCCGACCAAGCAGGCTGGGCGCTCTACCGGCGGGCTGTGGGTGGGCCAGT
>JBBCJM010000143.1:0-7435 GCA_037190175.1 Paracoccaceae bacterium | reverse complement strand
CCGGCAGGGAGCGAGGAGCCCCGCCACGTTCCGGTTGCGCCTCCGCGCGTTTCCGGGCAAGGGAAGGGCCGGATGGCCCCGTAGCTCAGGGGATAGAGCGGCCGCCTCCTAAGCGGCAGGTCGGAGGTTCGAATCCTCCCGGGGTCACCATCCCTCCGCCGCCAGCGGCGCCCGTCCCCGCGGGGTCAGCAGGAAGACCTCGCCCCCCTCGATCGCCACCGTGGTGAGCAGCCCGCCATAGGCCGCGCCGCTGTCGATGTTCACCCGGTTGCCGTAGTGCCGCGGCGCGTCCAGCGCGGTGTGGCCGTGCACCACCAGCGCCCCGTGGCTGCGGCGGTCGGACAGGAAGGGCTCGCGGATCCAGACCAGATCGGTCTCGTCCTGCCGTTCCACCGGCAGCCCCGGCCGCAGCCCGGCGTGGACGAAGATCGCCTCGTCCCCGCGGTGCCAGCGCGCCGCCCCTTCCAGGAACGCCCGATGCTCCGCCGGGACCGCCTGCACCGCATCGGCATGGACCGCCCCCACCGGCCGGTCGGCCGCCGCCCTTACCCCATAGGAGGCCAGCGTGCCGGCCCCGCCCAGCCGCGGGTGCAGCCAGGAGAGCCCCGACCGCAGCCCCGGCTCGGGCTCGGCCGGGTCGCGCAGGAAGCGCAGGAACATCCGGTCGTGGTTGCCCAGCAGCACCACCCAGGGCGCGCCCGCCGCGATGCCCTCCATCAGGTGCTCGATCACCCCCCGGCTCTCCGCCCCGCGGTCCACCAGGTCGCCCACATGCACCACCTGCGTCCCCGCCGGCACGCCGTGCCGCGCCCGGTCGGCCTCGACCAGCTCATGCGCCTGCCGCAGCAGGTGCAGGTGGCCATGGATGTCGCCTATGGCATAGATGGTCATGCGGGGCCCCGGTTTCGCGGCCGGACGCTAGCCCCTGCGCGCGGGCTTGGCCAGAGGGCCGGCCCCCATGGCCGACCGGCTATTCCTCCGACCGGCCGGAGGAGGTGCGGTCGCGGTCGTAGTGCTTCACCGGAAACTCCGGCAGCCAGGCCTCGCGGCGGATGGTCCAGAGCTCATAGGTCGGGCGGAACCGGTCGGGCGCGTCCAGCGCGCCCAGGTTCAGCTCCACCTCGTCGCCGCTGCGCCCGAAGACCGGCGAGCCGCAGCGGGGGCAGAAATGCCGGCCCTTCCAGGCGCGCGTCTCGCCCTCCACCCGCACCGCCCCGGCCGGGAAGATCGCCGAGGCGTGGAACAGCGCGCCGTGGTGCTTGCGGCAGTCCAGGCAATGGCAGAGCCCCACCCGGTAGGGCCGCCCGGTGGCGGTGATCCGCACCTTGCCGCACAGGCAGCCGCCGGTGACCTGTTCCATTCCGCCTCTCCCCCGGTTTCGGCGAAGGAACTGCCATCGCCCGCCGCCGGTTCCAAGGGAAAAGCCTCAGCCCACCTCGAAGGCCAGCGGGCGGACCTGCTGGAACATGCCGGTGCTCTCCAGCGTCTCGACCACCTTGGGGTCGATCGGCTGGTCCAGGTACAGAAGCGCGATCGCATCCTGCCCCGGCCCCGACCGGCCCAGGGTGAAGTTGGCGATGTTCACGTTGTTCTTGCCCATGGTCATGCCCAGAAGGCCGATGATCCCTGGCACGTCCTCGTTGGTGGTATAGAGCATGTGGGCCCCGATCTCGGCGTCGATGTTGATGCCTTTGATCTGGATGAACCGCGGCTTGCCGTCGCTGAAGCAGGTGCCGGCGACCGAGCGTTCGCGCTTGTCGGTCACCATGGTGACCTTGATGAAGGCGTCGAACACCCCCGTCTTGTCCTGCCGGGTGGTGGAGATCTGGATCCCCTTGTCCTTGGCCACGATGGGGGCCGAGACCAGGTTCACGTCGGGGTTCTGCGCCTTCAGCACCCCCGCGATGACCGACTGGTTCAGCGCGGCCAGGTTCATCTCGGCCACCCGCCCGTCGTAGAGGATGTTGATCGCGCGGATAGGCTCGCTGGTCATCTGGCCGACGAAGCTGCCGAGGTGCGAGGCGAGCTTGATCCAGGGCCCCATCACCGCGGCCTCCTCGGCCGAGACATTGGGCATGTTCAGCGCGTTCTGCACCGCGCCGGTCAAGAGGTAGTCCGACATCTGCTCGGCCACCTGCAGGGCCACGTTCTCCTGCGCTTCGGTGGTGGAGGCGCCCAGGTGCGGGGTGACCACCACGTTCGGCAGGCCGAAGAGCGGGCTGTCGGTGGCCGGCTCGGTCTCGAACACGTCGAAGGCGGCGCCGGCGACATGGCCGGACTTCAGCGCCTCGGCCAGCGCCGCCTCGTCCACCAGCCCGCCGCGGGCGCAATTGACGATGCGGACGCCTTTCCTGGTTTTCGCGAGGGTCTCGGCGTTCAGGATGCCGCGGGTCTTGTCGGTCAGCGGCACGTGCAGGGTGATGAAGTCGGCCCGGGCCAGCAGTTCGTCCAGCTCCACCTTGTTGACGCCCAGCTGCTTCGCGCGTTCCTCGGACAGGAACGGGTCATAGGCCACCACCTTCATGTGCAGCCCCACCGCGCGGTCGCAGACGATGCCGCCGATGTTGCCGGCGCCGATCACGCCCAGGGTCTTGTTGAAAAGCTCCACCCCCATGAAGCGCGACTTCTCCCACTTGCCGGCGTGGGTGGAGGCGCTGGCCTCGGGCAGTTGGCGGGCCACGGCGAACATCATGGCGATGGCGTGTTCGGCGGTGGTGATCGAGTTGCCGAAGGGCGTGTTCATCACGATCACCCCCTTCTTGGAGGCCGCGGGGATGTCCACGTTGTCCACCCCGATCCCGGCGCGGCCGATGACCTTCAGCTTCGTGGCATTGGCCAGCAGCTTTTCGGTGACCTTGGTGGCCGAGCGGATGGCGAGGCCGTCGTATTGGCCGATGATCTCGGCCAGCTTCTCCTTGTCCTTGCCGAGCTTCGGCATGTAGTCGACCTCGACGCCACGGTCGCGGAAGATCTGGACGGCGGTTTCGGAGAGTTCGTCGGAAACGAGAACGCGGGGGGCCATGGGGGGCTCCTTCATGGGAAATTCGGGGGGTGGTGGGCGGAATCGCCCACCCTACGGGGCGTGATCGCCCACCCGCGTAGGGTGGGCAATTTGCCCACCTATGCGGCCTTGGCCAGCGCCTCGATCTCGGCCTCGAAGGCCCATTCGATCCAGGGCATGAGCGCCTCGACATCCGCGGTTTCCACCGTGGCGCCGCACCAGATGCGCAGGCCGGGGGGCGCATCGCGATAGGCGCCGGCGTCCAGCGCCACGCCTTCGGTCTCCAGCCGCCTGGCCACCGCCTTGGCGAAGGCCGCCCCGTCTGCGATCCGCGGATCGGTGAACTTCAGGCAGACCGAGGTGCAGGAGGCGGTGGCGGGATCGACCGCGAGGTTGGCGATCCAGTCGCGGCCCTCGATGTAATCCGCGATGGCCCGGGCATTGGCCTCCGACCGCGCGATCAGCGCCTTGAGCCCGCCGATCCCCTTGGCCCATTTCAGCGCGACGAGGTAGTCCTCGACGCACAGCATCGAGGGCGTGTTGATTGTCTCGCCCTGGAAGATCCCTTCGATCAGCTTGCCGCCCTTGGTCATGCGGAAGATCTTCGGCAGCGGCCAGGCGGGGGTATGGCTTTCCAGCCGCTCGACCGCCCGCGGCGACAGGATCAGCACCCCATGCGCCCCCTCGCCGCCCAGCACCTTCTGCCAGGAGAAGGTCACCACATCCAGCTTGTCGAAGGGCAGGTCCATGGCGAAGGCGGCCGAGGTGGCGTCGCAGATGGTCAGGCCCTGCCGCCCCGCGGGGATTGCGTCACCGTTCGGGACGCGGACGCCGCTGGTCGTGCCGTTCCAGGTGAAGACCACATCCCTGTCGAAATCGACGGCGGAAAGGTCCACGATCTCGCCATAGGGGGCCTTGCGCACCGCCGCGTCCAGCTTCAGCTGCTTGACCACATCGGTCACCCAGCCCTCGCCGAAGCTCTCCCAGGCCAGCATCTCGACCGGGCGCGCGCCCAGCAGCGACCACAGCGCCATCTCCACCGCCCCGGTGTCCGAAGCGGGCACGATGCCGATGCGGTAGCCCTCCGGCACGCCCAGGATCTCGCGGGTCAGGTCGATGGCCTCCTTCAGCTTCGCCTTGCCCGCGGCGGCGCGGTGCGAGCGGCCCAGGGGGGCATCGGCGAGCATGTCGAGGGAAAAGCCGGGGATCTTCGCGCAGGGGCCCGAAGAAAAGCGCGGATTGGCCGGGCGCGCAGCCGGGGCGGTCAGTGCCATGTCTGGTATCCTTCCAGATATTCGCCCTTCGTTGGGGAAGGGTGTCCCGCCGCCGCGCTTACGCCCGGCCTGCGCGATTGGCAAGCGCGGAATGCGGGGAGCGGGCGCGCAGACATCCGACCAGTCTGTCGGGGCGATCGCGCAGGCAATCCGGGCCGGCGCGCTTGACGCCTTGAGGCATTTTGCCGCAGATCCCGTCGCACCCGGGTTCCCCCGGCAGCCGGTGTTTTCCCCCCAGTCCTTTCCCAGCCTTTCGCAAGGATCCCACCATGTTCAGACCGTTTCTCGCGGCCGCTCTCGCCCTTCCCCTGTCCGCGCAGGCCGAAACCCCGCTGGAGCGCGGCGCCTACCTCGTGCAGGGGCCGGCGGGCTGCGGCAACTGCCACACCCCGCTGACCCCCGAGGGCCCGGATTTCAGCCGCGACCTGGCCGGCCGGCTGGTGGAGGAGAACCCGGCCTTCACCGCCATCGCCCCCAACATCACCCCCGCCAGCCGCATCGCGGGGTGGAGCGATGCCGAGCTTGCCCGCGCGATCCGCGAGGGGATCCGGCCCGACGGCAGCCTGATCGGCCCGCCCATGCCCTTCGCCATGTACCGCGGCCTGTCGGACGCCGACCTGATGGCGATGGTGGCCTATCTGCGCTCGGTGCCCGCGGTGGAGGGCGAGATGCCGGCCTCCACCTATCACATCCCGCTGCCCCCGGCCTGGGGCCCGCCGGTGGAGAGCGTGGCCGAGGTGCCGCGCGGGGTGAGCGCGGAATACGGCGCCTATCTGGCCGGCCCGGTGGCGCATTGCATGGAATGCCACACGCCGATGGGGCCGCAGGGGCCGATGCTCTCCACCGACCTCGGCCGCGGCGGGTTCGAGTTTCACGGACCCTGGGGCGTCTCGGTCGCCTCCAACCTCACCAGCCACGCGGACGGGCTGGCCGGCTATTCCGACGCCGAGGTCGCCGCGATGATCGCCGAGGGCCGGCGGCCGGACGGCTCGCCCATGTTCCCGCCGATGCCCTACGGCTATCTGGCGCGGATGACGCAGGAGGACATGGCGGCGGTGATCCTCTACCTGCGCGGCCTGCCGCCGCTGCCCGACATCCCGTGAACTCTGGTCAGGGCCGCCGCGGCGTGGTCTATCGTCTCGGGCGTCCCCTGACCCGGAGAGTCCGCCGATGCCCGTCGCCGTGCTGATCTCGAACCCCGCCAACCCGGCGGTGGACCCCACCCTGGCCGAGGCCCTGCGCAACGCCTGGGGCGGCGGCACCCTGCGCTGGCTGAACCCCGGCGTGGCGGCCGAGTTCGACCTGCCCGGCATCCCCGACACCCGCTGGCAGGTGTGGGAGGAGATGCAGGCCCGCGGGGTGGACCTCTGCCTGGTGCCCATCGCCGGGCGGCGCAAGCGGCTGCTGCTGGCCGACATGGACAGCACCATGATCGGGCAGGAATGCATCGACGAACTGGCGGCCGAGGCCGGGGTCGGCGCCCATGTCGCCGCCATCACCGCGCGCGCCATGAACGGCGAGCTGGAATTCGAGGGCGCATTGCGCGAGCGGGTGGCGCTGCTGACCGGCCTGTCCGAGGACGTGATCGACCGGGTGCTCGCCTGCCGCATCACGCCGATGCCCGGGGCCGCCACGCTGATCGCCACCATGCGGGCGGCGGGCGCCCATGCCGCGCTGGTCTCGGGCGGGTTCACCGCCTTCACCGGGCCGGTGGCCGAACGGCTGGGCTTCCACGAACACCGCGCCAATACGCTGCTGGCCGAGGCGGGCTGCCTGACCGGGCAGGTGGCCGAGCCGATCCTGGGCCGCGCCGCCAAGGTCGAGGCATTGCAGGAACTCACCGCCAGGCTGGCGCTCGATCCTGCCGAGACCATCGCGGTGGGCGACGGGGCCAACGACCTCGACATGCTGCACCTGGCCGGGATGGGGGTGGCGCTGCACGCCAAGCCCGCGGTGCAGGCGCAGGTCGAGCTGCGGGTGAACCACGGCGACCTCACCGCGCTTCTCTACCTGCAGGGCTACGGGCTGGGCGACTTCATCACGCCCGAAGGCGACATGATGAATTCCGCGTGAGAAGGCGCCCAAGCCGCCTTGCTGACGCTTCCCCGACGGAAAGCCGCGCCTATGCTGCACCCCAGCCGCCCGTGAAGGAGCGGCCCAACCCAGCGGGAGGCGAGGGAAAGATGCGCGCGACGACATGGATTGCAGGGATGCTGGCGGCCGTCACCACGGTGGCGATGGCGGCGGAGGCGACGGACCCCATCGCCCGGGCACGGCAGGAACTCATGGACGGCAACGCCGCGCATATGCGGGTGCTGGGCGACATGGCGGCCGGCCGCGCCGCCTTCGACGCCGCCGCCGCCGGTGCGGCGCGCGACGGGCTGGTGGCCAATGCCGCCGAGATCCCGGTCAGGTTCGAGGAACCGGCGACCGACCCCGCCTCCAAGGCGCGGCCGGCGATCTGGGAGAACTTCGCCGACTTCACCGCCCAGGGCGAGGCGCTGGGCACCGCCGCCGCCGCGCTGGACCTCAGCTCGGTCGACACCCTGCGGGCCGGCATGGGCGCCATCGGCGGCACCTGCCAGTCCTGCCATACCACCTATCGCGACTGACGGCTCAGCCGCAGTACACGCGGGAGATCCGCTCGCGCCGGTCGATCTCGACGTTCAGCCGGAAGGCGTTGTAGTCCATGGTGACGGCCTGGCCCGGCCGGATCACCCGCGTGGGGGTGGGCAGCGCCATCGAGGCCAGCACCCGGGCGGGCTGGCCGACCAGCCCCTGATAGGTCGAGGCCCGGCAGGCGTCGGGATCGGGTTCCACAACCACGGGCGGTTCCACCACGACGCAGGCGGACAGCGCCAGCATCGCGGAGCCAAGGGTCAGGACGGTCAGGCGCATGGCTACCTCCTCTTGCGGCCAGTGATGTTCAATACGGCCCGGGCCCGCATGGTTCCCGGGCGGGCGGTGGACATGCGGCTTTTTCTGCCGCAGGCTGCCGCCGACCGACAGGGAGGACGACGATGCGCACCCGAGCTGCCGTGGCGGTTGCCGCGGGGAGACCGCTGGAGATCATGGAGGTTGAGCTGGAGGACCCGCGGGAGGGCGAGGTCCTGGTGGAGGTGAAGGCGACGGGGCTGTGCCATACCGACGACTTCACGCT
>JBBCJM010000142.1:0-13355 GCA_037190175.1 Paracoccaceae bacterium | reverse complement strand
CGGCAGGCTGGATGAGCGATCCCGGGCGCCGCACCAGCGAAGAGCGCCCGGAGGGAGCGATGAGCGGCCGGCTCAACCCCCGCCCTACCGCCGCCGGGCCCGCAGGGTGCCCTTCATCCGCGCCAGCACCTCGGCATCCGCCTCGGTGCCGTAGTGCTGGGCCTGGCTCATCCCCGGGAACCGGGCCTGCACCGCCTCGGCCAGTCCGGGCGGCAGGCGGGTGACGGTGGCCTCGGTCACCATCAGGCTCTCGACCGGGATGCCCTCGGCATAGACGATCTCGTGGCGGTCGAAGACCAGGCTGAAGTAGTCGACGAACCCGCCCTCGCGCAGCCAGACCGCATCGCCGTCCAGCAGGTGCCGCGCCTGCACCAGGATCTCCGAGGTGGGCAGCCCCGCCTCGGCCCGCGGCAGGTAGAGGAACAATCGGTGGTGCTGGCTGACCGCGAGGTCGGCGCTGTTGCCCAGAACCCCCTTGCCGATCACCACCGGGGCAAAGGCGCCCACCGCGCGCAGCGTGGCCTGGCCCAAGAGCCGCAGCGGCTGCCGCCCGTGGTCGCGGGTCAGGATCAGGTCGCCGGGGCGCAGGCTTTCGATGGCCCGCTGGCTGCCGTCGCCCAGCGTGATCATGGTGCCGCGCACGAAGGCCACGCAAAGGAGGTCGGCCAAGGTCGCGCCCTCCGGCGCCTCGTCCACCGCCACCAGGGTGTAGTCCACCCGCGGCGCCACCGGGGCCAGCGGCAGGGCGCAGAGCCCGGCGCCCTCCACCTCGATCAGCAGGATGTCCAGCGGATCGCCCTCGGGCACCAGCAGGCGATAGCGCGCCACCAGCCGCACTGGCGCGCCCTCGGCACCGATCCCCGAGCCCGCCCCTACCCGCGGGCCCGCCGCGCCGCGGTCGATCACCAGCGCCAGCGGCTGGGCCTCGGGGTCCAGCCAGTAGATGTCGCCGGGACAGACCTCCTCCGGCCGGCCCAGGCCGTCGCCCAGGGCCACGCCGTGGCTGACAGAGATGTCGTCGGCCAGGAACACCTGGCAGCTCTGCCCCGGCAGGCCCGGGGATATGGGGGGGTCGGTCGGCATCGCCGCCGTCACTAGCCGCCCGCCCCGCCCCGCGTCAACCGCTTGGCCGCGGGCGGCGCGGCTGCTAGGCAGGGGCGGAAAGCCGAAGGGAGACAAGGGCATGGATCTGGGGATCGCGGGCAAGAGGGCGCTGGTCTGCGCCGCATCGAAGGGGCTGGGCAAGGGCTGCGCCGAGGCGCTGGCCGCGGCCGGGGTGCATCTGACCATCAACGCCCGCGGCGCCGAGGCGCTGGAGGCCACCGCGGCGGAACTGCGCGCCCATGGGGTCACGGTCACCGCCATCGCCGCCGACATCACCGGCACGGAAGGCCGCGCCCGGGTGCTGGAGGCGGCGGGCGAGGTCGATATCCTGGTGACCAACGCCGGCGGCCCGCCCCCGGGCGTGTGGTCCGACTGGGACCGCGAGGACTTCATCCGCGCGCTGGACGCCAACCTCTTGACCCCCGTGGCACTGATCCAGGCGCTGGTGCCCGGGATGATGGCGCGGGGCTGGGGACGGGTGGTCAACATCACCTCGGGCTCGGTCAAGGCGCCCATTCCCGTGCTGGGGCTGTCGAACACCGCGCGCACCGGGCTGACCGGCTTTGTCGCCGGCACCGCGCGGCAGGTGGCCCATGCCGGGGTGACGATCAACAACCTTCTGCCCGGCCTGCACGACACCGACCGCGCCGCCTCGCTGGACGGCGGGGCGGCGAAGCAGGGCGGCATCAGCGTGGAGGAGGCGCGGCGGCAGCGCGAGGCCACCATCCCCGCCGGCCGCTATGGCACCCCGGCCGAGTTCGGCGCCATGTGCGCCTTCCTCTGCTCGGCCCATGCCGGCTTCATCGTGGGGCAGAACATCCTGCTGGACGGCGGCGCGATCAACGCCACGATCTGACCCCGCGGGTTGCTCCGGCGCAGGGTGCCTGCTAGGACGCCCGAGAGAAAGACTTGGGAATTCCATGGCCGAACCCGCCCGCCTGCTGGTCGAGGGGCTGACCCGCCACCTGGGCGGGCAGGCGGTGGTCGACGACCTGTCGCTGAGCGTGGCCGCCGGACAGGTCGCCTGCCTGCTGGGCCCCTCGGGCTGCGGCAAGTCCACCACCTTGCGCATGATCGCCGGGGTCGAACGGCCGGAGGCCGGGCGGGTGGTGATCGACGGCCAGGTGGTTTCCGAGGGCGCCCGCTTCCTGCCGCCCGAGGCGCGCGGTGTGGGGCTGATGTTCCAGGACTTCGCGCTGTTTCCGCATCTGACCGTGGCGCAGAACGTGGCCTTCGGCCTGCGCGGGCTGGACCGCACCGAACGCATGGCCCGGGTGGGGGCGCTGCTGGAGCGGGTGAACCTTTCCGTCCATGCCGGCAAGCACCCGCACGAGCTTTCGGGCGGCGAGCAGCAGCGGGTGGCCCTGGCCCGGGCTTTGGCCCCCCGCCCCCGGGTGCTGCTGATGGACGAGCCCTTCTCCGGCCTCGACAACCGCCTGCGCGACGGCATCCGCGACACCACCTTGGACATCCTGAAGGACGAGGGCGCGGCGGTGCTCTTGGTGACGCACGAGCCCGACGAGGCGCTGCGGATGGGCGACGAGATCCTCTTGATGCGGGGCGGGCGGATCGTGCAGCGCGGCAGCCCCTACAACATCTACAATGCCCCGGCCGACCGCGCCGCGGCGGCCTTCTTCAGCGATATCAACGTGATCCGCGGGGTCAGCCGCGGCGCGCTGACCGAGACGCCCTTCGGCGCCTTCCTGACCCCGGGCCATGCCGACGGCGCCGAGGTGGAGATCGTGATCCGTCCCCAGCACCTGAAGATCGACTTCGACCGCGGCGGCCGCGGCCCCCTGCCCACCCCCCAGGACGGCACCGCCGCCCGCGGCTGCGTGGCCCGCGCCCGCTATCTGGGCCGCGAGAGCCTGGTGGAGTTCCGCATGGACCACGACGCGAGCCGGCTGACCGCCAGCGTCCCGGGCGTGTTCCTGCCCAAGCCCGGCACGCCGCTGTGGCTGACCATCCGCCGCGACCGCTGCTTCGTCTTCCCGGCCGCGGGGCGGGCATAGCGGCAGGGGCTTTCAGCCGGGTGGCGCCGGGCGGGGAAAGCGCAGCTGCGCGGCCGGCACGTTGCGGAACGGCAGCCGGGTGAAGTCATAGGCCGCCGGGCCGGGCACGTCCACGTCGATCATCCGGCGGAAGGTATCGGTGAAGGCGGCGCGGAACTGGTTCTTGGCCTTGACCGCCAGCAGCAGGTTTCCGGTCAGCTCGACCCCGTGCAGTTCGAAGAAGGTGGGGTCCGAGACCATCAGGCAGACCTCGGTCACGATGATGCGCACCCCGCCCGCCTCCAGCACCGCGGTGCGGCCATAGTCGTAGGCCAGCCCGTTCTGGAACGGCCCGGTCTGCACCACCCGGCCATCGGTCAGCCGCGCCACCCGGGCCCGCAGCCGCACCGGCGGGCCGAAATCCGTGCTGAGCCGGCCGCCCAGCGCCACCTCCAGCTCGGCGCCCTCGCCGGCCTCGGTCGCGCGCGCCACGGTCTCGGGATCCCAGAGGAAGGCGAAGACCGCCGGAACCGCCGGCCGGGCCTCGATCAGCGCCCGCAGCAGGCCCGGGGTATCGGCATTGGCCCCGGCGCCGGGATGGTCGGCGGGGTCGATCACAGCCACCGGCCCGGTCCCCTCGGCCAGCAGGGCCAGGGCCTGGGCGATCCCTTCATCGGCGCCGGGCATGTGGATGAACAGCCGGGGATAGATGCGCATCACCTCGTCGCGCAGCGCCTCGGCCGCGGCATCGGCGGCGGCCTGGTCGCCATCTGCCCAGACCACGACGCAGCCGCCGGCATGGGCGCGGTCGCCATAGGCATAGCCCTGGTAGATCGTGGCATCCAGCAGCCCGCCGCCCGTCTCCAGCCCGCGGGCGAAGGCCGCCGCCTCGGCCATCGGGCCGTCGGTGGTGCGGGCGTTGATGCTGGGGATGAAATGCGGCAGCGGGCGCCAGGCGGCCACGGGGCGGATGCGGCCGGCGATCCGGTCCAGCAGCAGGCCCAGCGCCTTGGCGGCGGTCGCGGCCATGTCGACATGGGGGTGGCATTTGTAGCCCACCACCACATCGGCCAGCGCCAGCTGGGCCGGCGTGATGTTGGCGTGCAGGTCGTAGGAGACGGCCAGCGGCACCTCCGGCCCGATCACCTCGCGCACCGCGCGCAGGATCTCGTGGTCGGCATGGCCGATGCCCACCACCTGCATCGCCCCGTGCTGGGCCAGGAACACCGCATCCCAGGCCTGGCCGCGCAGGCCGTCGAGGATCTCGGCCAGGATCAGGTCATAGGCCTCGCGCCGCACCTCGCCCGAGGGGGTGGCATAGGTGCAGCGCAGGAAGGTGGGCTCCCACTCCGGGTGGCGGTCGAGGAAGTCCAGCACGCCGCCGATCTCGGTGTTGGTGCCGCGGTAGACCTGTTCCACCCCGTCGCCCGCGGCCCATTCGAAGGCGCGGAAATCCTCGATCCCGGCCAGGACCTGGGCGAAGCTGTTGCCCTCGTGGGCAAATCTGGCGATGGCGATCCTGGGCATGGTCCGGCGCCCCCGAGAGGGAAAATTGATCTGACAACTTGATAACATTGCCGCGGAAGCGCCCACAAGAGATTCGCGGTGCAAACATGCAGTCCGGGCGCTATATTGGGGATCGACGCGTCATCCGGGAGGCCCTCGCATATGTCAGACCACTTTGCCCGGAGGCGGGACCTGAGGGGTGAGCGTGGCAAGATATAGACCGGCGACGCGGCTGCGGCTGGGCGACCAGCTCTACGAGCAGATCCTGCAACGGATCGTGTCGGGCGAATATGCCGAAGGGGCGCGGCTGCCACCCGAGAAGCAGCTGTCCGAAGCCTTCGACGTGTCGCGCCCCATCGTGCGCGAGGCGCTGTCGCGGTTGCAGGCCGACGGGCTGATCGTGGCGCGGCAGGGCTCGGGCACCTATGTGCGCGGCCGGCCCAGCGCGGAATTCTTCGACCACGCGCCGCAGGGCGGGGTGGCCGAGGCGCTGCGCTTCTTCGAGCTGCGCATCGCCATCGAGGGCGAGGCCGCCTATCACGCCGCCCTGCGGCGCAACGAGGCCGACCTGCACCGCATCCGCAGCATCAACGCCAAGCTCGAGGCCATCATCGGCGCGGGCGAGGTGGGCACCGACCTGGACATCGGCCTGCACGAGGCCATCGCCATGGCCGCCCACAACGAGCTGTTCGTCCGGACGCTGGCCGCCGAACGCCCGCTGTTCGAGGCCGGGTTGCAGATGACCCGCAACCTGTCGCTGCGCCGGCAACTGGCGCGCCAGCAGCTGGTGCAGCAGGAACATGCCTCGATCCTGCTGGCGATCGAGAACGGCAACGCCGACAGCGCCCGCACCGCCATGCGCCACCATATCGACAACGCCCGCATTCGGCTGGTGTCGGGCGGGGCCGACGGCTAGCCGGGCCGCACCAGCAGCACCGCCTCCACCTCGACGCTGATGCCGTGGGGCAGCGAGCCCATGCCCACGGCGCTGCGGGCATGGGCGCCGATCTCCTCGCCGAAGACCTCCACGAACAGGTCGGAACAGCCGTTGATCACCTCGGGGTGGCCGCCGAAATCGGGCGCGGCGCGCACCATGCCCAAAAGCTTCACCACCGCCTCCACCCGGTCCAGCGTGCCCAGCGCCGCGCGCGCGGCGCTCAGCAGCATCAGCCCGGCCAGGCGGGCGCGGCGGCGGGCCTCGGGCAGGTCGACCTCGGTCGGCACCAGGCCGGTCAGGCGCCGGCCGGTGTCGTCGCGAGGCCCCTGCCCGGCCAGGAACAGCAGCGGGCCGGCCATCCTCCAGGGCAGGAACCGCCCGCTGGGCGGGGCGAGGTCGGGCAGGCGGATGCCGAGGCGGGCGAGGCGTTCTTCGGCAGGCATGGGTCCTCGGGCAGGCTGTCAGCGCGCGGGGCGGGCGGCGGGCGGGGCCAGCAGCATCTCGCGCTGGGCGGGGGAAAGCGGCCGGGCCGGGCTGTTGCGCCGCGGCAGGGCCAGGACGAAGGGCGTCAGCTGCACCGCAGCCAGGTCGTGGATCCGCCGCAACTCGGCCACCGGCTCTGGATGTTCGTCCACCCGCAGGTCGACCAGCGGCCAGGGCTCGGTGTCATGCACCCGCAGCGCGGCCGACTGCTTGCCGCGGAAGTCGCCGCCCGCCGCCTGCCCCGCCTCCAGCGCCCGCATCAGCCGTTCGGCCAGATCCGGCGTGGTGTCCTCGACCGCGGCGGCCATGGCGCGCAGCGTGGCCTCGCCGGTCAGCATGTTGCCCTGCACGCTGTAGCCCGCGCCGGTGATCTGCCCTGCCCAGCCGGTACAGGCGCTGCCGGTGAAGGCGGCGCTGCGGCCGCGGGCATCGACGAGGCCGATCTGGCGCAGCTGCGGCTCGACATCCCCGGCCAGCGCCAGATCCAGCGCGGCGGTGGCCGTGGCTCCGGCCCGCAGCGCGGCCAGACCGTCCAGCCCCAGCCCCGGGTTGACCCAGGACTGGGTGGCGATGGCGCCCACGCCGGCCTCGACAAAGCAGCAGAGCCCGCCCACGGCCGGCAGCGCGGTCGAGATCGCCAAGCCCAGCTGCCCGCTGCGCGGGCAATGGGCGACGACGGAAAAGGTGGCGCAGCGCAGGGACATGTCCCGATCCCCCGTGGCCGGCGAGGCCGGCCCCATGTTGTTATTTCACTTGACATTATGGGGCAGCGATTCCGCGGCGTCAATTCGCGCCCTGCCCGCCCGGCGCCCGCAGCGGCCAGATTCCGGGCACCGCGGGCGCAAATGATGGCTCCGCCGGCATTTCCGCGCACAATGGCGGGAATCTTCTGCGTCCAGGCGGATTTTCCTGTAGACTTCGGCCGGAAGGAATCGCCCGTGCCGGACGATCCCCCATGAACGCCCGCTCTCGGCGGCCGCGCCGGAGATGTCAGATAAATAGGTAAAGTAACTTGACATCTTGGCCGGACTGGTTCTAGCTGGGCGGCAACAGAAACCCTGCGTGGACGCCATGAAGGTCAGTTCAATCGAGTTCGAGGATCTGCCGCGGTCCGTGATCGCGGTGCCCCCGCTGGCCCAGACCGCGGAGCTGGAGCCCGACCGCGCCGCCAACCGCGCGCTGATCGACCATCTGGCGGCCGGCGGGATCCGCACGCTGATGTATGGCGGCAACGCCAATTTCTACAACATCCCGGTCAGCGCCTATGCCCGCACGCTGGAGTTGCTGATCGACCTGGCCCCCGCCGATGCCTGGATCATCCCGGCCGTGGGCCCCGACTTCGGCCGGATGCGCGATCAGGTGGGCGTGGTGCGCGCCCTGGGCTTTCCCACCGCGATGGCCCTGCCCCATGCGCCCGAGGGCGGGTCCTCCGCGGGGATGATGACGGCGCTGCGCCGGCTGCACGACCAGCTGGGCCGGCCGCTGATGGTCTATGTCAAGCATCTGCGCGGCCTGGGCGCCGACGAGGTGGTGCGGCTGGTCGAGGACGGGGTGGCGGGCTGGGTGAAATACGCCCTGGTCCTGCCCGATCCCGCCGAGGACCCCTATCTGGCCCGGCTGGTCGAGCGGCTGGACCCCCGCCGGGTGATCAGCGGCATCGGCGAACGCCCGGTGCTGGCGCATTTCGACCGCTTCGGGCTCAGTTCCTTCACCTCGGGCTCGGTCAGCATCGCTCCGGCGCTGTCCACGGCGATCCTGGCGGCGCTCACGGCCGGCGACCTGGCCGGGGCGGCGCGGCTGCGCGAGCTGTTCCTGCCGTTCGAGGACTGCCGCGACGGGCTGGGGCCGGCGCGGGTGGTGCATGACGGGGTGACGCTGGCCGGGATCGCCGACATGGGCCCGATCGCGCCGCTGCAATGCAACCTGGACGCGGGCGAGCAGACCCGGGTCGCCCCGGTGGCGCGCGAGCTGCTGGCGCAGGAGATCGCCTGGCGGGAGGGGCGGGCATGAACGACTTCTTCCGCCGCTACGGGCTTCGCCCCGTCCTGAACGCCTCGGGCACCGAGACGGTGCACGGCGCCAGCCGCGCCTCGCGCGCGGTAGTCGAGGCGGTGGGCGCGATCCTGCCCGCCTCGGTCGAGATCGCCGAGTTGCAAAAGGCCGCCAGCGGGGTGATCGCCAGGGTCACCGGCGCCGAGGCCGGGATGGTCACCGGCTGTTCGGCGGCCGGCATCGCGGTCTGCGTGGCCGCGGCGATGGCGGGGCGCGACCTGGCGCGGGCCGAGCAGCTTCCCGACACCCGGGGCCTGAAGAACCGCGTGGTGATCCAGAAGGGCCACAACATCAACTTCGGCGGCGAGGTCGGGCAGATGGCCCGCATCGCCGGCGCCAGCCTGGTCGAGATCGGCACCGCCAATTCCGCCGGCCTCTACCAGCTGGAGGCGGCGCTGGACGACCAGGTGGCGGCGGCGCTTTATGTCGTGTCGCACCATACGGTGCAGAACGGGATGATCGACCTCGCGAGCTTCGTGCACGCCTGTAGCGCCCGGGGCGTGCCGGTGATCGTGGATGCGGCGGCCGAATACGGCTGGGCCGAGTTCCTGGCCACCGGCGCCGCGGCGCTGATCTTCAGCGCGCAGAAGGCGCCCGCCGGCACCACCGCCGGGATCATCGCCGGCACCGCCGATTTCGTCGCCGCCTGCTACATGCAGGAATTCGGCATCGGCCGGCCGATGAAGGCCGGCAAGGAGGCCATCGCCGGCGCCATGGCGGCGCTGGAGCTCTGGCACGAGACCGACCATGCCGCGGTGCGCGCGGCCGAGCGCGCGCGGCTCGATCTGGCCGAACGGCTGCTGGGCCAGCTGCCCGGCATCGGCTTCGCCCGCGAGCCCGACCCCACCGGCAACCCCTTCGAGCGGCTGGCGCTGCGGATCGAGCCGGCCGAGGCGGGGATCGACGCCCGGGCGCTGGGCCAGGCGCTGATGGCGGGCGAGGTGAAGGTCTGCCTGCGCATGACCCGCGCCGATACCGGCACGCTGCTCTTGGACGTGCGCCGCATCGACGAGACCGAGCTGGAGCTGATCGCGGCCAAGATCCGCCGCATCCTGGCCGATCCGCCGCAGCCCGCCCCGGGCGCGGCGCGGCTGACCAATGCCGACAACCGCAGCGCCGCCGCGGCGGCCTGGGGGGCGGGGCGATGACGCCTGCCGGGCCCTTCGACCTGGTGATCCGGGGCGGCCATGTGATCGACCCGGCCGCGGGGATCGACGGGCCCCGCGACCTGGCGGTGGCCGGCGGCCGGATCGCCGCGGTGGCCGAGCGGATCGAGCCCGCCGGGGCCGAGGTGCGGCAGGCGCGCGGGCTCTATGTGGTCCCGGGGCTGATCGACCTGCACACCCATGTCTACTGGGGCGGCACCGCGCTGGGCATCGACCCCACGCGGCTGCTGACCGAATCCGGCACCACCACCGCCGTCGATGCCGGCAGCGCCGGGGCCAATGCCATCGGCGGGCTGGTCCACCAGGTGGCCGCGCTGACGCCGGTGCGCATCCTGGCCTATCTGAACATCAGCCTGCTGGGGATCTTCGCCGACGACGGCATCGCGATGGGCGAGGCCGAGGACCTGCGGGTGCTGGACATCCACCGCTGCGCCCGCGCGGCGCGGCAATATGCCGAGCATGTCGTTGGGATAAAGATCCGCGTCGGCGCCTCGACCACCGGCCCGCTGGGGGCGATGCCGCTGCACATGGCGATCCGCGCCGCCGAACTGGCCGGCGACCTGCCGGTCATGGTGCATATCGGCGCCGGGATGCCGCCGCGGATCGAGGATATCGTGGATCCCCTGCGGCCGGGCGACGTGCTGACGCATTACTGCACGCCCAAGGCCAATTCCCCCCTGCTGCGCGACGGCCGGGTGCGCGACTGCATGGTCGCGGCCAGGGAACGCGGGGTGATCATGGACGTGGGCCACGGCGCGGGGTCGTTCGGCTTCGACGTGGCGCGCCGGATGCTGGAGGCCGGGATCGGCCCGGACGTGATTTCCAGCGACGTGCACCGCGGCTGCATCGACGGGCCGGCCTGGAACGTGCTGGTCACCATGTCGAAATACCTCGAACTCGGCCTGCCGCTGGCCGAGGTGGTCCGCGCCGCCACCGCCACGCCCGCCGCCGTCTGCCGCCGGGCCGACATCGGCACGCTGCGGCCCGGCGCCCAGGCCGACATCACGCTGCTCGAACTGCGGGAGGAGCCGGTGGTCTTCACCGACTCGATCGGGGCCCGCCTGCGGGGCAGCCGCTGCTTGGTGCCACGGGGGACCGTCCTCGGTGGCCGATGGATGGAGAACGCAGGCCCGGCATTCTCCAGCGAATAGAAAAACGAGGGCGAAACCAAAGGGAGACAACACATGATCAGACGCAGACATCTGCTCATCGGCGCCCCGGTCACTGCCTTTATGCTGACCCGGCTGCCGGCTTTCGCGCAAGCCGCACCCCAGCGGGGCGGCGACGTGATCGTGGGGATCGGCTCGCCCATCCCCTCGCTGGACATCATGGGCACGACCGACGACGTGGGGCGCATCATCAACCTGCACCTCTACGAGGCCCTGGTGACCCGCGACGAGGCGCTGCAACCCTCGGCCGGGCTGGCCGAAGGCTGGACGGTCTCCGACGACGGCACGCTCTATACCTTCGCGCTGCGCCAGGGGGTCAGGTTCCACAACGGCAAGGAGATGACCTCGGCCGACGTCAAGGCCTCGATCGACCGCTACCGCCGCATGGCGCTGCGCAAGAACTACCTCAACCGCATCGCCGAGGTGACGGCGACCGGCCCCTACGAGGTGCAGGTGCAGCTGGACGGACCGCAGCCGCTGTTCCTGCACAACTTCAGCCAGCCCGAGGTGCTGGTGGCGATCCTGCCCGAGGAAGACGGCGACAAGGACGCGGGGCAGACCTCGCTGGTCGGCACCGGGCCCTACCGGCTGGAGGAGAACGCGGGCGACAGCCACGTGAAGCTCGTGCGCTTCGACGACTATGCGCTGGACACCCGCTATGCCGGGCTCGACGGCTATGGCGGGCGCAAGGAGGCGCTGTTCGACACGATCACCTTCCGCATCATCCCCGAGCCCAACGCCATGGTCGCGGCGCTGGAGACGGGCGAGATCCACTTCGCCGACGTGGTGCCCGAGCACGTGGTGCCGGCGCTGTCGCAGCGGCCGGATCTGGAAGTCATCGTGAAGATGCCCACCGCGATGAACACGCTGACGCTGAACCTGGCCGAGCCGCCCATGGACCGGCTGGAGTTCCGGCAGGCGCTGATGGCCGCGCTCGACATCGACGAGATCCTCGACGCGGCCAGCCACGGCAACTACCGGCTCAACCCCTACTCGCAATACGAGGGCTATCCCACCTATCCCGCCTCGGTCACAGCACCGCTCTACAACATCAAGGACCCCGAGAAGGCCAAGGAATACCTGGCGCAGTCCGGCTATGACGGCCGGCCGATCCGCATCATGAGCGCCACGACCTTCCCCTGGAGTTCCAACACCGCGCTGGTGGCGGCGGAACAGTGGAAGGCGATCGGGATCGACGCCCAGATCGACGTGATGGACTGGCCGGCGGTGGTCGCCCGGCGGGTGGAGCCGCAGGGCTGGCACGTCTATCCCGGCCAGTTCGGCACCGGGCCCTGGCTGGGCGACCCGGTGCTGTCGATCGGCAGCACGGGCACGGCCAACTCGGGCAACCACCGCGAGGATCCCCATCTGGTCAGCCTGGTCGCCGACATGCAGTACAAGCCGACCCCCGAGGAGCGGCACGCCGCCTGGCTCGAGGCGCAGCAGTACATGCTGGACGAGATCCTGCAGATCAAGCTGGGCGACGTGGGCCAGACCCAGGCGGCCAGCCGCAGCATCGCCGGCTTCGCACCCTTCCGCACCACGCGGCTGTGGAATGTCGGATTTGTCTGAGCCACTCGGTTCGGAAAGGCTCCCGGCCGGGGAACGCCCCGGCCGGGGCAGGCTTTCCGGCCTTCGGCGGCGCCTGCAGGCGTCGCCGGCGCTGCGCAAGCTGGTGGTGCATCCGGGGTTCCTGTTCGGCTTCACCATCCTTCTCTTCGTCACCCTTGTCGCCCTGCTGGGGCCGATGCTGGTGAAGCATTCGCCGATGTCGCTCAGCCTGCGGAACAAGTTCCTGCCACCCGGCCATGCCGAACACTGGCTGGGCACCGACCATCTGGGCCGCGACCTGCTCAGCCGGATCATCGTCGGCGCCGGCATCTCGCTGCGCATCGGCTTCCTGGTGGCGCTGTTCAGCGGGCTGGTGGGCACGGTGATCGGGGCCCTGGCGGGCTATTTCCACCGGCTGGACGGCATCCTGATGCGGACGATGGACGCCCTGATGGCCTTTCCCGCGATCATGCTGGCCATCGCCATCGCCGCCGCGCTGGGGCCGACCGACCTCAACGTCCTGCTGGCGCTGTCGGCGGTCTATGTGCCGGTGACCGCCCGGATCGTGCGCGCCTCGGTAATGAGCGTGCGCGAGCTGAACTATGTCGAGGCGGCGGTGGCCGCCGGGGCGCGGCCGCTGGACGTGCTGGTGCGGCAGATCCTGCCCAACAGCCTCGCGCCGCTGATCGTGCAGCTGTCCTTCATCTTCGCCTATGCGGTGCTGGCCGAGGCGGCGCTGAGCTTCCTGGGTGTGGGCACCCCGCCGCCGACCCCCAGCTGGGGCAACATCATCGCCGACGGGCGGTCCTATATCCGCGAGGCGCCCTGGATCACGGTGGTGCCGGGGCTGGTGGTCACCGTCACCGTGCTGGCGCTGAACCTGCTGGGCGATGCGCTGCGCGACGCGCTCGACCCCCGCATCGGCGGCGAGGCGCACCGATGACCGCGCCGCTGCTCTCCGTGCGCGATCTGGAGGCGCGGTTCGGCCGGATGACCGTGCTGGACCGGGTGAGCTTCGACCTGCACCCGGGCGAATTCCTGGGCCTGGTGGGCGAATCCGGCAGCGGCAAGAGCGTGACGGCCCTGTCGATCATGGGGCTGATCGACCGGCCGGGGCGTGTCTCCGGCGGCCAGATCCTGTTCGAGGGCCGGAACATCGCCGGCTGGTCCGAAAGGCGGATGCGGGCGATCCGCGGCCGCCGGATCGCGATGATCTTTCAGGAGCCGCTGAGTTCGCTGAACCCGATGTTCACCGTCGGCAACCAGATCGTCGAGGCGATCCGGGTCCACGAACCCGTCTCCCACGCCGCCGCGCGCCGCCGTGCGGTCGAACTGCTCGACCTCGTGGGCATTCCCGCGCCTGCGGAACGGGTGGACGAGTATCCCCACCGGCTTT
>JBBCJM010000141.1:0-8464 GCA_037190175.1 Paracoccaceae bacterium | reverse complement strand
CCCCCCCCGCCGAACCGTCCGCTGTCAGCAGGCCGGCAGCGGCTCCAGCCCCTGCCAGGGGCCGAGGTCGGCCGAGATCATGTCCTCCTCGATCCAGACCGCCAGCAGCCTTTCCCGCCCCGCATCGGGCAGCAGGAGCTGCACCCGCCCGCCGCAGTTCCGCACCGCCGAGGCGATGGCGGTCTCGCCCGGGCGGTGGTTCGACCAGCCGGGGCTGCGGGCCAGTTCCACCGGCGCCGGCCCCGCGACCCGGGCGAAGACCAGCTCGCCTTGCCCGTGCGGATCCTCGATCCAGGCGAGATCCACCCGCCCGTCGCCGTCGAAGTCGCCCGCCCCGGCCGGGGCCAGCCAGCCGGCGACGAAGGGCGTCGCCGCCACCCGCGCCAGCCCGATGGGATAGGACCAGACCGCCAGCCGGGCGCCGTCCTCCCCCGCCTCCACCGTCACGATCTCCGGCAGGCCGTCGCCGGTCACGTCCCACAGCCGCGGCGCCACGTCCAGGAACCGCAACCCCTCGGGCAGGGCGACCGACCTGCCCTCGCTGCCGTGCCGGCAGGCGGAGCAGGAGAGCGCCATCACGTTCAGCCGGTTCCAGGGCGGGATGCCGCCCAGCATCGCGACCCCCTCGCCCGCCCGCGCCTCGTAGCGGGCGCGCACCGGCCAGGCGGGATGGCTCTCGGGCAAGGCGCGCCGGTCGGGCGCCAGTTCCGTCTCGACATGGGCATGGGGATCGGGGCGCGCCCAGGTCTCCTCCGCCGCCGCCGGCAGGGCGGCCAGCAGGGCGAGGGCCGCGCCCCGGATCAAATCTGCTTCTCGGGCATGTAGACCTTCAGCCCGTCCAGCGCATCGGTGACCTTGACCTGGCAGGTCAGGCGCGAGCGCACCGGATCGGGCTGCCAGGCGAAGTCCAGCATGTCCTCCTCCATGCTGTCCTTCTTGGGCAGGCGGTCGGCCCATTCGGCATCGACATAGACATGGCAGGTCGAGCAGGCGCAGGCCCCGCCGCAGTCGGCCTCGATGCCGGGGATGCCGTTGTCGCGCGCGCCTTCCATGACGGTCAGGCCGTTCGGCACCTCGACCACATGCTCCTTGCCGCCGAATTCCACATAGGTGATCCGTGCCATCTCGCCCCCGCCGTCCCTCTTCCGCCTGTCGCGCGCAGCATGGGACATAGGTCGGAATCGCGGGACTGACCAGAGGGGGCGGCGGGGCGGACTTTTCCGCCCGCCCGATTGCCGCTATCCTCGCGGGCCAGAGACCAGGACGAAACCGGGCCCGAGCAGTAACCATGCGCATCCTTCCCCGCCCCGGCGCCCGCGCCGCGCTGGCCCTGGTGCTGGCGCTGCCGGCCTGCACCCCGACGCCGCCGGCGCCGGCGGAGGCCGACCTGACCGCGGGGCTGGTGGCGCGCGACGGCGGGACGCCACCGGAACGGGACTGCTGGTCGCCCGAGACCCTGCCGGCGGTGTTCGAGACGGTGACCGAGCAGGTGCAGGCCGCGGGCGGGGCAGGCGGGCCGGCGACCTTCCGCACCGAGACGCGCCAGCGGATGGTCTCCGACCGGCGCGAGGTCTGGCTGCCGGTCCCCTGCGGGCCGGAGCTGACGGTGGAGTTCGTGGCCTCGCTGCAGCGGGCGCTGAAGGCGCGCGGCCTCTATCGCGAACCGCTGACGGGCCATGTCGACGCCGCCACCCGCGCCGCGATCCGCGCCTGGCAGCGCCCGCGCGGGCTCGACACCGACACGCTGTCGCTGGCCGCCGCCCGCGCGCTCGGCCTGATCGCCGCGGGTCCGCCGGGGTAGGGGGCCCCCCCCGCCCCCTAAAGGTCCGGCCACACAAGGCTGAGCGGGCGGTCGAAGATGATGCCCTCGATGATGTCGGAAGGGATCGGCGGCAGGTTCAGGGCATCGGTCGAGAACACCCGCAGGGAGGCGAGCGCCTCCGCCGGCGTCTGGATGGGGAAGTCGGAGGCGAACAGCACCTTGTCCGTCACGCCGTAGTCCATGGCCAGCCGCAGGCAGTTGTACATGTCCCACTGGCGGACGACGCGGGCGCAGACGTCGATGAACACATTGGGATGCTTGCGAACCAGGGCCACGCCGATGTTGCCCCAGGGCAGGGCGAAGTGCTCGAGGATCATCTTCATGTTCGGATAGGTTCGCGCGATGCGGTCCAGCTTGAGCGGATCCGCATATTCCAGCGGCGCCTGCGCCCCTCCCGACGACTGGTGCCAGTAGATCGGAATGCCGAGATCGTTGGCGAGTTCGTATATGCGCCAGGCCTCCTCGCACCAGGGGTCGAAGTCCTGGAAGGTCGGCGCCAGTTTCAGGCCCCGCAGCCCGAGGTCGACCACCGCCCGCCGCAGTTCGGCTTCCGCGCCCGGTGCGACCGGATTGACCGTGGCAAAGCCGACCGCCCGCCTGCCATGCTCCTTCACATAGGCCGCCACATAGTCGTTCGGGACGTTTATGCCGAGGTACTTGCCCTCGATGGCGGTAACGACAAACCTGTCCACCACGCCCGCGACCTCGCTCCGATGGCGCTGCGGAGATGCGTCCCTCGCCTCCATCTCGGGGCGCAGGTGCGATCGGTCCCAGAGGTTGGTCATCCAGTCGGTGATCATGGCCGCTCCTTTTGCGACCATAGTCACCCCAGGAGGCCAGGCTAATTCTCGCCTTGTGCCGGCGAACGGGCGGGAAATCATGCGTTGAAGGCCGGTCGGGTGCAGATTTTGCGAGCGGACGCGGGTTCCTGCCGCCCGGTGGGGATGGGCGGCCGCAGCACAAACACGCACGGGCCGGCGGCAAAACAGCAGGATCGCCCGGCCTCCGCCGGCAGGGCGCAGGTACAATTCCGCGGCGCTGCGGAAGGATGGGGCAGACATCCCGGGGACACGATGCCGAGGAACGACCTGATCGAACTCGACCGCCGTCATCCCGTGCATCTTCGCAACACTCTGGACCTCGTCCATTCAAGAACAGGTGAACCGCAATGAAGCTGAGCGATTTCAAGGTGCTGACCTTCGACTGCTACGGGACGCTCATCGATTGGGAAAGCGGTATGCTGGAGGCGCTGAGGCCGCTTGCCGACCGCGTGGCGGGGCTGGCGCGGGACAGGATCCTCGAGGCCCACGCCCGCCATGAATCGTTCCAGCAGGCGCAGACGCCGGGGCGGAGATATTCGGAACTGCTCGCCACGGTCTATCGCCGGCTGGCGGAGGAATGGGGCGTTTCCGTATCCTGGGAGGAATGCCGCGACTACGGGCGCAGCGTCCAGAACTGGCCCGCCTTCACCGACAGCGCCGGGGCGCTCGCCTATCTCCGCCGCTACTTCAAGCTGGTGATCCTGTCCAACGTGGACAACGAGAGCTTCCAGGCCTCGAGCGTAAAGCTCGCCGTCGATTTCGATGGTGTCTATACGGCCGAGGACATCGGATCCTACAAGCCGGCCGGCCGCAACTTCGACTACATGCTGGCCAAGCTCAAGGAGCGGGGCTACGAAAAATCCGACATCCTGCACACCGCCGAAAGCATGTTCCACGACCACGGGCCCGCCAACCAGTTCGGCCTGGCCTCGGCCTGGATCCACCGCCGCCACGACAAGGACGGGTTCGGCGCGACCATGCATCCGGGCGAGATGCCGCGCCATGACTTCCGGTTCACCAGCATGGCGGAGATGGTGATGGCGCACCGGACGGAAATCGAGCAATCTGCCTAGGGCAGGCCCGGCGGAAACCGCATCTTCCGGCCGAACCGCGACAACCAGCGGACCGGATCGTCCCAGGCGATCCGGGCGCGCGACGGCAGACGATGCATGGCCAGGATCAAGCTCGACCAGATCGACATCAATATCCTCGCGAAGCTCGCATCCGACGGCAGGATCAGCAATGTCGGCCTGTCGGAGGCGGTGGGCCTGTCGCCCAGCCCGTGCCTCCAGAGGGTCAAGCGGCTGGAGGCTTCGGGGATCATCCGGGGCTATGGCGCGCAGATCGAACTCAAGCATGTGGCCGAGACCGTCACCGTCTTCACCGAGGTGACGCTGGTCGACCATCGCCGGGAGAACTTCACCAAGTTCGAGGCCGGGATCAGGACGGTGCCCGAGCTTCTGGAATGCCACCTGGTCAGCGGCGGATACGACTATCTCCTGCGGTTCATCGTGCGTTCGATAAACCACTATCAGGGGATGATGGAGACGCTGCTCGACCGCAATATCGGCATCTCGAAGTATTTCAGCTACATCGTGATCAAATCGCCGATTGCGAGGACGGACTTTCCCATCAAGCAGCTGCTGGAAGACTGAGCGCCGCCCCGGTTGCTCCGCTCCCGCCCGGCCGCCTACCGCCCGACGTGCTGGTTGGGCGGGCGCGGAAGACCGAAATGGTCGCGCAGGGTCCTGCCGGAATATTCCCTGCGGAACGAATTGCGGCGCTGCAATTCCGGCACCACCGTACTGCAGAACAGCTCGAAGGCAGAGGGGGCGCTGGGCACCAGGATGACGAAGCCGTCGCAGGCGTCCTCGTTCACCGCCTCCTCCATGAAGTCGGCCACCTTGTCCGCCGTGTCGCACAACGGCGTGCCTGCACCCACCACCTTCCGGTAGTTCGGCAGCATCTCGCGCAGCGTGATGCGCGATTCGATCAGTTCGCGAACAAACTGATAGCCGCCGGCCCCGCCGCGGGTGGCCGGCGGGATGAGCTCCTCCGGCACCGGCTGGTCGAGCGGCAGGCCCATCAGGGAGGTGCCCAGCCCTTCGCTCAGGCTCTGGATCTTGACCACGTCCGGCACCTGTTCCTCCAGCGCGGCGTATTTCCTGCGCGCCTCCTCCGCGGTGTCGCCGACCACCACGGTCAGGCCGGGCAGTATCTTCACCAGGCCGGGATCCCGGCCCGCGGCGACGACCCGTTTCTGGATGTCGGCGTAGAATGCCTGCGCCTGCTCCCGGGGGCGGCTGTCGGTGAAGATCAGTTCCGCCGTCTCGGCCGCGAGCTGCCGGCCCTGCGGCGAGCCGCCGGCCTGCATGATGACCGGATAGCCCTGCGGCGGCCGCGCGATGTTGAGCGCGCCGTTGACGCTGAGGTACTTTCCCTCGAAGGAAACCGGATGGAATTTCTTCGGATCGAAGTAATAGCCGCTGCCGGTATCATGGACGAACGCATCGTCCTCGTAGGTATCCCATAGCGCCTTGGTGGCCTCGACATGCTCGCGGGCCCGGCCATAGCGTTCGTCGTGGACGGGAAGCGACTTCTGGCCGAAGTTTCGGGCGGCTTCGGAGCTGTAGGAGGTCACCACGTTCCAGGCCGCGCGCCCGCCGCTGATGTGATCGAGCGCGGCAAGCTGGCGGGCGACGTTATAGGGTTCGGTGTAGGTGGTGCTGACCGTCGCGGCAAGGCCGATGTGGGTGGTGGCCTGCGATACGGCGGCCAGCAGCGTCAGCGGCTCGAAGCTGTTCATGTGCAGCGGATTGCGGGCCCAGGCCTCGATGTTGTCCATGCGCGCGTAGAGGTTGTCGGCGCGCAGGATCATGTCCAGCTTCGCGACCTCGGCGATCCTGGCCGCCCGCGTGAAGGTCGCCATGTCGGTCGCGACGCCCTTCGGCGCCTGCGTCCATCCCATGGGATGGGTGCCGTGATTGTACATCGCATAGGCCAGGTGGATTGCCTTCTTGCTCATCGTCTTCTCCAGGCGGCCGGGGCTTGCGGCGGCGGGTCCGGTTGCCGGGGGGCCTGCTTCGGCTCGGCGGTCAGGCCCGGTCCCAACTCCAGGGCGCCCGGGACAAGGCCCTCCGACGGAGCCCCGCGCCCGGTCGCCAAAATGGATTTTGGGACCGAAGTTCGACCGAAATCGTTCAAATACACGCGATCTTCGAGTGAATCCGGCGTCCAGAGGCGATAATTCATCGAATTTATGCCAGCATGGCAGGCATGATCACCTTGCAAGCTTTGCGGTGCGCCAGGCAGGGCCGGCGCGCGGCGTGCGGCGCATGGCAGACGGAACAAGGACTGATGGAGGCACCGGGTCTCCGATGCATGTCCGCAGCTTTGCTCACGGCAGATGAGCGTCACAAACAAAAGGATGCAAATGGGATACGAGTTCGATTGGAATGCGATCAACTATCCGGAGGTCTGGCTGAGGGCTGCCGGAATTACCGTGAGCTATGCCATCGGCACGATCATCTGCGGGCTTGTCCTGGGGGTGATCGGGGGGCTTCTGATGCTTTCGCGCATCAGCGCCATCCGGTGGATCGTCTCTGCCTATGTGCAATTCTTCCGCTGCACTCCGATCCTCGTCCAGATCATCTGGTTCTATTATGCGCTGCCGATACTGACCGGCTACAACATCTCCTCCTGGATCGCCGCGGGCGTCGGGCTGACGCTCTACATGGGCGCCTTCAGCACCGAGATCTTCCGCGGCGGCGTCATCTCGATCGACCGGGGGCAATGGAATGCCGGCCGTGCGCTGGGGATGAACTACTTTCAGCTCATGCGCTACATCATCCTGCCGCAGGCGACGCGAAGGATGATCCCGCCCTTCGCCAATCAGGCCATATTGCAGCTCAAGAACACCTCGCTTCTCTATGTGCTGGCCGTTCCCGATCTCATGTATTCCAGCTATCAGCTGACCGCCCGCACCTTCCGCCCCCTGGAGACCTATACCTTCGTCGCGATCCTCTACTTCCTGCTCCTCTATCCTCTGACGCTGATCGCCAAGAGGCTGGAGAGAGCCAACAACACCTGAGGAGCGCCGATGTCCCCACTGATCGAGATCCAGGATCTGCGAAAGAGCTATGGCGACAAGGAGGCGGTCCGCGGCGTCAGCCTGACCATGCAGAAAGGAGAGGTGCGCGCGATCATCGGGCCGAGCGGTTGCGGAAAATCCACCCTGCTGCGCTGCATCAATCTGCTGGAAGTGCCGAATTCGGGCAAGATCCGTGTGGGCGAGGACAGCTTCGCCTTCGGCGCGCGCAATTCGATGCCGCGGGAAAGCGTCTCGGCCGCCTATCGCACGAAGATCGGCATGGTGTTCCAGATGTTCGATCTGTTCCCGCACATGACCGTGCTCGAGAATGTCATGGCCGGGCCGCGCATCGTCAAGAAGGTGCCGCTGGCCGAGGCCAGGGACCAGGCCGAGACGCTGTTGCAGAAGGTGGGCCTCGCCGATCTCGGCGCCTCCTATCCGCGCAACATCTCCGGCGGCCAGGCGCAGCGCACCGCCATTGCGCGGGCATTGGCGATGGAACCCCAGGTGATCCTTTTCGACGAAGTCACCTCGGCCCTGGACCCGGAGCTGGTCGACGAGGTGCTCAAGGTCATGAACCAGCTCGCCGACGAGGGCAAGACGATGATCATCGTGACCCACGAAATGCGGTTCGCCCACGACGTGGCGCATCGCGTGACCTTCATGGACCAGGGCCAGATCGTCGAGGAGGGCACCGCGAAGGACGTGTTCGAAAACCCCAGGACGGAACGCGCGATCGCCTTTCTCAGCCGCTTCCGGCTTTGACCGGGGGGTCGGCCTGTAACCCGTGAGACCTGTTCGAGTGGATGAAGGGCGGAACCGTGACATGAAGACCAACAGAGGAGAAGAGAAATGAAAATCGGAAAGATGCTCGCATATGTCGGCGCGGCGGCGGTATTCCTGGCCAGCCAGGTCGCATTCAGCGCCCCGGCTTCGGCCGACGCCTGGGAGGAGGTCAAGGAGCGCGGGGTCATCCGCATCGGAATGATCCCGCAGCGCGCCTGCTACTACTGGCGCGACAACGACAACGAGGACTGGAAGGGCTTTCCCGTCCGCATGGGAAATGACGCCACCGCCGCCCTCTCCGAGGAAATGGGCCGCGAGCTGAGCATCGAATGGGTGCCGACAAGCTGGGCGAACGTGGTCCTCGACCTGCAATCCGCGAAGATCGACGCCTTCTTCGGCATCGGCATCACCGAGGAGCGCCAGAGGGCGGTGGACATGTTCGGGCCGATCTATGCGGTGCCGGAGGTCCTGGTCGTGCGCAAGGACTCCACGATCGGCAATACCTGGGCCGACCTCAACAAGCCGGAGATCCGGCTCACGACCTCGATGGGCAGCACGGAGGAGGCCGCGGCCAAGGAACATGCGCCATTGGCCCAGCTGCGGCTGATGCAGAGCGGCGATCTGGCGCTTCTCGACGTGCAGTCCGGCAATTCCGACGTCCAGCTGGAAACCGTGATCACCGGCCTGGCGGGGGCGACCAAGGCGGGCAACCTGAAGCTGCTGCTTCTGGATCCCTATACCGCGCCCGAATCCGGCGGCGCAGTCCGTCGCGACGGCGTGGGGCGGCTGCTGGATTTCATGCAGGACTGGGGGCAGGAATACCGCGACTCCGGCGCGCTGCAGGAAACCATCCTGGCCTCGCTCGAGGAATGCGGGCTTGACGTCAACATGCTGCCGGAAGGCACCAGGTTCTGAAGCTGCCGCCGCCGCCCCGCGATTGGCGCG
>JBBCJM010000140.1:0-2888 GCA_037190175.1 Paracoccaceae bacterium | reverse complement strand
CGGAGGTGCCCTTCGCCATGGCGGACGTGCCCGCCGTCCGCCCGCTGCGCGCCCCCGCCGCGCGTGCCGAGGCGCAGCCCGCGGCCGAGGAACTGCCCTTCGCCGTGGCGGAGGCGGAGGCCGAGCCCGAGGCCCTGCCCTTCGCGGTGGCCGAGGCCGAGGCGGCGCTGCCCTTCGCCATGGTCGATGCCGAGGGCAACGTGATCGCCCCGGCCGGCGCGCCCGCCGATCCCGCGCTGGCGCTGCGCCCGCAGGCCCGCCCGGCCGCGCTGGCGGCCGCGGCCCCGGCCGAGCCGGAGCCCGAGGCGGAAACGCTCCTCGCCGCGCTGCCCGAGGAGATCCGGCCCGAGCCCGAGCCGCTGACGGCCGGGGAGGAGGAGATCGAACTGGCCGCGGCGGCCGCGCCGGTGGCGATCGCCGAGCTCTCGGCCCCCGCCCCCGCGCTGCCGCCGGTGCCCGAGATCGCGGCCCCCATGCAGGTCGCCGCGCTGCGCCCCGCGCCCAAGGCCGCGGATCTGGCGGTGGAGCCCGGCGAGCCCGTGGTGGTCACCCGCTTCTCCACCTCGGGCGGGCGGCACTGGGGGGTGAGCCTCGGCCGCTTCTCCACCCGCGCCGCCGCCGAACGGGCGCTGATGCGGGTGGGCCTGTCGGAAGGCGCGGTGCTGGGCGACGGGCTGCAGAAGGTGGTAGGCGGCGCCAAGGGCTATGACGCCAATGTGCTGGGCCTGACCCAGGACCAGGCGGAACTCGCCTGCCGCCGGCTGGTGGCCCGGGCGCAGGACTGCCGCACGCTGGGACCCTGAGCCCGGGCTCAGAGCCCGTCGAGGCAGGCGCAGGTCAGCCCGCTGCCGGGGATGGTCAACTCGTCCACCACGTCGAAGTGGTGCCGGCCGGGGGCCACGGTCCAGGGGCAGCCCCAGGCCTCGGACAGCAGCCGCGCCTGCCACAGGAAGGCCGGGCGCTCCTGCCCGCCGACCCAGACATGCGCCTGCACGCCCTCGCGCAGAGCCAGCCGGGCCGGGCTCTCGGCCGCCGCCTCGGCCGCGTCGATCCGCAGCTGCGCGTTCATCGCGGTCTCCCTCAGCGGGCCGAGCTCGGCCAGCGGCGAGACCGGCACCACCCGCACCACCCCCGGCACCGCCAGATCCGCGCAGCCCATCCGCGCCGCCAGATGCCCGCCGGCGGAATGCCCCGCCACCACCACCGGCCCCGGCACCCGGGCGGAGGCCGCCGCCACCGCCGCCGCGATCTCGCCGGTCATCGCGCCGATCCGCGCCTCGGGCGCCAGCGTGTAGGAGGGCAGCGCGCAGGCCCAGCCGCGGGCCACCGCGCCGGCGGCCAGATGAGACCAGTCGCTGCGCTCGAAGGCCAGCCAGTAGCCGCCGTGGACGAAGACCATCAGCCCCCGCGGCGCGCCTTCGGGCAGGAACAGGTCGAACCGCTGCCGCGCGCCGGGGCCGTATTCCAGCCCCAGCTGGGCCCGCGGGCCCAATGCCGCGCGGAAAACCGCCGCCGCCGCGGCCCAGCGTGCAGGATATCCCTCGCCCCCGGGGATCATGGCGGCATTGGCATAGGCGCGGTCGGCCTCGGTTGTCATCGGCGCTTCCCTAGACTTTTGTCCCCGGAGGATGCAGGAGGGGGCGACAGCCTACAAGGGAGGTTCCCATGCTCGATTCCGTCACCGACCTGCGTTCGTTGCTGAAGGACCAGAGCCTGCTGGAAACCCGCGCCTATGTCGCGGGCGAATGGATCGCTGCCGACGACGGCTCGACCTTTCCGGTCACCAACCCGGCCCGCGGCGACGTGATCGCCGAACTGCCGAACCTCGGCCGGGCCGAGACCGCGCGCGCCATCGCCGCCGCCGACACCGCGCGCCGCGAATGGGCCGCCCGCACCGGCAAGGAACGCGCCGCGGTGCTGCGCAAGTGGGCCGACCTGATGGTGGAGAACGCCGAAGACCTGGGCGCGATCCTGACCGCCGAGATGGGCAAGCCGCTGGCGGAGGCGAAGGGGGAAATCCTCTACGGCGCCAGCTTCGTCGAATGGTTCGGCGAGGAGGCCAAGCGGGTCTATGGCGAGACCATCCCCGGCCACCAGCGCGACAAGCGGATCACCGTGCTGAAGCAGCCCATCGGGGTGGCGGCCTCGATCACGCCGTGGAACTTCCCCAACGCGATGATCGCCCGCAAGGTGGCGCCGGCGCTGGCGGTGGGCTGCGGCTTCGTGGCCCGGCCGGCGGCCGAGACGCCGCTGTCGGCGCTGTCGATGGCGGTGCTGGCGGAACGCGCCGGGGTGCCGAAGGGGCTCTTGTCGGTCATCACCTCCAAGCGGTCCTCGGACATCGGCAAGGAGTTCTGCGAGAACCCGCTGGTACGCAAGCTGACCTTCACCGGCTCCACCGAGGTGGGGCGGATCCTGCTGCGCCAGGCCGCCGACCAGGTCATGAAATGCTCGATGGAGCTGGGCGGCAACGCGCCCTTCATCGTCTTCGACGACGCCGACCTGGATGCCGCGGTCGAGGGGGCGATGATCTCCAAGTTCCGCAACAACGGCCAGACCTGCGTCTGCGCCAACCGGATCTACGTGCAGGCCGGGGTCTACGACGCCTTCGCCGGGAAACTGGCGGCGGCGGTGAAGAAGCTGCGCGTGGGCGACGGGCTGGAGGCCGGGGTCACCACCGGGCCGCTGATCAACATGGCCGCGGTCGAGAAGGTCGAGGAGCACATCGCCGACGTGGTGGCGGGCGGCGGGCAGGTGGTCGCCGGCGGCCGGCGGCACGACCTGGGCGGGACGTTCTTCGAACCCACGGTGGTGACCGGGGTCACGCCGGGCATGAAGGTCTCCACCGAGGAGACCTTCGGCCCGCTGGCCCCGCTCTACCGTTTCGA
>JBBCJM010000139.1:0-6635 GCA_037190175.1 Paracoccaceae bacterium | reverse complement strand
GGCCAGCCCCCCGGACCCCCCGGGATATTTAAGACACCAAAGAAAGCAGGAGGGGGACAATTTGAGTCAGACTGTTCCTCCTCCGAGCCCTGGATATCCTGCGGGGTCAGCATCGGTTCGAGAAACCGCTGGCTTGGGGCTCTCCACAATCGCGCCGCCGCTTCACTCCAGCGCCGCGGCCCTGGCGTGCAGGTGGGCGACGAGGGCGGGGTCGAGGCCCAGCCGGGCGGCCAGCAGGGTGAGATAGCCCTTCTCCGCCGGCGCCTCGGGGTCAACCACCAGGAGCGAGGCGGCGTAGATCTCGGCCGCCTCCTCGGGGCCGCGCGCCAGCGCCGCGATCCGGCCGGGGTCGAGCGGCGCGTCGAGTTCCGCCGCGACCAGCGCCTGCGCCTCCCCGCCCAGCCCGAGGTCGGCCAGCCGCGCGTCGATGCGGGCGCGTTCGCGGGTGGTGACGTGGCCGTCGGACTTCACCGCCGCCACCATCGCCTGCAGGAGCCGGGTGGCCAGTTCGTCGGCCGCCTCGGGCGTCTGCGGCAGGAAGGCGGGCGGCGGCGGGGGCAGGGCGACGGGCGGCGCGGGCAGCGCCTCGGGCTGCCGCCCGGCCTGCCAGTCGCTGTACGCCTTCCAGGCGAGGCCGCCGACCAGCGCCGCGCCGCCCACCTTCAGCGCCGCCCCGGCCAGCCTGCGGGGGCCCGAGCCGCCCATCAGCACGCCCAGCAGCCCGCCCGCGATGGCCCCCTGCGCCAGCGGCGACTGCCGCGCCCAGGCCTGTTTCGCCTGGTCCAGCGCCCCGGCGGCCCCGCCTTCGGCGCCGAAAATCCCGTCCAGCAGCGATCTTGCGTCCTTCATGCCCATCTCCCCGGCGTTGATGCCCCGGATATGGGCAGCGCCGGCGCCTTGCGCAACAAATGGCCGCCGCCGCTTTTCCGATTGAAAGAATCAGGATTTACAGCCGCCGCGCGGCGGGGCATGATGGGGCCATCGTCCAAGCCAGCCTTTCCCACGGTCAGCCCGGACTCCGTTCCCGCCCGATCAGGAGCCGAGACATGACCGACGCCCGACCCCAGCCCGTCCGAACGGGCCCCTCCCCCCGCCCTGCCGACCTGCGACAGGAGATGATCGAGGCGCTGAGCCTCGCGCTTGCCGGCCTCGGCGCCCCCGGCGCCGGGCTGACCCGCTGGATCGACCGGATGGAGACCGCCCAATGACCCTCGCCTTCTCGGGACGCGATACCCTGCGCCTGGCCGGAGCCGCGCATATGACCCAGCCCGTTGCCCCGCGGCCGCAGCAAGCCGCCGCGACCCTCGTGACCGCCGCCGAGCGGCCGCGCACCATCCCCTGCCACGACGCCCGCGCGCTGACCGGCCCGGCCGGCACCGCCGAGATCGTGCTGGACGGGCAGGTCTACTGCCTGCGCATCACCCGGGCGGGAAAGCTGATCCTGACCAAGTGACCGCCGCATCCGCCGGCGACCCCCCTCGCGCCGGCGGCCTGCCGTCGTCCCGGTTCCCGCGCCCCGCAGGGGGTTGCGGGGGCCGGGCGCCGTGCTAGCAAGGGCAGGGCGGCGCATCGGCGGGCGGGGGAGATGGCGAAGGGGCGAGACCGCGGCATCCGCATGGGCCGCCACGGGGCGGCGGCGTGAGGGCGCTGGCCGTCGCCACCCTGCGCAACGAGGGCGCCTTCCTGCTGGAATGGCTGGCCCATCACCGCGCCTGCGGCTTCACCGATTTCCTGGTGTTCTCGAACGACTGCCAGGACGGCACCGACGCGATGCTGGACCGGCTGGCGGCGCTGGGCTGGCTGACCCATGTGCGCAACCCCGGCCCGCATCCGAAGGGGCCGCAGTGGCAGGCGCTGCACCTGGCCGACCGGCATCCGCTGGCCCGGGCCGCCGACTGGGCCATGGTGCTGGACGTGGACGAGTTCGTGAACGTCCAGATTGGCGACCGGACGCTGGCGGCGCTGGTCGTTGCCTGCCCGGGCGCCACCGCCATCGCGCTGACCTGGCGGATGTTCGGCAATGCCGGGGTGGTGGAGATCGCCGATGCGCCGGTGACCCATGCCTTCACCCGCGCCGCGCCGCGGGTGCTGCACTGGCCCTGGCGCGCGGTGCAGATCAAGACGCTGTTCCGCCGCGACGGCGCCTTCGGCAAGTTTGGCGTCCACCGCCCCCGGGCGCCCGGCCGTTCCCGCCTGGCCGGGGAGGTCTGGTATGACGGCTCGGGCCGCCGGCTGCCCGCGGGTTTCGTGCTGGGGCCCAGCTTCACCCCGCCGGGGCAGGATGTCTACGCGCTGGCGCAGCTCAACCACTATGCGCTGGGCTCGATGCAGGGCTATCTGGTGAAATGCGACCGCGGGCGGGCCAACCGCGAGGCCGCGCCCTTCGATCTCGGCTACTGGGTCGACCGCAACTTCTGCGACGAGGAGGATGCCTCGATCCTCGCCATCGAGCCCGCCAGCGCGCCGCTGCGGGCGGAACTGATGGCCGATCCGGTGCTGGGGCCGCTGCACGCCGCGGCGGTGGCATGGCGGCGGGCGCGGTTCGCCGAGCTGATGGCGGCCGATGAGGGCTGGCGCGCGCTGTTCGGCCGGCTCTTGATGACCCCGCCCAGCCGGGTGCTGAGCGCGGCCGGGGCGCGGAAGGTCTGGCGCCACGGGCTGGGGCGGGATTGAGCGGTGCGCGGGAAACAGTGCTCGCCCGTTGTTGAGCGGCTGCCCCGTGCCCGCCCCCTTGTTTGCCAAGCCCCGCCACGGGATGGTGCGAGCGTTCCCGCGAGCCCCCGAACATGACCAGTCCCTCGCCCGCCATGACCGAAGACGCCGCCGCCTTTCCTCCGCTCACCATCGCCGCCGGCGACCGCGAGGGCTGGTTCGCGGCGCTGACCGCGCTTTACGACGACCTCGGCCATGCCGAGCCGCTGGGGCCGCGCCACCATGCGCTGTTTGCCGACGAGGGCACCACGCTGCTGGTCACCTTCGAGGAGGCCGAGGAGGTGCGGGCCGAGGGGCCGGGCCGGCTGCCGCAGGGGCTGGCGCTGGCCCGCACCCGGGGCTGGTCGCATCTGGGCCTCATGGCCGAGGGGGCGACCTGGTGGCGCGACCCGGCGGTCTGGCGCTATGTCGACCGGCTGGTGGACGACGCCTTCTTCGAGGATTTCGACCGGGTGCTGTTCTATGGCGCGGGCCCCGGGGGCTATGCGGCGGCGGCCTTTTCCGTGGCCGCCCCCGGCTCCACCGTGCTGGCACTGGCGCCGCAGGCCACGCTCGACCCGCTGGTGGCGGGCTGGGACCCCCGCTTTCCCGCCGCCCGCCGGCTGGACTTCACCCGCCGCTACGGCTTTGCCCCCGACATGACCGAGGGGGCGGGGCGGGCCTTCGTGGCCTTCGACCCGGCCGAGCGCGAGGATGCCATGCACGCCGCGCTGTTCTTCCGCCCCTGGGTCACGCTGTTGCCCGCGCGGCGGCTGGGGCCGCAGCCGGCGGTGGCGCTGCGGCGGATGGGGGTGCTGGACGACCTGATCGTCGCCGCGATGGAGGGGCGGCTGACCCCGGCCGTCTTCGCGCAGGCGCTGCGGGCCCGGCGCAGCTTCGGCCCCTATCTGCGCCGGCTGCTGGCCGTGGCGCGCGACAGCGGCCATCCGGCGCGCGAGGCGATGATCTGCCGCTCGGTCACCGCGCGGATGAACGCGCCCGGCTTCCGCCGCCGGCTGGAGGAACTGGGGGGCGGTCAGTAGGCCGCCAGCCCCAGCAGATCCTCGGTGCGCTGACGGGTGAGCCGGGCCAGGCAGCCGTGGATCAGCAGCAGCTCGGCGCTGCCGCCGCGCATCGGCCAGCCCTCGACGGCGCAGGCGGCGTCGCGGAAGGTGATCCAGGCCCGCTGGGCCTCGCGCAGCGCCGCCTCGGCGCCGCGCGCCTCCTGCGGGAAGTCGGCATCCAGCCGCCGCATCGCCGCGCGCGCCTGGCCGTAGGCCTCGTTCAGCGCGCGGTCGGCCGCCTGCCACTCGCGCTCGGCGCAGGCGTTCATCTCGATCTGGGTCTGCGGATCGGCGCAGCCGGGCGTCTGCGCCTGGGCCGCGCTGCCGAGGACTAGCAGGGCCAGCGCCAGTCTCACACCGCCCGTCCGTCGTAGTGGAAGGCGCCCTTGGCGATCTCGCGCGGCTCCACCCCGTCCAGGCAGTTGACGTTGATCGCCGCCATCTCCTTGCCGTCGGGGCCGGTGCCCAGGGCGAAGCTCTCGATCCCGCAGGTCTTGCAGAAGAGGTGGCGGATCTTGCGCGTGTTGAACAGGTATTCGGTCAGCGCGTCCTCGCCCTGTTCCAGCGCGAAGGCCTCGCGCGGTGCGAAGGCCAGCACCGAGCCCAGCCGCTGGCAGCGCGAGCAGTTGCAGGTGACGGGCTGGTCGAGGTCGACATCCACATGATAGCGCACCGCGCCGCACTGGCATCCGCCGGTATGAAGGGCCATGGCTTCCTCCTCGTTTCGTATCGCAGCCTAGAGCAGGATCGGTTCGGATGGAACCGCTGCCGCTGGCACTCCGGATGAAGTCTCATACCTCCCTCCCCCCTCGTGAGGAGGGGAGGCGCCCTTCCTGCCGGTGTTCGCCTGAATCGATCCGCCCTAGCCCTGGCCCGGCCCCGCGTCCATCCCGGCCACCACGGCGGCGGTGGCGCTGGCCTGCGCGTCGAAGGCGGCCTCCAGCCCCGGGTCCACCCCGCGCGCCGCCGCCACCACCCTGACCGCCCAGTCGAGATATTCCTGCGCCCGCGCCCGGTCCCAGTCGGCTGGCGGGCTTTCCGCCAGCGCGGCGAGGTTCGAGGTCTGGTCGGCGATCTTGATCCGCCGCGCGGGGATCGAGCGGGAGCCGATATGGGCCACCTGCAACGCCTTGCGGATGGGCCGGTCCAGGCTCTTGTCGTCGGTCACCTCCATCACCATGCCGGCCACCCGGGGGCCGAAGCGGGCGGCCAGCTCGGCCTCGGTGGTGGGGGTATCCTCCACCGTGTCGTGCAGCAGCCCGGCCACCACCGTGTCCTCGTCGGCCAGCGGGCTGGCGGCCAGCCGGGCGGCCACGTCGATCACGTGGTTCACATAGGGCTCCCTCGCCGCGCCCTTGCGGCATTGGCCGGAATGGGCGCGGGCGGCGAAGAGGCAGGCGTCGAGCAGGCGTTGCATGGGCGTCTCCATGGAGGGGCGGCCGGTCGCGGGGTCTGCGATGTGCGGGATGCCGGCAGTCTGCGCCCGGCCGCGCGCCTTGGCAAGCGCGGGTTTCTGTCGGCGATCCGTGCACGATCGGCGGGAAATGGCCGGGACTGGCGCGCGCGGCTGGCGAATGACAACCTGAAGTTGTACTCTATTGGAGTAGCACAACCCGATGAAGGATGACCTGCCATGCGCCGCGCCCGCCCGAGGCCCGCCAGCATCCTGCCCCGGGGCCTGACCCGGATGGTCACCGCCTTGCCCCCGGTCGAGGCGATCCTCGTCGTCGCCGGGATGCTGATCCTGGCCGGGGCCTGAGCCCCGAGGAGGGTACTGGAAAGCCCCGGCCGCTTGCGCTAGGGGCTGGGCCATGACCCTGACGCTCCGCCGCCCCGACGACTGGCACCTGCACCTGCGCGACGGCGCCGTTCTGCGCGCCGTGCTGCCCGAGACCGCACGCCACTTCGCCCGCGCCATCGTGATGCCGAACCTGGTGCCGCCGGTGGTGACCGGGGCGCAGGCCGCCGCCTATCGCGACCGCATCCTGGCCGCGCTGCCCGGGGGCGCGGGGTTCGAGCCCCTGATGACGCTCTACCTGACCGAGGGGACCGACCCGGCCGACGTGGCGGCGGCGGCGGAAAGCGGGCTGGTCAAGGCGGTGAAGCTCTATCCCGCCGGGGCCACCACCAATTCGCACTCCGGTGTAAGAAACCTCGACAAGGTGCTGCCGGTGCTGGAGAAAATGGCCGGGATCGGCCTGCCTCTCTGCGTGCATGGCGAGGTGACCACGCCGGAGGTCGACATCTTCGACCGCGAGGCGGTGTTCATCGACACCGTGCTCGAGCCCCTGCGCCGGCGGGTGCCGGGGCTGCGGGTGGTGATGGAGCACATCACCACCGAGGAGGGCGTGGCCTATGCCGCCGAGGGGGGCGACGATCTGGCCGCCACCATCACCACCCATCACCTGATCATCAACCGCAACCACATCCTGGTGGGCGGGATCCGGCCACATTACTACTGCCTGCCGGTGGCCAAGCGCGAGAAGCACCGGCTGGCGCTGCGCCGGGCCGCCACCTCGGGCAGCCCGCGCTATTTCCTGGGCACCGATTCCGCCCCGCATGTGGACGCGCTGAAGGAACATGCCTGCGGCTGCGCCGGCTGCTTCACCGCCACCAACACGCTGCCGCTGCTGGCCCATGTGTTCGAGGAGGAGGGCGCGCTGGAGCGGCTGGAGGCTTTCGCCAGCCTCAACGGCCCGGCCTTCTATCGCCTGTCCCCGAACGAGGGCATCCTCCGGCTGGTGAAGCGCGAGGAGCCCGCCGCCTGGCCCGAGAAGATCCTGACCGAGGCCGGGCCGGTAACTGTGTTCGACCCGGGCTTTCCGGTGTACTGGCACGTCGAGACCTGACGCTCGTCGCTCCCTCCGGTCGCTCCTCGCT
>JBBCJM010000138.1:0-1981 GCA_037190175.1 Paracoccaceae bacterium | reverse complement strand
GGGGCGCGCCGCCCGCCGCCGCGGCGCCGCCGCCCCCTCCCCCGCCGCCGCCCGCGGCCAGGGTCTGGCACGTGGCCGCCAACGGTGCCACCACCGGGCCCTTCGGCGAGGGCGACCTTGCAACCATGGCCCGGCACGGCGCGCTGACTCGCGCTTCGATGGTCTGGTCGGCGGGGATGGAGGGCTGGAAGCCCGCCGCCGAGACCGAACTGGCCCGCCTCTTCACCGAGATCCCGCCGCCCCCGCCTCCGGTCTGACCCCGTGCCCGACCGCGTCACCGAGACCGAGGCCAGCCGCTGGCCCTGCGAAGCCTGCGGCGCCGAGCTGCGGTTCGAGCCGGGGGCCACGCGCCTCGTCTGCACCCATTGCGGCCATGTGCAGGAGATCCCGGCCCTTCCCCGCCACGCGCAGAAGGACGCGCTGGGGGAGTTGGACCTCGCCGCGGCGCTGCGCGGCGGGCTCTCGGATCTGGCGATGGAGGAGCCGCGCACGGTGCGCTGCGACGGCTGCGGCGCGCTGGTGGAGTTCCAGGGTGCCGAACATGCCCGGGAATGCCCCTTCTGCGCCACCCCGGTGGTGGTGGGCACCGGCACCAACCGGCAGATCAAGCCGCAGGCGGTGCTGCCCTTCCGCCTGGGCGAGGGCGAGGCGCGGGCGGCGATGACGAAATGGCTGGGCCGGCTGTGGTTCGCGCCCAACGGCCTGGTGGAATACGCCCGCAAGGGCCGGCCGATGAACGGGATCTATACCCCCTACTGGACTTTCGACGCCGCCAGCCGCAGCCGCTATGCCGGCGCGCGGGGGACCTACTACTACGAAACCCGCACCGTCACCGTCACCGTGAACGGCAAGCCCGAGCGGCGGCAGGAACAGGTGCGCAAGATCCGCTGGAGCCCGGCCTCGGGCTGGGTCACCCGCGATTTCGACGACGTGCTGGTGCTGGGCTCCACCTCGCTGCCCGCGGGCTATACCGAGGCGCTGGCGCCCTGGGACCTGAGCGCGCTGGAGGGCTATCGCACCGACTATCTCGCCGGCTTCACCGCCGAGGGCTATACCGTGCCGCTGGACGAGGCGCACGGGAAGGCCCGGGTGATCATGGACCGGGTGATCCGCGACGACGTGCGCCGCGCCATCGGCGGCGACGAACAGCGCATCGACCGCATCGACAGCCAGTTCAGCCTGGAGACCTTCAAGCACGTCCTGCTGCCGGTCTGGCTGGCGGCCTACAAGTACAACGGCCGGACCTACCGCTTCGTGGTGAACGGCCAGACCGGCAAGGTGCAGGGCGAAAGGCCGTGGAGCGCCTGGAAGATCGCCTTCGCCGTGGTGGTCGCGGTGGCGGTGGCGGCCACGGTCGCCTGGCTGGCCCAAGGGCAGTGAGGGCTACAGGCCCAGGTCGCGGAACACCTTCGGCAGCATCTCGGGCAGGTCCTCGGCGATCAGGCCGGGGCCGAAGGCGCGCGCCGCCTCCACATGCAGCCAGGCCGCGGTGCAGGCGGCCTCGAAAGGCGGGAAGCCGCGGGCCGCGAGACCGGCGATGAACCCGGCCAGCACGTCGCCCGCGCCCGCGGTCGCCAGCCAGGGCGCGGCGCGGTCGTAGGCGGCGGAGTTGACCGCGGCGCGGCCATCCGGCGAGGCGATCACCGTGTCGGGGCCCTTGTAGAGGATGGTGCAGCCGGCGCGGGCGGCGGCCTCCCGCGTGGCGTCCACCTTGCTGTAGGCCGGGCCGCTGGTGGCCGGGGCGGCGAGCTTTTCCGCGAGGTCGGGGAACAGCCGGGCGAACTCGCCCCCGTGCGGGGTGAGGACGCAAGCCTCGTGCAGGGCGGCGAACAGCGCCGGGTCGCGGGCGATCAGGGTCAGGGCATCGGCATCGAGGACGGTGGCCGGCCGGTGCCCGGAAGCCCCCCCACCCCTACCCTCCCCCACAAGGGGGGAGGGAGGTGCCGGATCGGCCGGCGCCGCACCTCGGCTGGCATTCCCG
>JBBCJM010000137.1:0-3707 GCA_037190175.1 Paracoccaceae bacterium | reverse complement strand
TAGGGTGCGTGCTCTGCACGCACCGCTTCTGCCCTCACCTCGCCGCCAGCGCCGCCGCCTCGGCCAGCTGCTGCGCGGCGCCCAGGATGTCGCCGGTCTGCCCGCCGATCCTGGCCCGCGCCACCAGCGCCACCGCCGCCGCCGCCACCCCCGCGGCCAGCGCCATCGCGAGCCCCGCCCAGCCCGCCAGCAGCAGCGCCACCGCCAGCGCGATGAGCGCGGCCAGCCCCGCGGTCGCCCCCGAAGGCCGGCCCGTGGCGGCGGAGAGGCCCGACCCCCGCGCGTTGGGCAAGGCCGCCATCACCGCCGCCATCGCCGCGCGCGACAAGGCCCCCGCCGCCGCCGCGCCGCAGACCAGCGCCCAGCCCCCCGCCCCGGCCAGCGCCGCCAGCGCCGCCCAGCGCGCCAGGCCCACCACCACCAGCGCCAGCACCCCATAGCTGCCGACCCGGCTGTCCTTCATGATGGCGAGCCTTTGCGCCCGGTCGCGCCCGCCGTAGAGCCCGTCGGCCGTATCCGCCAGCCCGTCCTCGTGCAGCCCGCCGGTCAAGAGCGCCCCGGCCCCCAGCACCACCGCCGCCGCCACCCCGGGCGCCAGGCCCAGCCCCAGCGCCAGGGCCCCGGCCGCCGCCGCCAGCCCGCCCAGCACCGCGCCCGCCAGCGGCCAGGCCCAGGCCGAGCCCGCCCCGCGCGGGCAATGCGCGGGCACGGGCAGGCGCGACAGCAGCGCCATCGCCTCGGCGAGGTCGTCAAGCAGGCGGGGCGGGGCTTGTGTCATGGCGCTTCCGTGGTTAGCCAAGGGCTGGTCCCGCCGCAACCGCCTTGGCCCCGATGCCCTTCACCTCGCTGCAATCCTTCCGCTCCGCCCTCGTCGGCGCCGCCGTCCCCGATGCCGCTGTCGCAGAGGCCGCCCGTGCCCGGCAGGCGCAACTGACCAAGCCGCCGGGCTCGCTGGGCCGGCTGGAGGATCTGGCGGTCTGGTACGCGCTCTGGCGCGGGCAGGCGCGGCCGGTGCTGGAGAAGGTGCAGATCGCGCTCTTCGCCGGCAACCACGGGGTCGTGGCGCGCGGGGTCTCGGCCTTTCCGGCCGAGGTCACCGCCCAGATGGTGGCGAATTTTCACGGCGGCGGGGCGGCGATCAACCAGCTGGCCCGGGTGGCGGGCGCCGCGCTCACCATCCACCCCATCGACCTCGACCGCCCGACGCTGGACTTCACCGAGAAACCGGCGCTTTCCGGCAAGGACATGGTGGAACACCTCTGGACCGGATGGGATGCGGTGGCGCCCGACACCGACCTGCTGGTGGTGGGCGAGATGGGGATCGGCAACACCACCTCGGCCGCCGCGGTGGCGCTGGGGCTCTATGGCGGGCAGCCGGAGCAGTGGATCGGCCGCGGCGCGGGGCTGGACGACGAGGGGATGGCGCGCAAGATCGCCGCCGTCGCCGCCGGCGCGGCGCTGCACCGGGGGATGGAGGCGGGCGCCACCGCGCTCGACGTGCTGCGCTGCGTGGGCGGGCGCGAGATCGCGGCCATGGCCGGCGCCATCGGCCGGGCGCGGGTGGAAGGGATCCCGGTGATCCTGGACGGGTTCATCGCCTGCACCGCGGCGGCGGCGCTGCACGAACTCACCCCCGGGGCCATCGACCATTGCGTCGCGGGGCACCTGTCGGCCGAGGCCGGGCACCGGCGGCTCCTGTCGATGCTGGGCAAGGAGCCGATCCTGGACCTGGGCCTGCGGCTGGGCGAGGGCTCGGGCGCGGCGCTTGCCATCGGCATCCTGCGCGCGGCGGTGGCCTGCCATTCCGGCATGGCGACCTTCGCCGAGGCCGGGGTCTCGGCCGGCTAGACCGGCAGCGGCGCGTCGGCCTTCACCCGCTCCATCACGATCTGGCTCTGCACCCGGCTGACGGCCGGATGGGGCAGCAGCACCTGCTGCACCAGCCGGTTGAGCGCGGCTAGGTCGGCGCAGAACACCCGCAGCAGGTAGTCGGACTCGCCCGTCAGCGTCCAGGCGCCCACGATCTCGGCCTGCACCCGGGTCATCCGCACGAAGTCCTTCGCGTTCTGTTCCGTATGGGTGGCCATGACCACGCGGATGAAGGCCTCCACCCCCAGCCCGACCCGGGCGGGGTCGATCTCGGCGCGATAGCCGCGGATCACCCCCTCGGCCTCCAGCCTCTGGCGGCGGCGGGCGGCCTGGCTGGCCGAGAGGTTCAGCCGCTCGCCCAGCATCTGCGCGGTGAGCGTGGCATCCTGCTGCACCAGCGCCAGCAGCCGGGAATCGGTTTCGTCCTGCACGCGCGATCCCCGCATCAGATGGCGATCCGGCGCGATGGTCGCGCATCCTGCGACGCATATCAACCGATCCCTGCGCGGAAACCGCAGCCGGAATGCGATAGACTCCGCCGTCTGCAACAGGGAGGCTCCGATGGGTCCGTTTCCGCATTCCGCCCCGCGCGCCGCGATCACCAAGGACAACCCGGCCGGCACCGACGGCTTCGAATTCGTGGAATTCGCCCACCCCGAGCCCGAGAAGCTGCGCGAGCTGTTCCGCATGATGGGCTACACCTGTGTGGCCCGCCACCCCGAGCGCGAGGTGGAGCTGTGGCAGCAGGGCGACATCACCTATGTGCTGAACGACGAGCCCGGCAGCCATGCCCGCCGCTTCGTGGAGGAACACGGGCCCTGCGCGCCCTCGATGGGCTGGCGGGTGGTGGATGCGGCGCACGCCTTCGCCCATGCGGTGGCGCTTGGCGCGACGCCCTACGAGGGCCCGGGCAAGGTGCTGGAGGTGCCGGCCATCGTCGGCATCGGCGGCTCGCTGATCTATTTCATCGACCAGTACGGCGAGGGCCGGCATCCCTATGTCGATTTCGACTGGCTGGGGCCGGCCAAGCCGCGCGGGGTGGGCTTCCACTACCTCGACCACCTGACCCACAACGTGCACCGCGGCAACATGGACCTGTGGTTCGACTTCTACGGGCGGCTGTTCAACTTCCGCCAGATCCGGTTCTTCGACATCGAGGGGAAATACACCGGCCTGCATTCGCGCGCCCTGACCTCACCCTGCGGCCGCATCCGCATCCCGATCAACGAGGACCGCGGCGAGACCGGGCAGATCGTGGAATACCTCAAGCGGTACAAGGGCGAGGGGATCCAGCATATCGCGGTCGGCACCGACGACATCTATGCCGCCACCGACGCCATCGCCGCCCGCGGGCTGAAGTTCATGCCCAAGCCGCCGATGGCCTATTACGAGGCGTCGCGCGAGCGGGTGACGGGGCACCAGGAACCCATCGACCGCATGGCCCGCCACGGCATCCTGATCGACGGCGAGGGCGTGGTGGGCGGCGGCGAGACGCGGAGCCTCATGCAGATCTTCTCCAAGACCGTGATCGGGCCGATCTTCTTCGAGTTCATCCAGAGGAAGGGCGACGACGGCTTCGGCGAGGGCAACTTCCGCGCGCTGTTCGAGTCGATCGAGCAGGACCAGATCGAGCGGGGGGTGCTGAAGGCGGGGTAAGGCGCCGATTTGCTTGAAGAAATCGGAGCGGACCTTCGAACGTTTCGGGCCGGGGTTTCCGACGGCTCCGGGCGCCCGGAGCCGGCGGTTCAGCCCTTGGGCATGGCCAGCGCGATCAGCCGTCCGCCCTTCTGGGAGCGCAGTTCGCTGGCCGTGATCGCCACCACCTGGCCGCCGTCCAG
>JBBCJM010000136.1:0-14896 GCA_037190175.1 Paracoccaceae bacterium | reverse complement strand
AACGCCCGCAGGCCGTCAGGCCGAGGGGGGCGGGAGGCCCCCGGCCCCGGTCACAGCTCCATCCCGGCCAACTCCCGCGGGGTATATTCCTCGTCGTGGCGGGCCAGCACCTGGCTGGCCTGCACCGTGCCGCCCACCAGCCGGCCGGTGGCGATCACCCCCTCGCCCTCGCGGAACAGGTCCGGGGTGATCCCCACATAGACCACGGCGACCGAGGAGGTCCCGTCGGTCACCCGGAACCGCACCTCGCTGCCCGCGCGCTCGACGCTGCCCGGCTCCACGATCCCGCCGATGCGGAACACCTCGCGGCCGTCCGGCGGGCGTTCCGCCACCTCGGTGGGGGTGCGGAAGAACTGGATGCCGTCGCGGAAGGCATGGCCCAGGAGCCCCGCCGACAGCGCCAGCAAGGCCATCGAGCCCAGCACCAGCCGCACCCGTCGCCGCTTGGCCAGCCCGCTCATCGCGTCCTCGGCAGTTGCAGCGCCTGCCAGCAGGCGTCCAGCCCTTCGACCAGCCGGTCCATCATCGCGTCGTCGTGCAGGGGCGTGGCGGTGATCCGCAGCCGCTCGGACCCCCGCGGCACGGTAGGATAGTTGATCGGCTGGACATAGGCGCCATGGCGCTCCAGCAGCAGGTCCGACAGCGCCTTGGCCCGCGCCGCGTCGCGCACCATCACCGGCACGATGTGGCTGGGGTTCGCCAGATGCGGGATCCGCTGGCGGTCCAGCATCCCCCGCAGCCGGGCGGCGCGTTCGGCCAGCGCCGCGCGTTCGGCCTGTGAGGCCCGCAGGTGGCGCACCGAGGCCAGCGCGCCCGCCGCCACCGCCGGCGGCACCGCGGTGGTGAAGATGAAGCCGTTGCCGTGGCTGCGCACCGCGTCCACGATCTCGGCCGAGGCCGCGATATAGCCGCCGATCACCCCGAAGGCCTTGGCCAGCGTGCCCTGCAGGATGTCGATCCGCCCCGCCAGCCCCTGCGCCTCGGCGATCCCGGCGCCGGTGGGGCCGTACATGCCCACCGCGTGCACCTCGTCCAGATAGGTCAGCGCGCCGTGCCGTTGCGCCAGATCCACGATCCCGGCCAAGGGCGCCACATCGCCGTCCATCGAATAGACGCTCTCGCAGGCGATCACCTTGCAGCGCCCGCGCGGCAGGCCCGCCAGCAGCTCCTCCAGATGGCGCAGGTCGTTGTGGCGGAAGATCAGCCTGTCGCAGCGGGCGGCGCGGATGCCCTCGATCATGCTGGCGTGGTTCTTCTCGTCCGACAGGATCACGCAGTCGGGCAGGATCTGGCCCAGGGCCGAGAGCGTGGCGTGGTTGGCGAGCCAGCCGCAGCCGAAGACCAGCGCCGCCGCCTTGCCGTGCAGCCCGGCCAGTTCGCGCTCCAGGGCCGCCACCGGCCCGTGGGTGCCCGAGATGTTGCGCGTGCCCCCCGCGCCCGCGCCCAGCCGGTCCACCGCCGCCTTCATCGCCGCCAGCACCGCGGGATGCTGGCCCATGCCCAGATAGTCGTTCGAACACCAGACGATCACCTCGCGCGGCCCCTCGGGCGTGCGCATCACCGAGCGGGGGAATTCGCCCGCCCGGCGCTCGTGCTCGATGAACACCCGGTAGCGCCCTTCGCTGCGCAGCCCGTCCAGCCGGGCATTCATCAGCGCGGCGTAGTCGGGCCGGTCGTCGGTCTTGAAGCGGCCGTCCATGGCTCCCCCCTCTCAGTCGGCCAGTTCGGCCAGCAGCTCCGCCACCGCCTGGCCCGCCGGGCTGCCCGGCGGCAGGTGCGGCGCCATCCACATCAGCTCCACCCGCGCCTCGTCGCGCCGGTCGGTGCGCAACAGGATCAGGCTGCGATACCAGCGCGCTTCCAGCAGGTCGGGCATCGCGGCGATCAGCCGGTCGGCCACCGGCAGGGCGCGGGCGGTGTCGGCTTCGGTGGGTTCGGCGACCGCGGCGCGCAGGTAGCCGATCTGGAAATCCGGGTCGTCGGGGAAGCGATCCAGCGCGGCGCGCAGCACCTCGCGCGCGTCCTGCATCCGGCCCAGGGTGTCATAGCTGCGCAGGAGCATCTTGATCTCCTCGGCCGAGGCGCCGCCCTCGGCCACCCGCGCCTCCAGCCCCGCCACCATGGCGCCGATGTCCGGCGCGCCCTCCGGCATCGCCCCGGCGATGTCCAGCGGGATGGTGCCATCGGCGTGCGGGCTGCCTGTCAGGTCGATGTCCTGCCAGCGCGAGACCTGCGCGGCGCCGAAGGCCACCGCCGCCACCGCGGCGGCCGAGGCCGCCAGCGCCAACGGGTGCGGGCGGGTGCGGGGGCGCATCCCCTCGCCGGCCAGTTCGGCGCGGGCGCCGCGCAGGGCGGCGACGGCGGCCTCGGCCTCGGCGCCCAGCCGGGCGGCGGTTTCCTGATGCACCGCGGCGTCGATCCGCCCCTCGGCCAGCGCCAGGTCGTTGTCGCGCAGCTGGCCGACCAGCCGGGCGCGTTCGGCCTGCCAGCGGTGGACGGGCGTATCGTCCTCCAGCCCGCGGCCCAGCGGGGCCTGGCGGACGCGGACCAGCGGCCAGCCGACCAGCAGCAGGGCGGGGACCAGCAGGGCGAGGGCCAGGGTCATGGCTGCATCTCCCGCAAACGCGCCTCGTCCAGCGGCCGGGCCTCCGGCAGGGCGCGCCGGGGCCGGACGGACCGCGCCCAGATCAGCCCGCCCGCCAGCAGCAGCACCGGCGGCAAGGCCCAGATCGCCCGGCCCGCGGCGGTGGGCGGCGGCGCGAGGGTGACGAAATCGCCGTAGCGGCTGCGGAAGAAATCCACGATCTCGGCGTCGCTCGCCCCCTCGGCCATCTGCTCGCGCAGCAGGACCATCATCTCGCGCGCGGTGGCGGCCTGGGATTCCAGGATGCTCTCGCTCTGGCAGACCGGGCAGCGCAGGGTGGCGGCCAGCGCGCGCACCCGGGCCTCCTCCGGCGCCTCCTGCACCAGCTGCGCCGCGGCGGGCCAGGCGAGGATCCACAGAAGGACCGCCAGCCGGATCATGGCGCGACCCCGATCTTCGGCAGGTATTCCGCCAGCACCCGCGGGGTCAGCGGCCCGGGATGGCGTCCCTGCACCACGCCCTCGGCGTCGATGAAGAAGGTCTCGGGCATCCCGTAGACGCCATAGTCGATCCCCGTCCGCCCCCGCGGGTCGAAGCCGGAGACATAGGGAAACTGCCCCTCGCGGTCCAGGAACCGCATCGCGTGGGGGGCCGTGTCGCGCGAGTTGATCCCGGCGATGGCAAAGTCGCCCGTCGCCCGCGCCCGCAGGCCCAGCGACAGCAGCACCGGGTGTTCCTGCCGGCAGGAGGTGCACCACGAGGCCCAGAAGTTCAGGATCAGCGGGCGGCCCGCGGCCTCGGCCGAGACCAGCCGCCCCTCGCCCTCCAGCACCGCGAGGTCGAAGGCCGGCATCGGCTGGCCGATCAGCGCGGAGGGCACGTTGGAGGGGTCGCGGGTCAGCCCGAGCCCGAGGAGCATGACCAGCGTTCCCAGCGCCAGGGTCAGCCAGCCGCGCCAGCGGCGCCTGGGCGGGGTGAGGGCGGCATCGGTCATTCTGCGGGCACTCCCTCTGGCGTCGCGGTGGATCGGCGGCGCAGGGCATGGGGTTCGCTGAGCGACAAAAGCGCGCCGCCGGCCAGCACCAGCCAGCCGAACCACACCCAGCGCACCAGCGGGTTCCAGTAGATCTGCGCGGTCACGGCGCCGTCCTGCTCGCCGCCGAAGAAGATGTAGAGATCGCCGGCCAGTTCCGAGCGGATGGCGATCTCGGTCGTGGTCATCTCGCGCACGCGATAGGCCCGCACCTCGGGCGCCATCATCCCCACCACCTGCCCGTCGCGCGAGACCGAGAACCGCGCCTGCCGGCCGACCCAGTTGGGCCCCTCGACCGTCTCGATCCCCCGCAGGGTCAGGGTGAAGTCGCCCAGCCGGGTGGCCTGCCCCTGCGCCAGATGCACCGTGCGCGCCTGCTGGAACAGGCCCGAGCCGATCATGCCGGCGGCCATCACCACGATGCCGAAATGCACGATCAGCCCGCCGGTGCGCCGCCGGCCCTGCGCTACGGCGGCCCAGAGCGCCCCGCCCCAGCCCGAGACGCGCCGCCGCGCCACGACGCTGCGCCAAAGGTCGGCCAAGGTCGCCGCCCCGGCGAAGCCCACGGCGAAGAGCGCGCCCAGCGTCAAGGCATCCCGCGCGCCCAGCCAGAGCCCCAGCGCCGGCCCGGCCAAGCCCGCCACCAGCGGCACCCGGAACTGCCGCCAGAACCGCGCCGCCGGCATCGCCCGCCACGGCACCGCCGGCCCCAGCGCCATCAGCACCAGCAGCACCAGGAACAGCGGCACCATCACCCGGTTGAAATAGGGCGCGGCCACGCTGATCCGCTCGCCCGTCAGCACCTCGACCCCCAGCGGGAACAGCGTGCCGATCATCACGATCAGCGTGGCGATCAGCAGCGCCACGTTGTTGGCCAGAAGCCCGGCCTCGCGCGACAACGGGTGTTCGACCTCGGCCTCGGATTCCAGCGCCTCGGCCCGCCAGATGACCAGCCCGAAGCCCGCCACCAGCGCCAGGGTCATGAAGGCCAGGATATAGGCCCCCCGGGCCGGATCGACGGCGAAGGAATGCACCGAGGTCAGCACGCCCGAGCGCACGAGGAAAGCGCCCATGAGCGTCAGCATGAAGGTGGAGACCACCAGGAACACGTTCCACAGCCGGAACATGTGCCGCCTTTCCTGCGCCATCATCGAATGCATCAGCGCGGTGCCGGTGAGCCAGGGCATCAGCGAGGCGTTCTCGACCGGATCCCAGGCCCAGTACCCGCCCCAGCCCAGTTCGTAATAGGCCCAGTAGCCGCCGAACACGATCCCGGTGGTCAGCGCCAGCCAGGACAGCAGCGTCCAGCGCCGCACCGCGGTGACCCATTCCACCCCCACATGCCGGCGGATCAGCGCCGCGATGGCGAAGGCGAAGGGGATCGTGAAGCCGACATAGCCGAGGTAGAGCATCGGCGGGTGGAACCCCAGCGCCAGGTCCTGGAGCAGCGGGTTCAGGTCGCGCCCGTCCTCCGGCACCGGGGCGAGGGTGGCGAAGGGGTTCGAGAGCAAGACCACCAGCGCCAGGAACCCGCTCTGCACCAGCGAGAGCGTGGCGATCACCCAGGGCATCGACAGCGGATGATCGCGCCAGTGCAGCGTCACCGCCGCGGCCGACAGCACCGCCAGGAACCAGGCCCACATCAGCAGCGAGCCCTCATGCGCGCCCCAGGCCGCGGTGATGCGGAAGATCAGCGGCAGCGAGAGGTTGGAGTTCTGCGCCACATAGGCCAGCGAGAAGTCCGACAGCACGAAGGCCCGGATCAGCACGGCGAAGGCGAAGCTGACCAGCAGCCCCACCGCCCAGACCGCATTGCGCGCCGCGGTCAGCCGGGCGGCGTCGTGGCTGCGCCCGGCGAGGATCGCCAGACCGGCGGCCAGCAGGCTGAGCCCCAGCGCCAGCGCCAGCGCGAAATCGGCCAGATGGGCGAGCGGCAGGTCCATGGGGCTACTCCTGCCGGGCGAGGTCGGCGACTGCGGCGATGGCGGCGCGGATCCGCGGCTCGGGGATCGCGGCATAGCCCAGCATCATCAGGTCGCGGTGGCGGTCGTTGCCGGGCGAGAGGCACGCGCCGCCGTCCTCGGCGGTATAGATGCCGATCCCGCGCATCAGCGCCCGCTTCTGCAGCCGCCGGGCGTCGCGGCCGTCCGGCAGCCGCCAGGCCAGGTGCATCCCGCCCCGGCGGCCGATGATCTCGGATCCCGGGAAATGCTCCTGCAAGGCCTCGATCAGCGCGTCGCGGCGGGCGCGGGTGGTGGCGCGGACCCGGCGCAGGTGGCGCTGGAAGGCGCCGCTTTCCATGAACTCGGCCAGCGTGGCCTGCATGTGCCAGGGCGGGCCGTTGGACAGCAATTGCTTCCAGCGCACCAGCGCGGTGGCGGCGGCGGTACTGGCCACCACGAAGCCCAGCCGCAGCGCCGGGCTCAGCGATTTCGAGAAGGTGCCGAGGTAGAGCACCCGCCCCGTGCGGTCGATCCCCCGCAGCGCGGTCAGGGGCGCGCCGTCGTGGCGGAAATCGCCGTCGTAGTCGTCCTCGATGATCAGGCTGTCGGTGCGCTCGGCCCAGTCCAGCAGCGCCAGCCGGCGGGGCAGCGACAGGGTGGCGCCGGTGGGGAACTGGTGCGAGGGGGTGATGTAGAGGATCGCCGCCCGGGCCTCGGGCAGCATCTCGACCACCAGCCCGTCGCGGTCCACCGGCACCGGGCGGCAGGCCATCCCCGAACGGGCGAACAGATGGATGGCGCCGGAATAGCCCGGATCCTCGTGCAGGAAGGCGCGCGAATGCCCGGCCACCGCGCGGGCGATCAGCATCAGCCCGTCCTGCGAGCCGGCGGTGATCACCACCTCATCCGGCCCGCAGGCGATGCCGCGGGCGGGGCCCAGATGGTCGGCGATCGCCTGCTTCAGCGGCGCGAGGCCCGAGGCGTCGCCGTATTCCGAGATCGCGGCCAGCCCGTGGCGCAGCTTGGCGTCCAGGATGCGCCGCCAGTCGGTCACCGGGAACAGCCGCGGATCCACCCGGCCCAGCCAGAAGTCGGTATGCAGCCGGGCGGCGGCCGGGTTGCGCACCGCCTGCACCGGGAAATCCGCCTCGGCCAGCCGGTCCAGGATCGTGGCGCGCGGGCGTTCCGGCGGCGGCAGGCCCCGCGGCAGCGGGCGGGCGAAGCCCAGCGCCATGTCGGGCAGGTCGGGGGCGACGAAGGTGCCGATGTTGGGCCGGATCTCCAGATAGCCCTCGGCCAGCAGCTTGTCGTAGGCGATGGTGACGGTATTGCGCGAGACGCCCAGCTGGTCGGCCAGCGCCCGCGAGCCCGGGATCGGATCGCCGACCTTCAGCCGGCCCGACATGATCATCTCGCGGATCTGGTCGAAGACCTGTTCCTGCAGGGTGCGCTGGCTCTGCGAATCGATATTGAGGGCGACTTGCATTCCGCTGGCCTCCTCCGGCACCATGAGATTAGCACAATCGCGTGAGGCGATGGTGCCGGTTCGGGCGATTTCGATGGATCCGGGGTCGGGCCCTTGCTCGGCCCTGCCGGGCCCGCGATGACGCCCGGCAGGGCGGAAGCGGTCACTCCGCCGCCGCGATGTCGTCGATGCGGTAGAGCCAGTAGTTGCCCGACTGCCAGACCAGCCGCAGCCCCGCCACCATGTCCAGCCGGCTGGTGTTGAAGGGCAGCAGCTGGGCGATCAGCGTCGCGGTCTCGGCCGGGTCGGTCAGGTAGTGGCCGCGCAGCCGGCCGTCCGGGGCGCGGTCCACCGCCCAGGCGGCATGGCCGTTCGACTGCCCCCAGGCGCGGGCCTCGCGCGCAAGGTCGTGGGAAAAGCTGGCGGCGGTGAAGCTGCGCTGCGCCATGGCCATCCGCCCCTCGCGCAGCTGGCCCAGCAGGAAGAGGTCCTCCAGATGCACCAGAACATAGGCCTCGCCCGCCCCGGCCAGTACCCGCAGCTGCGCCGCGCCGTGCACGTCCTCGGCCAGCAGCGCGTCGAGAAAGGCCGCCAGCGGCTGGTCCTGCACCCCCGCTGCCGCCGGCCCGCCCCATTGCCCGGCCTCGCGCGCCGCCACCTCGGCCCCCGCGCCCGACCACGGCGGCGGCAGGACCAGGGGTTCGGCCGCCGCGGCCAGCGGCAGGTCAGCCTGCACCGCCCCCGCCAGCCGGCGCGAGACTTCGGGCATGGCGAGGATCCGGCTGCCGGCGGGCAGGTGCTTCTCCAGCGCCTCGATCAGGCGCAGCTCCTCCTCGGGGTGGATGTCGCGGCGCAGGATCGGCAGGGTGCCCAGCGACTGCCAGCCCAGCAGGCGCAGGCCCTCGGGCGTGGCGGCGGCCACGGCGCGGGCCAGCGCCCGGTCCTCCGGTCCTGCGCGCAGGTCCAGCACCGCGGCCTCCCCCCCCAGCCGGGCGGCCAGCGCCTGCGCCGGGGCGGAAGTCTGCCCGGCGGCGGCGTGATAGCCATAGGCCGGCGCGGCGGGCACCGGCCACAGCCCGTCCCACAGCGCCGCCGCCCCCAGCCCCAGCGCCGCCGCCGCGCCCGCCACGCCCAGCAGCCTGCGGCGAAGGTTGCCGCGGCCTGCCGCCATGCCTGTCGCCTGCATCGTCATCGCCGCTCTCCCGTCTGGTGGAACGAAGCCCCGGCGCCGGAGGGGAGGCGCCGGGGCCTTGGGTCCGGTGGCCGTGGTTATTGGGCGCTCGCCGCCTCCAGCCGCCGCACCGTCTCCTGCAGCGCGCGGAACTCGCGCAGCCGGGTGTCCTCGTCGCGGATCCGGGCCAGCGATCCGATCAGCTCCGACCAGCCGTAGCTGTAGGTGAAGCCGCCCGGGTTGGCATGGGCCAGCCCCTTGAAGTGGCGCATGATCTCCTGCTCCCACATCTGGGCGTATTCGTATTCCACCGCGGTCGGGTTGTTGCCCTCGGTCCAGAACAGGCCGAAGAAGCCGCCGAAGGTGTCCGCATCGGGCGCGGGCGGGGCCGGGCGGTTGGTGGCCTGGCCGACCAGCAGCCCGTCGTCGTAGAGCGCCTTCAGCACCGCCTCGGCCTCCTGCACCAGCGCGATCCCCTGCGCGGTGCCCTTGTCCATCAGGTCGAGATAGGCCTCGGCGAAGCTGGGCGCGTGGCATTGCGAGCAGGTGGCGACCCACAGTTCCTTGCGCGCCTCGAACCAGGGATGGTCGATGTTCTCGGCGATCGAGGGCATCGGGTTGAAGCCCCAGCGCACCTTCTGCACCAGATTGTGGCTGTATTCGCCGTTCACGCTCATGTGGCAGGTCTGGCAGGTGGGCGCGTTGTAGCCCGCCGAGGCGAAGGCTTCGGACAGCGGCGCGTCCCAGTCCCAGTTCTGGCCGTTGGTCTGGTAGATCAGGCCGTGGCGCGACATCATGTAGTTCTCGAACTCGTTGTGGTCGACGCCGTTGTGGCAGTTGGCGCACATCTCGGGCCGGCGGGCCTGCGCGGCCGAGAATTCGTGCCGGGTGTGGCACTGGTTGCAGGTGGCCTGGGTGGTGTGGCACATGGTGCAGCCCTCGGCCACCTCGCGCTCGGCCATGCCGGCCCAGATCGCGGTCTCGTAGTTGGCCAGCATCGACAGCGCATGGCTGGGCCGGCCGGCGGGCCACTGGTCCTGCGGCCAGGTCAGCGTGTCGCGCTCGGATTCGCGTTCGGAGAACTGGCGGACGTGGCACTGGCCGCAGGCGGCCGCATCCGGCATCCTGAGGTCGGCCTTGTGGTTGCCGGCCTGCACCCCCACGCCCAGGTGGCAGTCGGCGCAGCCCACCTGGGTCAGCCGCTCGCCCTCGGCCAGGAGGCCCATGGTGCGCAGGTTCGCCTCGACCTCTTCCAGATGGCCGATCTTGTAGGCGCGCGAATCGTCCTCGGGCAGCGCCCGCAGGGCGTCGAAATCGGCGTGCACGCTGCGCTGCCAGCTATGGACCCAGCCGGGGTTCACCGTCTCGTGGCAGGAGACGCATTCCGCGGCCTCGACCTCGAAGTCGAGGTGTTCGCGCCCCTCGTAGAGCATCGGGTCCATGTAGCGGGAAAAGGCGATGGGCTCCCACAGGTCGGCGAAGGGGCCGCGGCTGTAGCCCTGCGCCTCGTCATAATAGCGGGCGGCCACCGCGTCGTAGAGCACGTTGGCCGGGGCGTCGCGCGCCACCCCCAGCGCCTCGAACAGCTCGTCGGGCACCGTGTCCCAGGTCTGCGCCGTGGCTGGGGCCGCCAGCAGGGCCACCGCCGCCAGCGCGGCCCTGACCTGCGCGAAAATGCCGATCCCTCGCTTCGTCCTTGTCATCCCTGCAAGCCTCCGTCCGGTTTGCCTTCGAGGCAGAACTTTCCATCGGGAAGCTTGCGGCGAACGGCGGCAGAGGCGTAGGACCGGGCCCGACGCAAGTCATGGGGCCGGTGGCGGGCCTATCCGCCCCAGACCACGTCGCCCAGGAAGATGTAGCCCGCGCCGTAGATCGTCTTGATCAACCGGGGGTTGCGCGGGTCCTCGCCCAGCTTGGTGCGCAGGCGCGAGATGCGCACGTCCATCGCGCGGTCGAAGCTTTCGCCCGCCGCACCCCCCAGCGCCTCCTGCATCTGGGCGCGGCTGACCACCCGCTTGGGCGCGTCGAGGAACAGGCGCAGCACCTCGCCCTCGGCGTGGGAGATGGCGACCTCGGCGCCGTCGGGGCCGACCAGCACATAGCGGTCGAAATGCGCGGTCCAGCCGGCGAAGCGGGCCACCTGCGGGGCGGCGGGCGCCTCGGTGCGGCCCCGGCGCAGGCGGGCGCGCACGCGGGCCACCACCTCGGCGGGGTCGAAGGGCTTGATGATATAGTCGTCGGCCCCCAGTTCCAGCCCCGTCACGCGGTCCTGCACCTGCGCCCGGCCCGAGATGATGATGATCGTCGCCCCGGATTCCAACGCCAGCCGGTGCACCACCGCCAGCCCGTCGCGGTCGGGCAGGCCCAGGTCCACCAGGCACACGTCCGGCACCGCGCGGTTCAGCGCCGCCTCGAACTCCCGCGCGCGGGCATAGGCGGTGGTGCGGAAACCGGCCTCGGTCAGCGCATCGGCCAGCATCCGCCGCACCTCGGGCTCGTCGTCCAGGATGGCGACATGCGCGGTTCTCATGCCGCGGCCCCCAGCGCGGCGGCCAGCATGGGCGCGTCGAAGGGCTTGGGCAGCACCGCGAAGCGGGCCGAGGCGCGGGCGCGCAGCGGGTTCGCGGGGGGCAGCGAGGTCATCAGCACCGCGCGGGCGGGATGGCCGCGGTCGGCCAGCGTCTCGGCCAGCTCCACGCCGGAAAGGCCGCCGGGCAGGGAAATGTCGCTCAGCACCAGGTCGATGCCGGGCAGGTCGGCCAGCGCCAGCCCCTCGTCGGCCGAGGCCGCCTCGATCACCGCATGGCCCTGCGCGGTCAGCATGTCGCGCACGCTCTCGCGGATGTCGGGGTTGTCCTCGACCAGCAGCACCATGCGCGGCGGCAACCCGGGGCCGGCCCGGCGCAGCGGCAGACGCATCGAGACGCGGGCGCCGGTGGCGGTATTGCCCAGCCGCAGGGTGCCGCCCGCCAGCGTCACCGCGTCATAGACCATCGACAGGCCCAGCCCCGACCCCTCGCCCCCCTTGGTGGTGAAGAAGGGGTCGAGCCCGTGTTCCAGCGCCATGGGGCTGAACCCCGGCCCACGGTCGTCCACCGCGAATTCCACCCAGGTGTCGCGCACCGCCCTTGCGGTCAGCCGGATGGTGCCCTGCCGCCCCGCCCCGGCCATGGCGTCGCGCGCGTTCAGGATCAGGTTGACCAGCGCATCCTGCACCGCGCCGGGGTCCAGCAGCACCGGGCCGGCGGGGCCTTCGCAGACCGTCTCCAGCCGCATCCCCTCGGGCAGGGGGGCGCTGGCCAGGGTGGACAGGTCGCGCAGGAAATCGGCCACCTCCACCGCCACCGGCCGCAGCGTGCGCCGGCCCGACATCTGCGCGATCCGGTCCAAGAGCACGCCGCCCCGCCGCGCCGCGGCCAGCGTGGCCGTCACCGCCTCCTGCGCCTCGGGGGGCAGGGGCAGCTTTTCCAGCCGGCTCTGAAGCCCCAGGATCACGGTCAGCAGGTTGGCGAAGTCATGCGCCAGGCCGGAGGTCAGCTGCGCCGCCAGCTCGCGCTTGCGGGTCTGGGTCAGCGCGGCGCGGGCCTGCGCCTCCTCGGTCACGTCCATCGACAGGATATAGACCCCGTTGATCGGCCCCTCGCCGATCCGGTCGGGGGTGAAGGCCGCGCGGATGCGCCGCCCGGTGTCCTCCTCGGTGAACTCCACCACCGAGGGCTCGCCCGCCAGCGCGCGGGTGAGGTGGGGCCGGATCCTGGCATAGGTCTCCTCGCCCAGCACCTCGCGCCCGGACAGGCCGACGATCTGCGAGGGCAGCCCGGGGATCACCGAGGACAGCCGGCGGTTGGAATAGGTATAGCGCATCTCGCGGCTCATGTGGGCGATATGCGCCGGCATCATCTCGGTGGTCAGCCGGGTGCGCGCCTCCATCCCGATCAGCTCGCGCTTGGCTTCCTCCAGCGCCGCGTTGCTGGCGGCCAGCTCGCGGTTGGCGAGCCCCAGCCGCTCGGCATGGGCCACCAGCTGGTCCGACAACTCCTCGGACCGGCCGCGCAGCATCCGTTCCTGGATCTTGATCTCGGTGATGTCGGTATAGACGGTCACCCAGCCGCCCTGCGCCAGCGGCGCGCCCTCCACGCTGACCCAGCGGCCGTTGGCGCGCTGGCGTTCCATGTAGTGGGGGCGGAAGCCCAGCGCGGTCTCCACCCGCACGCGCACGGCTTCCTCGTCGTCGTCCTGGGGGCCGTATTCGCCGGCAAGGACCAGATAGCGGATCGTGTCCTCGAAGCTCGCGCCGGGGGCGACCAGCGCATCGGGCAGGCCGAACATCTCCTGATACCGGCGGTTGCAGACCGCCAGCCGCAGGTCGCGGTCGAAGATCGACAGCGCCTGCTGGATCAGGTTCAGCCCCGACTGCATCAGGCCGGCGCGCGCATCCTCCATCGGCTCCTCCTCCCCTAGGGCTAGCACCGCGGGGGTGCACCGCGAAAGGGGGCTGCGCGGTGCGTTACAATTCGCAAGGATTGCGCAAAACCCACGCAAGAGTCGGGGGCAACGAAAGGGCATCCCAGAGGCGGCGCCAAGACCGCCCGGGATCAGGGAGGATCGATGACCGACACGCCGGGCCAGCCCGCGCCCCCCTCCATCCCCGCGCTGATGGCGCGCAACGCGCGGCTCCACGGCGCGCGGCCCGCCTATCGGGAGAAGGAGTTCGGGATCTGGCAGAGCTGGACCTGGGCGCAGGCGCTGGACGAGACCCGGGCGATGGCCATGGGCCTTCTGGCCCTGGGGCTGGCGCCCGGCGACCATGTGGCGATCATCGGCCGCAACCGCCCGGCGCTCTACTGGGCCATGGTGGCGGCGCAGATGTGCGGCGCGGTGCCGGTGCCGCTCTATCAGGACGCGGTGGCCGAGGAGATGGCCTATGTGCTGGACCATTGCGGGGCGCGCTTCGTGGTGGCCGGCGACCAGGAGCAGGTGGACAAGGTGCTGGAGGTGCAGGACCGCCTGCCCGGCATCGAGCAGATCCTCTACCTCGACCCCCGCGGCCTGCGGAAATACGACCATGCCCATATCGGCGCGCTGGCCGATGCCGTGGCCGAGGGCCGCGCCGCCCATGCAAGGCTGGAGCCCGAGCTTGACCGCCGCATCGCCGGGCTGGGGCCGGAAGACACCTGCGTGATGCTCTATACCTCGGGCACCACCGGCCGGCCGAAGGGCGTGGTGCTGACCAACCGCAACATCGTGGAGACGGCGCGGGGCACCTGCGGTTTCGACCACCTGCGCGAGACCGACGAGATCCTCGCCTATCTGCCGATGGCCTGGGTGGGGGATTTCATCTTTTCCATGGGGCAGGCGATGTGGGCGGGGTTCTGCGTGAACTGCCCCGAGAGCGGCGCCACCATGATGACCGACCTGCGCGAGATCGGCCCCAGCTATTTCTTCGCCCCCCCGCGGGTGTTCGAGGGGCAGCTGACCTCGGTGATGATCCGCATGGAGGATGCCGGGCGGGTGAAACGCTGGCTCTTCGACCGTTTCATGGCGCTCGCGCGGCGGGTGGGGCCGGCGATCCTGGACGGCAGGCCGGTCTCGCCGGCCGACCGGCTGGGCTACGCGCTAGGCAACGTGCTGATCTACGGACCACTGAAGAACACGCTGGGGTTTTCCCGCATCCGGGTGGGCTATACGGCCGGCGAGGCGATCGGACCCGAGATCTTCGACTTCTACCGGGCGCTGGGGATCAACCTGAAGCAGCTCTACGGCCAGACCGAGGCCTCGGTCTTCATCACCCAGCAGCCGGACGGCGCGGTGCGGTCCGACACTGTGGGCGTGCCCTCGCCGGGGGTGGAGCTGCGCATCGCCGATACGGGCGAGGTGTTCTACCGCTCCCCCGGCACCTTCGCCGCCTATTACAAGGATCCCGCCAGCACCGCCTCGACCAGGGACGCCGAGGGCTGGGTGGCCACCGGCGACGCGGGCTTCATCGACGAGGCCACCGGGCAGCTGCGCATCATCGACCGGGCGAAGGACGTGGGCAAGACCGCCGACGGAAGGCTGTTCGCGGCCAAGTACGTGGAGAACAAGCTGAAGTTCTATCCCTCGATCCTCGAGGCGGTGGTCTTCGGCAACGGCCGGCCGTTCTGCACCGCCTTCATCAACATCGACCTGACCGCGGTGGGCAACTGGGCCGAGCGCAAGGGCATTCCCTATGCCAGCTATCAGGAACTGGCCGGCCACCCCCAGGTCTATGCGATGATCGCCGGGCACGTGGCCGAGGTGAACGCCTCGGTGGCGCAGGACCCGATGCTGTCGGGCTGCACCATCCGCCGCTTCCTGATCCTGCACAAGGAACTCGACGCCGACGACGGCGAGCTGACCCGCACCCGCAAGGTCCGCCGCCGCATCATCGAGGAGAAGTTCGCCGACCTGATCGCCGCGCTCTATTCCGGCGAGGAGAGCGTGCGGACCGAGACGGAAGTGACCTACGAGGACGGCCGCAAGGGCCTGATCAAGGCCACCCTGCGCATCCTGGACGCCGCGCCGGTGGCGGCGGAAAGGATGGCGGCCGAGTAATGCGTAAGTCGAGCTGCTTTTCTGTCTGGATCGAAGGCTTCGCGACGTTGGAGCATGGTCCAGATGACGGTGACGCGGCGGCGCGCGAGGGCGATGAGGGCCTGGGTGTGGTGTTTTCCTTCGCGCC
>JBBCJM010000135.1:0-10822 GCA_037190175.1 Paracoccaceae bacterium | reverse complement strand
GAGCACGCACCCTACGGGAGCATTCTTCCGTAGGGTGCGTGATCCCACGCACCCTCGCCAAACGCCCGGACATGAAGACGGCGGCCCCGCAGGACCGCCGCCGTCAGCGTATGGGAAAATTCAGGCCGCGCGGGTCAGCAGCATGGCGTCCACCGCCTTCTGCGCGCCCTTCTCGTCCAGGTTCGAGACCGCCGCCACCTCGCGGGTCAGCCGCTCCAGCGCGGCCTCGTAGAGCTGGCGCTCGGAATAGCTCTGCTCGCGCTGGTCGTCGGCGCGGTGCAGGTCGCGCACCACCTCGGCGATGGCCATCAGGTCGCCCGAGTTGATCTTCTGCTCGTATTCCTGGGCCCGGCGCGACCACATGGCGCGCTTCACCCGCGCCTTGCCCTTCAGCGTGTCCAGCGCCTTCGACACCACGTCGGGGGCCGAGAGCGGGCGCATCCCGATCTCGGTCGCCTTGTGGGTGGGCACGCGCAGGGTCATCTTGTCCTTCTCGAAGGTGATGACGAAGAGCTCCAGCTTGAAGCCGGCGATCTCCTGCTCCTCGATCGAGATGATGCGGCCCACGCCATGCGCGGGGTAGACGACGAACTCGTTGGGACGAAACTCGGGCTTCTTCGACTTGGACATTCCGGTGCACTTCCTCAGGTCTTGCTCCGCCGTCCCCGACGACAAACCCACCGACCGCGGCAGGGCTGCCCCGTCGATGCCGGTCGTTTGTCAAGGATAACGCCGTCCCGGGCGAGCAGTCCCGGGGCGGGTGCGGGCTCCCACATTTCTCTGTAGAAAAGTATATAGCATGATTCTGCTATGATTCCAATGGCCGCCCCTGCGACCTTCATGCCGCAGGGAGTCGAGCCGGCCGCATGGCCCGCGGGCGGGGTCTCAGCCGCCCTCGCCGGCCTCGGGCGAGAAGTATTTCTCCAGCTTGCCGGGCTCGCCGTCGTGCTCGGTGGCCTCGGGCAGCGGGTCCTTGCGGGTGACGATCACCGGCCATTGTTCGGCGTACTTGCGGTTGAACTCCACCCATTGCTCGAGGTTGGGCTCGGTATCCGGGCGGATCGCGTCGGCGGGGCATTCCGGCTCGCAGACGCCGCAGTCGATGCATTCGTCGGGATGGATCACCAGCATGTTCTCGCCCTCGTAGAAGCAGTCCACGGGGCAGACTTCCACGCAGTCGGTGTATTTGCAGGCGATGCAGTTGTCGGTGACCACATAGGTCATGGCTGGGATCCTCGGCGCTCGACACCCGGCTAGCTATCCCCTGGGCGGGGATCATTCAAGGATGCGGGACATCATTCTTGCGCCGCCGGGGGATCGAGATCGACGTAGAGCCCCGCGGCCTCGGACGCGGGCCCGCGTCTCGCCCCGGGGGCGGTGACGCGAACGACTCGGATGCGGGAGCCCTGCGGGAAGGTCAGCACGTCGCCGGGCCCGACCTCGGCCGCGGGCTTCATCACATGCTGCCCGTTCACCCGGCAATGCCCCCCCGAGACCAGCGCCGCGGCCAGGCTGCGGCTCTTGAAGAACCGCGCCTGCCAGAGCCACTTGTCGATGCGGATCCGGGGAGCGGGAGGCTGGCTCACGAATACCCCGGCGTTCTGTAGTGGAAGATGTTGATGGCGCGGACGCCGAAAGCGTCGAGCGTGCCGTGGAGCGCATGTTCGGAGGTGGCGACCGTCAGGCCATGCTCGCGGGCGGCAGAGATGATTGCCGCATCGGCCAGCCCGAACCTTGCATAGGCCGGATCGGCCACGGCACGCTCGCTGGGAACATAGACTTCGCCAAGTTGGCTGACATACTGGGCAAGCGCCGCGCAGGCGCCTTTCGCCGCCTCCTGTTCGCCGGAACCCAGATGGTTCGACGCCTCGGTCAGCACGTTGGGCACGGAGACATGCCTCGCGTGGCCTTCAGCGATCCTTCGCAGGTTCCTGAAGTCATTTTGGTCGAACTGGCGCAGGCGGCGGTGAGTGCCAACCTTTTGCGGCGCCAGCAAGCCCACCAGCAGCAGGACCAGCAGGTTCGTGTCCAGAAGCAGGGCGGACACTAGTTCATCCTGACAAAAGTCCCGTCGTCGCCGTCCAGATAGATCGTGCGCTTCTCGCGGATGGGCTCCTTGCCCTCGCCGATCATCAGGCCTTGCCGCTGGCGGCCGATGTCAAAACCGATCGTGACGGCCCACTGGTTGTCGTCCTCGTGGAATTCGACCCCCTCCAGCAGGACGTATTGTGCCGCGGTCTCGCGGAAGAAGTCGTTGAAGATGGCGAAGGCAGCGTTCACCGCTTCCTTGGCCGTCATCTCTTTCATTGCCCTCTGCGCCATGGCAGCCTCCCGGGATACCGTCACACCTTCCCCGTCAGCGCCGCCAGCACCGCGAAGGGGTTGTCGGGGTCGATGGGCTTTTCGGCGCGGGGCGGGCGGGCTTCGAAGTTGCGGGGGCCCTGCGGGCCGCCCTTGCCCTTCCCGCCGCGCTCGCCCTTGCCCTCGGGGCGGTCGCGGTGCTTGCCCTGCGGACGGTCCTTGCGCTCGGGCCGAGGCGGGCGGTCGGCGGGGGCGGCGTCCTGCGCCGGGGCCTCGCCCTCGGCGGGGCGGGGCGCGTCGCCGCGGCTCGGACGGCCCTCGCGGGGCGGGCGCACCTCGCCCTCGGGACGCTTGCGGCCCTCGGGCCGGCCTTCGCGCGGGCCGGCGGGGCGGCGGTCGTGGCGGGGGCGGGGCGCCCAGGTGAAGGTGTAGAACGCCTCCATCTCCACCGGCGCCTCGGCCGCGTCCTCGGCCGCGGGCTCCTCGGGCACCGGGGCCAGGACCGAGACCTCCTCGGGGATCGGGTTCACCACGCCGTCGGGCGGCAGGTCCACCACCGGCTCGGGCGGGGGCGGCGGGGCCTTGACGCGCACCCGTTCGCCCTTCTCGGCGCGGTAGCCGAGGCCCCCCATCAGGTCGGCGAACTGGTCGAGCGTCAGGCCAGTGATCGACAGCATCTCGGGCCCCGCCTCGAAGCCCGCGCGGCTGTCCTTCTGCCGCAGCAGATCGGCCAGCCGTTCCAGCATGTCGATGCGGATCGCGCGGTCGCCGGCGGGGTGATAGCCCGAAAGCGTGTAGTGCCCGCGCGGCACCGCCGGCAGGTTGGGGATGGTGACCAGCCCGGGCGGCGGGCTTTCCGGCATGTCGTCGAGCCCGTTCCACAGCGACCACAGCACCAGCCGCAGCCGGGTGGGCGCGGGCTTCAGCAGCGCGGGCAGGAACACGGTGTACTGCCCGAAGCGCACCCCGTGCTTGCGCAGCGCCGCGCGGGCCTCCTGGTCCAGCGCCTTGATGTCCTCGGCGGCCTGCGAACGCGGCATCACCCCCATCGCCTCGACCAGCCGGAAGGCCACGCCGCGGGCCAGGCCCGTCAGCGTCTCGTCCTTCTGCAAGGCCGCCAGCGGCTCGAACAGCGCCGCCACCTTGCGGTCGATGAAATGCTGCAGCCGGCGGCGCACCTTCTCGGCGACCTCGGGGCCTGCGTCCTCATCGACGAAGGCCTCGACCGCAGGCTTCAGCGCCTCGCCGCCCTTGACCAGCTTGCCGACCGCATCGGTGCCCCACATCAGGCCGCCCTGGGTGGTGTAGTCCAGCTCGGTGTCCGGCGCGTTGTAGAAGCGGTCCGCGCGCAGATGGAACTCGGGCTTCAGCGCGGCGACCGCGGCCTGCCGCAGCACCCGCGCCTCGTCGGGCGAGCCCGAGGCGTCCTGATGGAAGCGGAAGCCCTCCAGCCGGCCGACGGGTTGCCCCTCGACGCTGACCTCGCCATTGTCGTTCACCTCAGCCACAAGGCTCTCCTTCTGCTTGAGCAGGCGGAGCAGCACGCTGGTCCGCCTGTCCACGAATGCGCGCGTCAGCGCCGCGTGAAGCGCGTCCGACAGGCGGTCTTCTACCGCGCGCGTCTCGTCGCGCCAATGGGCTTCATCGGCCACCCAGCCGCGGCGTTGGGCCACGTAGGTCCAGGTTCGGATATAGGCCAGCCGCTTGGACAGGGTGTCGATCTCGCCGTCGGTACGGTCGATGCGGGCCACCGCCTTGGCCAGCCAGTCGGCGGGCACCTGCCCCTCGGACAGGAAGCCGTAAAGGCGCGCCAGCAGCGAGGCGTGTTCCTGCGTGCTGATGCCGCGGAAATCCGGCACCCGGCAGACATCCCAGAGCAGCCGCACCGCCTGCGGGCCGGTCAGGCGCTGGGCGACCTCGGGCATCTCGACCAGCGCCTTCAGCGCCAGCTGGTCGTCGGCCTCGCGCGCGCGGACCAGCCATTCGTTGGTGGTCGGCGCCTCCAGGCTGTCGATCAGCCGGGTGGCCGATCCGAAGTCCAGATCCTCGTTGCGCCAGGAGAGGCGGCGGATCGGGGCATAGCGGTGGTTCTCGATCGCCTCGACCAGATCGGGGGCCAGCGGCGGGGCCTCGCCCGTCACCCCGAAGGTGCCGGGCATGGTGTGCCGCCCCGCCCGCCCGGCGATCTGGCCCAGCTCGTGCGGGAACAGCGAGCGCAGCCGGCGGCCGTCGAACTTCTGCGTGGCGGAAAAGGCGACGTGGCGGATATCGAGGTTCAGCCCCATGCCGATGGCGTCGGTGGCGACCAGGTAGTCCACCTCGCCCGCCTGATACATCGCCACCTGCGCGTTGCGGGTGCGGGGCGACAGGGCGCCCATGACGACAGCCGCGCCGCCCTTCTGCCGGCGGATCAGCTCGGCGATGGCATAGACGTTCTCGACCGAGAAGCCGACGATGGCGCTGCGCGCGGGCATCCGGCTGATCTTCTTCGACCCGGCATAGGTCAGCTCGCTCAGCCGGTCGCGGCGGATGAAGGTGACATGCGGCACCAGCGCGGCGATGGCCCCCCGCATGGCCTCGGAGCCGAGGAACATCGTCTCCACCAGCCCCCTCGCCCGCAGCAGGCGGTCGGTGAAGACATGCCCGCGCTCGGGGTCGGCGCAGAGCTGGATCTCGTCCACCGCCACGAAGTCGGCGCCGATGTCCAGCGGCATCGCCTCGACCGTGCAGACCCAATAGGCGGCGCGGGAGCCGACGATCCGCTCCTCCCCCGTCACCAGGGCGGCCACCGAGGGGCCGCGGGCGGCGACGATGCGGTCATAGACCTCGCGCGCCAGCAGGCGCAAAGGCAGGCCGATGATGCCGGTGCGGTGGCCCAGCATCCGCTCGATGGCGTGGTGGGTCTTGCCGGTGTTGGTGGGGCCCAGCACGGCCGTGACGCGCGAAGGTGTCAGCATGGGTGGCGCGCCCCTGGGTCGGGCCGAGAGGAGGGATCAGAGGTCCTGGCCGGAAAGCTGCGTTTCCAGCCGGGCGATGGCCTCGCTTACCTCGGTCAGGTGGGGATGTATAGCCAGCGCGGCGCGATAGAGCTCCAGCGCCCGCTCGGGCTTGCCGGTGCCTTCGAGGATCGCCCCGAAACCGGCCATGGCGGCGAAGTGCCGGGGCTCGCGGCGCAGCACCTCGGCGATGTCGGCGACCGAGGGGCCGAAGAGCCCGGCGTGGAAATAGGCGGTGGCGCGCGCGTTCCAGCCCTCGGTGAAGTCGGGGGCGTGGTCGACCAGCGCGGTCAGATGCTCGATGGCCTTGGCCGTCTCGCCGGCGCTGAGCGCGTTGCGCCCGCGTTGCAGCAGCAGGTCGGCCGAGGGCGAGCCGGACTTCGACCAGATGTTCCAGATCTCGCGCTCCACCCGCCGCGCGGCGCGGGCGTCGGCGGTCTGCAGCTCGGCGAACAGCTCGTCCAGCGTCCGGGGCGCCGGCGCAGGCTCGCGCTCCTGCGCGGCCAGCGGCAGGGCGACAAAAATCGGCAGAAGTGCCGCAACGATCCGATTGAGGAAAACGCGCCAGGTGCCCATAACCGCCAATGTAGCGTGACGCCGCCCGAAAGCCAGCGGGTGCGCCTCACGTTTTTGCAACGGACCTGCAACAGGGAGAGACGAAGATGAGCGACGTGATCGCGGCGGCCGTGGCCGCGCTGTCGGAAAAGGTCGAGGGCTTCGACGGGGTGGCGAAGTTCGTGATCCCGGGCGAGGGTTCGCTGGTCATCGACGCCGAGGGCGTGCGCGAGGGCGACGACGAGGCCGACGTGGTGCTGACCGCCGAGGCCGATGTGTTCCAGGCGATTCTCGCGGGCGACCTGAACCCCACCGCCGCCTTCATGCAGGGCAAGCTGTCGGTCGACGGCAACATGGGCATGGCGATGAAGCTGGGCGGCCTGCTGGGCTGATGGAGGAGGCGCCGCTCTACCACCATCTGGCCGATGGTCCGCCCGGCGGCCGCGCCCTCTGGGTGCGGGCGGATGACGGGGTGCGCCTGCGGCTGGGCTGGTGGCCGGGCGGCGGGCGCGGCACGGTGCTGCTGCTGCCCGGGCGCACCGAATACATCGAGAAATATGGGCCGGCGGCGGGAGAGCTGGCGGCGCGGGGATATGCCACGCTGGTGCTGGACAACCGCGGCCAGGGCCTGTCGGACCGGCTGGTCGCGGACGCGCGGATCGGCCATGTCGACCGCTTCGCCGACTATCAGCGCGACCTCGCCGCGATGCTGGCGGCGCTGGAGCCGCTGGGCGCGCCGCGGCCGCTGTTCCTCTTGGCGCATTCGATGGGCGGGGCCATCGGGCTGCGCGCGCTGATCGAGGGGCTGGAGGTGCGGGCGGCGGCCTTCTCGGCGCCGATGTGGGGGATCGTGATGGCGCCCCGCATGGTGCCGGTGGCCCGCGGGGTCGGGCTGGCCGCGCGGTGGCTGCGGCAGGACAACCGCTTCGCCCCCTCCACCGGGCCGGTGCCCTATCCGCTGGCCGTGCCCTTCGAGGGCAACACGCTGACCACCGACCGGGCGATGTGGGACTGGATGAAGGCGCAGGTCGAGGAACACCCCGAACTGACGCTGGGCGGCCCCTCGATCCGCTGGCTGGACACCGCCCTGGCCGAACTGCGCTGGCTGGCCCGGCAGGAGAGCCCCCGCCTGCCCTGCCTGACCGTGATGGGGTCCGAGGAGCGCATCGTCGTCCAGGCCGCCATCCGCAAGCGTATGGCCCGCTGGCCCGGCGGGGTGCTGACCGAGGTGCCCGGGGCGCAGCACGAGATCATGATGGAGGCGCCGGCCACCCGGACCGCCTTCTACGACGCCGCCGCCTCGCTGTTCGAGGCCAGCCGGGAGGGCTGAGCGGGCGGGGCTGCCCCCGCCCGCGCAAAGCGGTCAGGCGCCCGCGGCCTGCGCGTTACGCAGCGCGTCCATCTGGTCCATCATGCTCTCGATGCGCATCTGGCTCTTGGCCAGCTCCAGCCGCTCCTTCTCCGAGGCCGTGCCGCCGATGCCCTGCATCTCGGTGGTCAGGTCGCGGGCGATGACCAGATGGCCGCCGGCCTCGTCCATCAGCTTGCCGATGTCGCCGTTCTTCTTGTCGGCCTCGGCCTGTTTCAGCAGCGCCGCCACCGCCTTCTCGGCCGCGGTCGCCTTGGACTTCATCGCGCCGGCCCTGGACTGGAACTCGCTGCGCGCGGCCGCCGCGCCCTGCTTGGCCTCGTTCAGCCCCGCCTGCGCCGGCTTCTCGCCCTCGCCGACCTTGGCGACCAGCTCCTCCAACTGCACGATGCCGCGGGTAAGGTCGTCCTTGGCCTGGCTCAGCTCGCCGGCGAAGTCGTCGTTGGACATGGCCTTGCCCAGCTTTTCGATCGCACCCTTCGCGGTTTCCCGCGCGGCCTCGAACTCGGTGGCCTCCTTGTTCAGGTCCGCCCGGGCCTTCTTCACCTTGTCCAGACCGGGCTGGACCTTCTCGGCCCCGATGCTGCCGAACTCGGCCTTCGCCTTGTCATGGACCGCCTGGGCCTCGTCCTCCAGCGTGGCCATCCGGCCTTCCAGCTGGGTGAAGCGTTCGCCGCTGCCCTTGGCCACCTTGTTCCAGGCGTCGATCTCGACCTTGCAGGCCTCGCGGGCCTTGGCGATCTCCTCCTCGGTGGCCTTGCGCTCCTGCTCGACGACGCGCGTCACCTCCTTGATGGTGTCCTGCACCATCTTGGTGATCTTGCCGCCGACCGGGGCGGCCTCCTGCTCCTTGGCCTTGAGGTCCTCGATCGCCTTCTCGATGTCCGAGATCATGTTGTTGACCATGGACTTGAGCCCGCCCTTGGCCTTGGACGACACGCCCTTCACCCGGTCCTGGATCGCCTTGGCCTCTTCCTCGATCCGCTTGGCGAAGTCCTCGGCTTCCTTCTTCGCGGTCTCGAAGGCCTTCTCCACGGTGTCCTTCCGGGCCTCGGCCTCGCGCGCCCGGGCGTCGGCCTCGGCCTTCAGGGCCTTCAGCGCCTCCTCATAGGCCGTGGCGGCCCCGCCCTCGATGGTATCGACGATCTTCTCGACGGCCTTCTTGCCCTCCTCCAGCAGCCCGTCCACGATGGTCGGCGCCTCGGCGGCCTTCTTCCTGGCCTCCTCGGCCTTCTCCTCGATGGTCTTCTTCAGGCCCTTGGCCTCGTCCACGACGCCCTTGGCGCCCCTTTCGGCGAACTCGCCGATCTCTTCCTTGAGCGCCTCGTACTTCTCGTCGATGCCGTCCAGCACGCCCTCGGCCTTCTCCCTGGCCTGGTTCGCGGCCTCCTCGGCCTCCTTGGCGACGCCTTCGACCTTCGACTTCAGCTCTTCGACGACCCCCTTGACGGTCTGCTCGACCCTGGTCTTGGTCTTGGTGATCTCGTCGATCACCGACTTGACCGCCTCCTCGGCCGTCTTCTTCTTCTCGTCGGCGGTGCCCACGACCTCGTCCCAGAGCTTGCCGCCCTGCTGGCGCGCCTCGTCGGCCAGGCCGTCGAAGAACTCGCCCACGCCGCCGGCGATGTCCTGGGCCTCCTCGTAGAGCCTGACCGCCTCCTCGCCCATCAGGCCGGGCGCCTTCCGGGCCTTCTCGATGTACTCGTCGGCCTTCTTGCCGGCCTCGTCCTTCATCTCGCCGATCTTCTTCTGCGCCTCGTCATAGGCCTTGCCGGCGGCGTCCTTCACCGCCTTCTCGGCCTCCCTGGCGGCGCCGACCGCCTTGTCGAAGGCCTGCGCGCCGGTGTCGTAGGCTTCCTTGGCCGTCTTGGTCGCCTTGTCGGTGGCGCGGTCGATGATGCCGTCTGCGGCTTTCCCGACGCCCTCCAGCAGCTTCTGCGCCCCGTCCTTCAGCTTCTGCAGCTGGTCGTTGGTGCGTTTGTTCTCCTCGTCGATCTGGCGCATCTTCTCGTCATAGGCCTTCCGGGCCACGTCGACGATCGGCTCGGCGAACTTGCCGACGTCGCGGGCGACCTCCTCGACCGTCTTGGCCACGCCCTCGAGGCCCTGCTTGGTCTCATCATAGGCCGTCTTGAGCCCGTCATAGGTGGCCTCGGCCCCCTCCTTCACCGCCTGCGCGCCATCGGCCAGGCTCTGCGCCACTTCGGTCGCGATCTCCTTGGCCTTGTTGAACGCGTCATCGGCGTCTTGCTTGCGGTCGTTGACGAACTGGTCGACCTCCTGGCCGATCTCGCCCCAGTCGGGCAGCACGTCGTCGACGAAGCCGACCGCCTTTTCGACCGCGCCCTTGGCGCCGGCGTAGATCTCCTCGGCCACGCCCTCGGCCGCGTCCGCGCCGCGGGACACCAGCGCCTTGGCCTCGTCCACCACCTGCGAGGCGCCGGACTTGATCTCCTCGGCCTTGGCCTCGGCCTCGGCGAGCGCCGCCTTGGCCGCGTCCTCGACCGCCTGCTTGGCGGCCTCGGCCTCCTCGGCCACCTGCTTGACCGTCTCGGCGCCCTTGTCGAACAGCTCCTTGCCGGTCTTCACCGCCGCCTCTCCGGCGCGGTCGATGAAGCCCGAGGCGGCCTTGCTCACCGAATCCCACAGCGACTTTGCGCTGTCCTTCACCTTATCGAGCAGGTCGCTGGCGCGCTTGTTCTCCTCGTCGATCCGGCGCTGCTTGTCGTCCCAGGCCTTCTTCGCGCCCTCGACCAGCTTGTCGGCCCATCCGCCGGCGCGCTTCTTCAGGTCGCCCACCGTGCGGTCCACGAGCTCGGCGCCCTGCTTGACCTTGTCGACGGCGCCCTTCACGCCCTCCCAGACCGCTTCCGCGGCCTGCTTGAGCGCGTCGCCCTCCTCGGCGATCTTCTTGGCCGCCGCGGTCATCGCCTCGGCGCCGGCCAGCACCTTGGCCTGGGCCTCGTCCTCGTCGTTCTCCAGCTCGGCGCGCTGCGATTCGCCGATGGTGCCGCGGTTCGGCTTGGCCTCCTGCACGATGACCTGCTGCTTGGCCTCGTCGTTCTTCAGCTCGGTCAGCAGCGAATCGAGCGCCGGGCCGCCGCCGGCCGCCGCCGCGAGCCTGGCGTCCATCTGCTGCAGGATCGCCCCGGACCGCGCCAGGGCGTCGGCCTTCTCCTTCTCGGCCTCGGCGATGGCCTTTTCCTTGGCGGCCTTGGCCTTTTCCAGCGCGGCCTTGGCCTGGTCCGCCACCGGCTGCATCTTGCCGACCTGCTTCTGCGCGGCCTGGCTGGACTGCGCGGCCAGATCGGTGGCCGAGGTGGTGGCCGCCACGCCCGCCTGGTCGCGGGTGCGCTGCGCCTCGGTCTGCGCCTCGGTCACGGCCTCGCCGCAGCGGTTGTGGTCGGCGATGACCGCGCCGACGAAGACCGAGTTCTGGGTCGCGTGGCGCCTCGCTTCCTCGGCCGCCGCCGTCACCTCGACCGCCCGCTCGGCGCCGACCTTCTCGACCGCCTCGGCGGCCTCGGCCTCGGCCTCCGTGGCGCTCTGCTCGGTCTGCGCCTGGAGCTCCATGGCCTGGTCCTCGGCCGCGGCGGCCGCG
>JBBCJM010000134.1:0-61960 GCA_037190175.1 Paracoccaceae bacterium | reverse complement strand
GGCCGCGGTGGGGGCGTGGGCGCCGAGGCCACGGTGTCGACGGGATCGGCCGCCCGGCGGGGCGGCGGGGCGGGTTCGGCCGCGGCGGTGACCGCCGGCTCGGGCGTGAAGCTGGGGATCTGGCCGCAGATCTGCCGCCGGTCGCGGCTGACCCGCGGCACCCAGTTCACCTGCCCCGCCAGGCCCGCGCGCAGGAACACGCAGCCCGCGCTGTCCACGTATTGCTGGCCGGTGAAGCCCGCGGGCGGCAGTTCGCGCGGGCCCTTCAGGTCAGCCCAGGCGCCCGTGGCGCAGGTGGCCATCAGCCCGGCCAGGGCCAGTCGTCGCAACAGCATCCCGCCCCCCGTGAGGATCGGCTCCACAATGGGGCAGGATTGTTTCCGAGTAAAGCGGCAATTACCTTATTTTGTACCGAACATGCGGTCGCCCGCATCCCCTAGCCCGGGCACAATATATCCATGGTCGTTCAGGTGGCTGTCCACAGCCGCTGTGACGATGGGCACGTCGGGATGGGCCTCCTGCATCCGCCTCACCCCTTCCGGCGCGGCCAGCAGGCAGAGGAAGCGGATGTCGCGCCCGCCCGCCTGCTTCACCAGATCCACCGCCGCGGCCGAGGAATTGCCGGTGGCGAGCATCGGGTCCAGCACGATGCAGATGCGTTCTTCCAGCCGCTCCGGCAGCTTGCAGTAGTACTGCACCGGCTGCAGCGTCTGCGGGTCGCGGTAGAGGCCCACGAAGCCCACCCGCGCCGCCGGGATCAGCTCCAGGATCCCGTCCAAGAGCCCGTTGCCCGCCCGCAGGATCGAGATCAGCGCCAGCTTCTTGCCCTCGATGGCCGGTGCGTCCATCGGCTCCAGCGGCGTCTCGATGGGCCGGGTGGTCATCGGCATCTCGCGGGTGATCTCGTAGGCCAGGAGCAGGCTGATCTCGCGCAAAAGCTTGCGGAACGAGGCGGTGGAAGTGTCCTTCTCGCGCATCAGCGTCAGCTTGTGCTGCACCAGCGGGTGGGTGACGACGGTCAGGCTCATGCGGGCTCCAGGCGTTTGGCGATGCGGTCGCGGGTGGCGGGGTCGCAGAAGGCGGCGGCGAGTGCCGTGCGGTTCAGGCGGGCGAACTGCCCCTCGTCCCAGTCGTGGGCGTCGTGCAGGCGGTCGTATTCGCGGGCCATGGTGGTGTGGAAGAAGGGCGGGTCGTCGGTGGAGATCGTGACCCTGACCCCCCGCCGGTCCAGCTCCGCGATGGGATGCCGCCGCCAGTCCGGGTAAAGGCCCAGCGCGATGTTGGAGCCCGGGCAGACCTCCAGCACCGTGCCCTCTTCCGCCAGCCGGTCCACCAGCGCCAGGTCCTCGATGGCCCGCACGCCATGGCCCAGGCGGGCGGGTTTGAGGGCGTCGAGCGCATCGCGGATGCTCTCCGGCCCGCCCCATTCGCCGGCGTGGGCGGTGAGCCCCAGCCCCGCCTCGCGGGCGCAGTCGAAAGCCCAGGCGAAGTCCTTGGGGCTGCCCGCCCTTTCGTCGCCGGCGATGCCGAAGCCGGTGATGAACTCGCCGGCGGTTTCCGCCGCGCAGAGGGCGGTCTCGCGCGCCTTCTGCGGCCCGAAGTGGCGGATGCAGGTGACCACGCCGCGCAGGGTGGGGCCGCCTTCGCGTTCGATGGCTTCGGCCTCATCGCGGATCGCGTGCAGGTATTCGCGCCAGGCAGAGAGGTCGCGGTTGCCGCAGAAGTCGGGGGAGAGGAAGGTTTCCGAATAGATCACCCCGCTTGCGGCGGATTCCTCCAGCACCGCCCGGGTCAGGCGGGCATAGTCCTGCGGGGTGGTCAGCACCGAGGTCGCGGCCTCGTAGACCTTCAGGAAGTGCCAGAAGTCGGTGAAGCGGTAATGTCCTTGCTCGTCGAAGATGCCGGCGATGTCGATGTGCTTCTCGCGCGCCAGCCCGCGGACGAAGGCCGGGGGTGCCGCGCGCTCCAGGTGCAGGTGCAGCTCGATCTTGGGCAGCGCGGCATGGGTCACAGGCGGGACACTCCTGCGGGGCCCGCGGCCAGCCCGAGGTGCGCGGCGACGGTCTCGGCCACGTCGGCGAAGGCGATCAGGCCCATGGGGCCCGGCGTGGCGCCGTGGATCAGCACCGGCACGCGCTCGCGGGTGTGGTCGGTGCCGGGCCAGGTGGGGTCGTTGCCATGGTCGGCGGTGAAGACGGCCAGGTCGCCGGGTTTCAGCCGGTTCAGGAAAGCACCGGCCACGGTGTCGAACCACTCCAGCGCCGCGGCGTAGCCCAGGGGGTCGCGGCGGTGGCCGTAGAGGCTGTCGAACTCCACGAAGTTGGCGAATGTCAGGGATCCGGGCTCGGCGACCTCCGCCAGCCTGTGGATATGTTGGGAAAGGTCAAGGTCGCTCTGCCCCTTCCACTCGCGCCCCACCCCCTGGTGGGCGAAGATGTCACTGACCTTGCCCACCGCATGGGTCATCCGCCCCGCCGCCAGCGCGCGGTCCAGGATCGTCGGCGCGGGTGGCGTCATCGCATAGTCGCGCCGGTTGCCGGTGCGGGCGAAGGCGCCGGGCTCGCCCGTGAAGGGCCGGGCGATCACCCGGCCCACCCGCATGGCGTGCAGCCGCGGGGCGATCGCCTCGCAGAGCGCCAGCAGCCGGTCCAGCCCGAAGGCCCCCTCATGCGCGGCGATCTGGAACACGCTGTCGGCGGAGGTATAGCAGATCGGCCAGCCGGTGCGCAGATGCTCCTGCCCCAGCGCCTCGATGATCGGCACGCCGGAGGCATGGCAGTTGCCCAAGGTCCCCCCTGCCCCGCACAAGGCGGCTACCTCGGCCATCAGCCCGGCCGGGAAGGCCGGCACTTCCCGCGGGAAATACGTCCAGTCCCAGGGCACCGGCACGCCCGCCAGGTCCCAATGGCCCGAGGGCGTGTCCTTGCCGCGCGAGACCTCGGTCGCCGCCCCCCAGCGGCCGCGCGGCTCGGCCCCCAGCCCGGGCATGTCGGCCCCCGAGGCCAGCCGCACGGCGGCGGAGAGCCCCAGCCCGTCCAGCACCGGCATCCGCAGCGGCCGCCCCGCCGCCGCCCGGGCCGCGGCGATATGGGCCAGCGTATTGGCGCCCGCGTCGCCGAACTCGGCGGCATCCGGGGCACCCCCGGCCCCCACCGAATCCATCACGATCAGGAAGGCCCGGCTCACGCCACCCTCCCCAGCACCAGCGGCGGCTCGGCGGGCGGGGCCTCGCCCATGGCATAGGCGGCCTGCACCGCGGCGATGGCGGCCTGCGCCTCGGCCTCGGACACCGCGTGCACCAGGGCGAGCGGCGCGCCCGCGCCGATGTCCTCGCCGATCCCGGCCAGGTCGGAGAGGCCCACAGAAGGATTCACCCGGTCGCCGTCGCGCAGCCGCCCGCCGCCCAGCCGCACCACGGCATGGCCCAGCGCCTCGGCGTCGATGGCAGTCACGAACCCCGCCCGGGGCGCCGGCACCTCGCGCACCACCGGGGCGGCGGGCAGCCGGTCGGGCCAGCGTTCCACGAAATCCGCGGGGCCGCCCTGCGCCGCGACCATCCGGCCGAAGGTCTCGGCCGCCGCCCCCGATTCCAGCGCCTGCGCCATCCGGCCCGCGCCGTCCTCGGCATCCGCCGCGAGGCCTCCCAGCGCCAGCGCCTCGCCCCCCAGCACGCAGGTGATGTCCCAGAGCGCGGTGTTGACCGAGGTGCCGGTCAGCGTCTCCATCACCTCGGTCACCTCCAGCGCGTTGCCGGCGGCGGTGGCCAAGGGCTGCGACATGTCGGTGATCAGCGCGGCGGCCATGCAGCCCGCGCCCTGTGCGGTGGCCACCAGCGCCTCGGCCAGCGCGCGCGCCTCGGCCAGCGTCTTCATGAAGGCGCCGGAGCCGCATTTGACGTCCAGCACCAGCGCCTCCAGCCCGGCGGCCAGCTTCTTCGACAGGATCGAGGCGGTGATGAGGTCGATGGACTCCACCGTCCCGGTCACGTCGCGGACCGCATAGAGCCGGCGGTCGGCCGGGGCGAGTTCGGCGCTGGCCGCGACGATGGCGCAGCCCACCTCGGCCACCTGCATCCGCAGCGCCTCCTCGGAAAGCCCGGTGCGCAGGCCGGGGATCGCCTCCAGCTTGTCCAGCGTGCCGCCGGTATGGCCGAGGCCGCGGCCCGAGATCATCGGCACATGCGCGCCGCAGACCGCCAGCGCGGGGGCCAAGAGCAGCGAGACGCAATCGCCGATGCCGCCGGTGGAATGCTTGTCCAGCACCGGGCCGGGCATGTCCCAGTCGCGCACCCGGCCCGAGTCGCGCCTCGCCCGGGTCAGCGCCCCCCGGCCGGCCTCGCCCAGCCCCCGCAGGCAGACCGCCATGGCGAAGGCGCCGGCCTGCGCGTCGGTCACCTCGCCCGAGGCCAGCCCTTGGGCGAACCAGCGCAGATCCTCCTCCGACGGCGTATTGCCCTGCCGCAGCCCGGCGATGATGGCGCGGGCGGTGGTCATGACGGCAGGAAATCGGCGCCGAAGGCCCCGGGCAAGAGGTCGGCCATGGTCACGGTGCGTTGCTCGCCCGCCGGCGTGGCCATGGTCACCGGCACCTCGGGCCCCGCGAACTCGGCCAGTTTCTGCCGGCAGCCGCCGCAGGGCGGCACCGGGCGGTCGCCCGAGCCTACCACCAGCACCCGGGCGATTTCACGCTCCCCCGCCGCCACCATGGCGGCGATGGCGCCGGCCTCGGCGCAGGTGCCCTGCGGATAGGCGGCATTCTCGACATTGCAGCCGGTGAACACGCGGCCCGAGGCGGTCTCGATCGCGGCGCCCACCTTGAAGCGCGAATAGGGGGCATGGGCGTGTTCGCGCACCTTGAGCGCAGCCTGAAACAGCGACATGAGGCCCCCCGTCCGTCCCTTTGCCCGCCGGAGTGTGCGGCGGCGGGCGGCGCGATGCAAGGCGGCGGCGGGCATTTGCAAGCCGGGCCGAAAACACCTATCCCGAAGGGCATGGATTGCCGTTCGCCCGGCAATCGTTCAACGTTGAACCATCCGGCAGGGGGAGGCGGCGCATGGAAACCGGCAGGCAGGACGGCAAACGCCACCCCGCGCTCGACTATCACGAACTGCCGAAGCCCGGAAAGCTGGAGATCCGCGCCACCAAGCCGCTGGCCAACGGCCGCGACCTGTCCTTGGCCTATTCGCCGGGCGTGGCCGAGGCCTGCCTGGAGATCAAGGCCGACCCCGCCACCGCCAGCCGCTATACCTCGCGCGCGAACCTGGTGGCGGTGGTGTCGAACGGCACCGCCGTGCTGGGCTTGGGCAACATCGGCGCGCTGGCCTCCAAGCCGGTGATGGAGGGCAAGGCGGTCCTGTTCAAAAAATTCGCCAATATCGACTGTTTCGACATCGAGGTGAACGAGCCCGACCCGGTGAAGCTGGCCGAGATCGTCTGCGCGCTGGAGCCCACCTTCGGCGCCATCAACCTGGAGGACATCAAGGCCCCCGACTGCTTCGTGGTGGAGGAACTGTGCCGCGCCCGGATGCAGATCCCGGTGTTCCACGACGACCAGCACGGCACCGCCATCGTGGTGGGCGCCGCCGCCACCAACGCGCTGCACGTGGCGGGCAAGCGGTTCGAGGACATCAAGGTGGTCTCCACCGGCGGCGGCGCGGCCGGGATCGCCTGCCTCAACATGCTGCTGAAGCTGGGGGTGAAACGGGAGAACATCTGGCTCTGCGACATCCACGGGCTGGTCTACGAAGGGCGGGCGGAGGACATGAACCCGCAGAAGGCCGCCTTCGCGCAGGCGACCGATGCGCGGACGCTGGCCGAGGTGATCGGGGGGGCGGACCTGTTCCTCGGCCTCTCCGGCCCCGGGGTGCTGAAGCCCGAGATGGTGCGGCAGATGGCCCCCCGCCCGATCATCTTCGCGCTGGCCAACCCCTCGCCCGAGATCACGCCCGAGGCGGCGCGCGAGGCCGCGCCGGAGGCGATCATCGCCACCGGCCGGTCGGATTATCCCAACCAGGTCAACAATGTGCTCTGCTTCCCCTTCATCTTCCGCGGGGCGCTGGACGTGGGGGCCACGCAGATCAACGACGAGATGGAACTGGCCTGCATCGAAGGCATCGCCGCGCTGGCCCGCGCCACCACCAGCGCCGAGGCCGCGGCGGCCTATCAGGGCGAGCAATTGTCCTTCGGCCCCGAGTACCTGATCCCCAAGCCATTCGATCCCCGGCTGATCGGGGTGGTGGCCAGCGCCGTGGCCCGGGCGGCGATGGCCACGGGCGTGGCCACCCGGCCCATCGACGACCTCGACGCCTACAAGCGGCGGCTGGACGGCTCGGTCTTCCGCTCGGCGCTGATCATGCGGCCAGTGTTCGAGGCATCCAAGCTCGCCGCCCGCAAGATCGTCTTCGCCGAGGGCGAGGACGAGCGGGTGCTGCGCGCGGCCAATGCGATGATGGAGGAGACGAACGACGCCCCCATCCTGATCGGCCGGCCCGAGGTGGTGGCCCATCGCTGCGAACGCGCCGGCCTGCCGATCCGCCCGGGCCGCGACTTCGAGATCGTGAACCCGGAAAGCGACGCGCGGTATCGGGATTACTGGGAGACCTACTTGGGCCTGATGAAGCGGCAGGGGGTGACGCCCGACATCGCCCGCGCGGTGATGCGCACCAACACCACCGCCATCGCCGCGGTGATGGTGCACAGGGGCGAGGCCGACAGCCTGATCTGCGGCACCTTCGGCCAGTACCTGTGGCATCTGAACTACGTGCGCCAGGTGCTGGCGCGGGGCGGCCTGCATCCCATCGCGGCGCTGAGCCTGATGATATTGCAGGACGGGCCGCTGTTCATCGCCGACACCCATGTGCATCCCGAACCCACGCCGGAACAGGTGATGGAGACGGTGATCGGCGCCGCCCGCCACGTGCGCCGCTTCGGCCTGATGCCCAAGATCGCGCTCTGCTCCTCCAGCCAGTTCGGCAACCTCGACTGCGGCACGGGCCGGGTGATGCGCGCGGCGCTGGAATTGCTGGACGCCCGCGAACCCGACTTCGCCTATGAGGGCGAGATGCATATCGACGCAGCACTCGACCAGGCCACCCGCGACCGCCTGTTCCCCGACGGCCGCTTCGAAGGGGCGGCGAACGTGCTGGTCTTCGCCAATTCCGACACGGCGTCCGGCGTGCGCAACATATTGAAGATGCGGGCCAACGGGCTGGAGGTGGGCCCGATCCTGATGGGCATGGGCAACAAGGCCCACATCGTCACCCCCTCGATCACCGCCCGGGGCCTGTTCAACATGAGCGCCTTGGCGGGGACGCCGGTGACGCATTACGGGTGACTTGACCCGGGCGCGGGCTGTAACTACATTTCTGCAATGACAGACGAGCGCTTCGAGTGGGATGACGCCAAGGCCGAGGCCAACCGCAAGAAGCACGGAATCGACTTTCGCACCGCAACGGCGGTGTTCGACGATCCCCGTAACCTGACCGAGTTCAACGGGATCGAGGACGGAGAATATCGTTGGCAGACGGTCGGGCTCGTAATGGGCGTCCTGTTCCTGCTGGTGATTCACACCGATCGCTGGCGGGGAAGCGCCGAGGTGATCCGCATCATCTCGGCCCGCAAGGCCACCAAGGCCGAAAGGAAAGACTATGAAACCCAAGATCGTTAGCTATACGCGAGAGACTCTGCCCCCGCTCACCCCGGAACAGATCGAGGATATCCGGCGCCTGGCCGAACTGCCCGACGACCAGATCGACACCAGTGACATTCCCGAGGTGACCGACTGGACCAATGCCGTCCGCGGCAAGTACTACCGCCCGGTCAAGCAGCAGATCACCGCGCGGCTGGATGCCGACGTGCTGGCCTGGCTCAAGGCGGGAGGGGAGGGCTACCAGACCCGGATGAACGCCATCCTGCGCCGGGCGATGCTGGAGGCGCTGAAGTCCGGCACCTGACCGTTACCGCCAACCGTGACACCTCGCCGCGGTGCGGCATCCTGCAACAGTCGCGCAACATTCTTGTGGAACCCCCCGCCCGGGCGTAACGAGACGCAAGGGACGAGGGAGGGCATTCCATGGGATACCGCGAGACCTATGCCAGCTGGCAGGCCGACCCCGAGGCGTTCTGGATGCAGGCGGCGGAAGCCATCGACTGGGTGCAGCCCCCCTCCCGGGCGCTGAACGACACCCGCGCGCCGCTTTACGAATGGTTCACCGATGCGCGGGTCAATACCTGCTGGAACGCGGTCGACCGGCATGTCGAGGCCGGGCGGGGCAGCCAGCTCGCCATCATCCACGACAGCCCGGTCACCCATCTGCGCAAGGGCATCACCTACCGCGAACTGCAAGCGCGGGTGGCCTCGCTGGCCGGCGCCCTGCGGGCCAAGGGGGTGGAAAAGGGCGACCGGGTGATCATCTACATGCCGATGATCCCCGAGGCGCTGGAGGCGATGCTGGCCTGCGCCCGGCTGGGCGCGATCCATTCCGTGGTCTTCGGGGGCTTCGCCGCCGCGGAACTGGCCGTGCGCATCGACGACTGCAAGCCCAGGGCGATCATCGCCGCCTCCTGCGGGATCGAGCCGAACCGGATCGTGCACTACAAGCCCCTGCTGGACGGCGCCATCGACCTGGCCGCCCACAAGCCCGACTTCTGCGTGATCTTCCAGCGCGAGCAGGAGGTGGCCAAGCTGGTCGAAGGCCGCGACGTCGCCTGGCATACGTTCCAGTACGGCACGGAACCGGCGGACTGCGTGCCGGTGGAGGGCAGCCATCCGGCCTATATCCTCTACACCTCCGGCACCACCGGCCAGCCCAAGGGGGTGGTGCGCGCCACCGCGGGGCATCTGGTGGCGCTGATGTGGTCGATGCGGAACGTCTACAACGTCGGCCCCGGCGACGTGTTCTGGGCGGCCTCGGACGTGGGCTGGGTCGTGGGGCACAGCTATATCTGCTATGGCCCGCTGATCGCCGGCTGCACCACCGTGGTCTACGAGGGCAAGCCGGTGGGCACGCCCGACGCCGGCGCCTTCTGGCGGGTGATCTCGGAAAACAGGGTGAAGTCCTTCTTCACCGCCCCCACCGCGCTGCGCGCCATCCGCCGCGAGGACCCCGAGGGGCATTTCATCCGCGACTACAACCTGCGCCACCTCCAGGCGCTGTTCCTGGCCGGCGAGCGGGCCGACCCCGACACGATCCAGTGGGCGCAACAGCAGCTCGGGATCCCGGTGATCGACCACTGGTGGCAGACCGAAACCGGCTGGGCCATCGCGGCCAATCCGCTGGGGATCGAGCTGCTGCCGGTGAAGCCGGGCAGCCCGTCCGTCCCCATGCCCGGCTATGACGTGCAGGTGCTGGACGAGGGCGGCCATCCGGTTCCCCCCGGCACGCTGGGCGCGGTGGCGGTGAAGCTGCCGCTGCCGCCCGGCACCCTGCCCACGCTGTGGAACGCCGAGGAAAGGTTCCGCAAGTCCTACCTGTCCCACTTCCCCGGCTATTACGAGACGGGGGATGCCGGCTATGTGGACGAGGACGGCTATCTCTACATCATGGCCCGCACCGACGACGTGATCAACGTCGCCGGCCACCGCCTGTCGACCGGCGCGATGGAGGAGGTTCTGGCCTCGCACCCCGCGGTGGCCGAATGCGCGGTGATCGGGGTCAGCGACGCGCTGAAGGGCCAGTCGCCGCTGGGCTTCCTGTGCCTGAAGAAGGGCGCCGAGACCGCGCACGACACGGTGGTGCGCGAATGCGTGGGGCTGATGCGCGACCGGATCGGGCCGGTGGCCGACTTCAAGCGCGCGCTGGTGGTGGACCGGCTGCCCAAGACCCGCTCGGGCAAGATCCTGCGGGCGACCATGGTGAAGATCGCCGATGCCGAGGCGTTCAAGACCCCCGCCACCATCGATGACCCCGTGGTGCTGGACGAGATCCGCGCCGCGTTGCAGACCATCGGGCTGGCCAGGACGCCCGCCTGAGCCCCGCCGGGATGGCCTGAAGCCCCCCTTCCGCTCGCCCGTCGCGGCGGCTAGGGTCCGGCCATGATCCCGCTGTCCGCCCCCGCCCGTCTCCGCCGCGCGCCCCGCAAGGGGGACGCCGCGTGAGCCATTTCACCGCCCGCGACGGCGCCCGCCTCGCCTTCTCCGACGAGGGCGAGGGGCTGCCGCTGCTCTGCCTCTCCGGCCTGACCCGGACCATGGGCGATTTCGACTATCTGCGCCCGCACCTGCCGCCCTGCCGGCTGATCCGCATGGACTATCGCGGCCGGGGGGGCAGCGACTTCACCGGGCCCGCCACCTATACCGTGCCGCAGGAGGCGAAGGATGCGGTGGCGCTGCTGGACCATCTGGGGGTGGAGAAGGCGGCGGTCATCGGCACCTCGCGCGGCGGGCTGATCGGGCTGTTCCTGGCCGCCACGGCGAAGCCCCGCCTGCTGGGCCTCTGCCTCAACGACGTGGGGCCCGAGGTGGCGCGGCCGGGGCTGGAGCGGATCTTCGGCTATCTGGGCCGCAACCCCTCGGCCGCCACGCACGAGGCCATGGCCGCCGCCCTGCCCGGCCTCAGCCCCGGGTTCGACGGGGTGGCCCCTGATCGCTGGCTGGCCGAGGCCCGGCTGCACTGGCGCGCCACGCCCGAGGGGCTGCGGATCACCTACGACCCCGCGCTGCGGCAGGCGTTCCTGGCGGCCTTCGAGGGGCCGGAGCCCGACCTCTGGCCGCTGTTCGACGCCTGCGCCGGGCTGCCGCTCGCCTTGATCCGCGGGGCCAATTCCGACCTGCTGACCCCGGCCACGGCGGCCGAGATGCGCCGCCGCCGCCCCGACATGATCTTCGCCGAGGTGCCGGGCCGCGCGCATATCCCCTTCCTGGACGAACCCGAGGCGGTTGAGGCGATCCACGCCTTCCTCGCCCGCTGCACGGAGGCATCATGACCGACATCGCCCGCATCGAGGCCGCCGCCCGGCGACTCTCCGGCCAGGCCCGCCGCACACCGCTGCTGACCTCGCCCTTCCTCGACCGGATCGCGGGGCGGCGGGTCTGGGTGAAGGCCGAATGCCTGCAGCACACCGGCAGCTTCAAGTTCCGCGGCGGCTGGGCGGCGGTCTCGGCCCTGCCGGCGGGCACCAAAGGGGTGATCGCCTATTCCTCGGGCAACCATGCGCAGGGGGTGGCGCTGGCCGCCGCCCGCCACGACCTGCCCGCGGTCATCATCATGCCCTCCGACGCGCCGCGGGTGAAGATCGAGAACACCCGCGCGCTGGGGGCCGAGGTGGTGACCTATGACCGCGCCACCGAAAGCCGCGAAGAACTGGGTGACCGCATCGCCGCCGAGCGCGGGCTGGTGCTGGTGAAGCCCTATGACGAGCCCGAGGTGATCGCGGGCCAGGGCAGCGTGGGGCTGGAGATCGCCGAACAGGCGGCCGAGGCGGGGATCGCGCAGGCCGACGTGCTCTGCCCCTGCGGCGGCGGCGGGCTGTCCTCCGGCATCGCGCTGGCGCTGGAGGCCCGGGCGCCGGGGCTGCGGCTGCGCACCGCCGAACCCGCGGGCTTCGACGACATGGCGCGCAGCCTGGCCGCCGGGCAGAGGCAGCACAACGCCACCACCGCGGGGTCGATCTGCGACGCGATCCTGACCCCCGCGCCGGGGGAACTGACCTTTCCGATCCTGCAGCGCCTCGCCGGCCCCGGGCTGACGGTGACCGACGACGAGGCGCTGCACGCGGTGGCGCTGGCCTTCGCCCGGCTGCGGATCGTGCTGGAACCCGGCGGCGCGGTGGCGCTGGCCGCGGCGCTGCTGCGGCCCGAGGCGGTGCGGGGCGAGGACGTGATCGTGGTGGCCTCGGGCGGCAACGTGGACGCGGGGCTCTTCACGCAGGCGCTGGCGCGCTTTCCCTGATGCTGGCCTTCCTGCCCGACCTGCGGCTGGCCTACCGCGACGAGGGGCCGAGGGACGGCCCGGCGCTGCTGCTGTGCCATGCCTTGGGCACCCATGCCGGGGTCTTCGACGCCGCGGCGCCGCTGCTGCCGCCGGCCTTTCGGGTGATCCGCTACGACGCGCGGGGGCATGGCGGTTCCGACGTGCCGCCCGCGCCCTATGCCATGGGCGCGCTGGTGCGGGACGCCGAGCGGCTGCTGGACCATCTGGCGGTGAAAGGGGCGGTGGTGGCCGGCGTCTCGATGGGCGGGCTGGTGGCGCAGGGGCTGGCAGTGAAGCGGCCCGATCTGGTGCGCGCGCTGATCCTGTCGAACACCGCCCACCGCATCGCCACCCCGGCGATCTGGGCGGATCGGGTGGCCGCGGTGCGCGCGGGCGGCATGGCGGCGGTCAGCGGGCCGACCATGGAACGCTGGTTCGCCCGCGGCTTCCGCGAGACGCCGGAGGCTTTGCGGTGGCGGGACGTGATGGAGGCGACCGACCCCGAGGGCTGGTGCGGCTGCGCGGCAGCCATCGGCGGGGCGGATTTCTTCGAGACGACCTCGCGCCTGCGCCTGCCCGCGCTGGCCATCGCCGGCTCGCACGACGGCTCCACGCCGCCGGACCTGATGCGCGACACCGCGGCGCTGATCCCCGGCTGCCGGTTTCAGTTATTGCGCCGCTCGGGCCACCTGCCGCCGGTGGACGCGCCGCAGGACTGGGCGGCCGCGGTCTCCGGCTTCCTCAGCGAGTTGGGGCGGCCGTGAGGCGCTTGCATGAATGCCATCTTTCCATGCAAAGCCCGCACCTGAATTTCAGCCTGCAATATCTTCCTGCATAACATATTTCTTCGGAAACGGTCGATGAGCGCCCTTCCCCCGCCTGCCGAAATCGAACAGAAGGGCGGCGATCGCCTGGCCCTGACCTTCATCATCGCCACCGTGGCGCTGGATGCCATCGGGATCGGGCTGATCTTCCCCGTTATGCCCGACCTGATCGAGCAGGTCACCGGCGGCACGCTCTCCGACGCCGCGCTCTGGGGCGGGGTGCTGGCGACCTCCTTCGCGGTGATGCAGTTCCTGTTCGGCCCCTTCGTCGGCGCCTTGTCCGACCGTTTCGGGCGGCGGCCGGTGCTCTTGGTCTCGCTGGCCGCGATGGCGGTGGACTATCTGGTGATGGCGCTGGCGCACACCATCTGGCTCCTGCTCATCGCCCGCGTCATCGGCGGCATCACCTCGGCCACCCATGCCACCGCCGCGGCCTTCGTGGCCGACATCACCCCGCCGGCCGAGCGCGCCCGCCGCTTCGGCCTGATCGGCGCGGCCTTCGGGGTGGGCTTCGTGCTGGGGCCGGCCATCGGCGGGCTGCTGGCGGGGATCGACACCCGGGCGCCGTTCTGGGCCGCGGCGGCACTGGCGCTGGCCAACCTCGGCTTCGGCGCGCTGGTGCTGCCCGAATCGCTGAGGCCCGCCCTCCGCCGCCGCTTCGACCTGCGCAGGGCCAACCCCCTCGGCGCGCTGCTCTCCGTCACCCGGATGAAGGCGCTGCGCCGGCCGCTGCTGACGCTTTTCCTCATGAGCGTGGCGCTGAACGTCTATCCGGCCGTCTGGGCCTATTACGGGCAGGCGCGGTTCGGCTGGTCGCCGGCGATGATCGGCCTGTCGCTGGCGGTCTATGGCATCGCGCTGGCCGCGGCGCAGGCGCTGCTGGTCGGCCCTATGATCCGCCGGCTGGGCGAGCACCGCGCCGCGCTCTGGGGCATGTGGGTGGACGTGGGCACGCTGACGGGCCTCGGCGTGGTGACTTCGGGCCTCGTGGCGCTGATCCTGACACCGATCACCGCGCTGGCCGGCGTGGTGGGGCCGGCCTTGCAGGCGATCTGCTCGCGCGAGACGCCGGAGGACGCGCAGGGCGAGCTTCAAGGGGTCATCGCCTCGCTCAATGCCATCGCCACCATCCTGTCGCCGCTAGTGATGACCGCCACCTTCTTCGCCTTCACCCGGCCCGGCGCCCCGGTCTTCGCCCCCGGCGCGCCCTTCCTGCTGGCGGCGGCGCTGATGGTCGTTGCCGTCGCAACCCATGTCGCGGGCAGAAGCGCCCATGGGCGCGGTTGATCCCATGCTGGCCCCATGAAGCTGCAATCGCTCGAGATCCTCACGGTCGCGCCCCCGGCCCCGGGCTGGGGCGGGCGCTACTGGACGCTGGTGAAGCTGACCACCGCCTGCGGCATCCACGGCTGGGGCGAATGCTATGCCGCGACCGTGGGGCCTGCGGCGATGGCGGCGGTGATCGAGGACGTCTTCGCCCGCCACATGGAGGGCGAGAACCCCGAGAACCTGGAGCTGATGTTCCGCCGCGCCTATTCCGCGGGCTTCACCCAGCGCCCCGACCCCACGGTGATCGGCGCCTTCTCGGGGCTGGAGATCGCCTGCTGGGACATCCTGGGCAAGGCCCGCGGGCGCCCGGTCTGGGCCATGCTCGGCGGGCGGATGAACGAGCGGATCCGCAGCTATACCTACCTCTACCCCAAGCCCGGGCAGGACCATGCCGAGTTCTGGGTCAACCCCGACTGGCAGGCCCAGGCGGCGGCCGAGGCGGTCGGCCTCGGCTTCACCGCGGTGAAGTTCGACCCCGCCGGCCCCTACACCATCCGCGGCGGCCACCAGCCGGCGATGTCTGACATCACCCGGTCGGTGGCCTTCTGCCGGGCGATCCGGGATGCGGTGGGCGACCGGGCGGACCTGCTGTTCGGCACCCATGGCCAGTTCACCACCGCCGGCGCGATCCGGCTGGGGCAGGCCTTGGAGCCCTTCCTGCCGCTGTGGTACGAGGAGCCGATCCCCCCCGACATGCTGCCCGAATTCGCCGAGGTCGCCCGCGCGGTGCGGGTGCCGCTGGCCACGGGCGAGCGGCTGACCACCAAGGCCGAATTCGGGATGCTGCTGCGGCTGGGGGGCGTGAAGATCCTGCAACCGGCGCTGGGCCGGGTGGGCGGCATCTGGGAGGCGCGGAAGATCGCCGCCATGGCCGAGGTCTTCAACGCCGAGATGGCCCCGCATCTCTACGCCGGGCCGGTGGAATGGACCGCCAACATCCACCTGGCCGCCGCCATCCCCAACCTGCTGATGGTCGAGACCATCGAGACCGGCGGCGCCTTCCACCAGGCGCTGATCCGCAACGCGATATGCTGGGAAGACGGCCACATCCGCCCGCCGGAAGCCCCGGGCCTCGGCATCGAGATCGACGAGGCCCTGGCCCGCGCCCATCCTTACGCGGGCGACCGCCTGCACCTGGAAATGCAGGAAGCCCCCTGCGACTACAGCCGCCCCAACAGGTTCGAGGGCGGCGCGCCGGCGGATTGAACTGGCGATCCCGGGAGGATTCGAACCCCCGACCGGCCGCTTAGAAGGCGGCTGCTCTATCCAGCTGAGCTACGGGACCGCTGGCGCCCTTTTGCGGCAGGCGGGCGCGGCGCGCAATCAGATTTCGCGGGTCATGAAGGCGGAGTTGGGGTCGGGGCCGTAGCCTTCGAAGGGCCTGCAATACACGAACCCGGCCCGCTCATAGAGCCCGCGCGCGGGGGCGAAGCTGTCCTGCGCGCCGGTTTCCAGCGACAGCCGGCGGATGCCCTCGACCCGCGCCTCGGCGATCAGGTGGTCGAGCAGCATCCGGGCAAGGCCCCTGCCCCGCGCCTCGTCCAGCACATGCATCGACTTGATCTCGGCCACAGGGCCGGCGAGCCGCTTGAAGGCGCCCATCCCCACCGGCACCCCCACGTCGCGCAGCACGAAGAAACGGATGCCGGGGGCAGTCAGCTGCCCCCGGTCCATCATGTGGATCGAGCCCGGCGGGGTGTCGGCGTGCATCGCCTGCACGTGCCGGGTGAAGAGGAGGCCCAGGTCGGCGCCCAGCGGGCTCTCCTCCCCGATCGTCAGGGTCATTGCATCCCCATCAGATCCATGCCGTTGACCTTCAGCGTGCCGGGCTCGGTGGCGTCGATGTCCCACAGCAGCGAGCCGTCGGGCTGCTGCTGGGCGATGCCCACCGCCATGCCCAGCGCGGGCAGGACGTTCATCTTCACCTCTTCCGGCGCGCCGTCCAGGATCGCCATCACCTCGTTCAGCCCCGCGGCGGTCACCCGCGCGGCGCCCGTGGGCATGGTGGCGGGGCCGGCGGTCATCCAGCCCTCATAGTTCAGGCTGTAGACCGAGTTGGCGATCTCGGCGGGGGCCAGCCGCAGGCCGACCTCGCCCGAGGGCAGCAGCGCCGACAGCAGCCGGTCGCCGAAGTCGGGCCCGGGCTCGGCACCCGGCGGCAGGTCGAAGAGGCCCAGCAGCACCCGCGACGCCGCCGCGGCGTCGTAGTTCTCGACCTGGAAGTCGACCGCGAACCGCTCGGGGATCAGCTGCTCGGCGAAGGGGGGCAGGATGCCCGGCGGCGGGGTGATGCCGGTCAGGCTGATCCGCTCGCGGAAGAGCCCGTCGGCCACCGCGCCGTTCAGGCTGACCTCGACGCCCAGGCCCGCGGCCCGCACCGGCCCGAAGGGGGTCTCGATCACCAGATCGCGGCCCTCGGAGGTCATGGCGATGTTTTCCCACAGCGGCAGCCCGCCCTCGATGATCGCCTTGGCCCCGGCCTTGTTGGCCGCCATCGCCTGCTGGCTGGGATTGGCCACGAACCAGGCCAGCAGTTCCAGAAAGGCGCCGTTGCGCACGCCCGTGGTGGTGCCCTGCGCGGTATAGTCCGCCAGCGTGATCCGCACCGGCAGCGGCGGGGCGCCCGGGCCGCCCAGCGGCAGTTCGATCACTTCCTCCAGCCCCGCGGCGGTATAGCTGAAGCGGCCGTCCACCCCGCCGTTCGCCCCCGCCGCGGCGGTGGATTCGTAGCCCAGCGAGGCCAGGCGGTAGGAGACGTTCTGCTGGCCGGCCACCGGATCGGTGACCCTCTGCGACATGGTGAAGTCGCTCATCTTGCAGGCGTTCTGGGTGAAGCCCTTCAGGGCGGCATCGAAGGTGCCCTCGCAGACCGCCGAGGCGATGGCCATCTGCATCTCGATCACCCCGGGCACCGCGAAGGAGGCGGTGAAGGGCTGGTCCTGCACATAGCCCCAGGTGCCGTTGCCGTTGTCGGTCAGCCGCATGATCTGCGGCGACATGGCGACGGTGGCGTTGGCCTCGGGCGGGATCATCCCGAAGAAGGGGCTGGCGTCGATGGTGACCAGATAGGCGGCCCCGTCGGGCACCACGTTCACCACGCCGGGCGTCGTGCCGAGATAGGTCTGGAACACCGCGGTCAGTTCGGCCGCACCCTGCGGGGTGGCCTGGGCCAGCGCGGCCCCGGGCAGGGCCAATGCGGCGGCGGCAAGGGACAGAATGGGTCTGGTCACGTCAATCAAGCTCCTGTCAAGAAACGAAAAAGGGGGCGCCTAATGCGTCCAGGCGCCCTTGCGGTCGGTCGCGAAGTTCTCGCCATAGCCGCGGGGGCGGATATTGGGCGCGCGCGGCTTGGGCTCGGTCACCACATAGTCCCAGCCCCGGGCGCGGGCGTACTCCTCGGCCGCCTCGCGGCTGGCGAACCGCAGGCGGACCTGCGCCTGCGTGTCGTCCGAGGAGGTCCAGCCCATCAGCGGATCCACCTCGCGCGCCGAGGCGGGGGCGAAGTCCAGCACCCAGTCGTGGGTCTTGGCCTGGCCGGACTGCATCGCGGTGCGGGCAGGCTGATAGATGCGGGCGCGCATGGGGGCCTCCTCTCGGCACATCCCGTATATGCGCCAGCCCCCGGCGCCCCTGCAAGGGGGCTGTCGGCCGGTCACGGGGAGTGTGGGTGGGGTGTGTGGTGCAACCGGCCGACAGCCTTGCTGCTTGCCCGGCCAATGTGCCCGCTTCGTTCGCGGATTTCAACCATGAAGTGAAGCGTTTGAGGGGAATTTTCGGTAAGATTGAAAGATGATTGTTAACCCTTCCGCAACCGCCACAACATGTAGTGGTTGTAGTGGCGGAAAGCCGCGGCATTTCGCGTCTGGCCGGTCAGCCGCTCCATCAGCCGCCGGCGCTTTCTTGCCGGCAGCACCAGCGCGATCAGGCGGCGCAGCACCCATCCCGCCACCGGGCGCGCCCGGCGCAGCTCGGCGTCCACCCGCGTCACCGCCAGCCCCGCCACGTTGAACAGCCCCTGTTCCAGGTCGATCGAGGGCGCCACGGCGGCGGTGATCTCCTCCTCGTGCAGCACCGCGACCGGCCAGCCGGCCAGCGCGGCGCGGAAATCCGCCAGCCGGTGCCCGCCGCCCGGCTGCACCCCGCTGATCCCGCGCCCCCGATAGGCGTCCGAGCGGAAGCAGTCGGCGATCAGCACCTCGCCCTCCGGCCGCAACCGCCCCAGCGCCCCCGGCACGCCCTCGGGCAGGCCGATGTACTGGAAGCTCTCGGAGAACAGGCAGAGGTCGAAGGCCGGCCGTTCCCCCAGATCCTCGAACCGGCATTCGTGCACCACCGCCCCCGGCGCATTCGCCCGGCAGCGGGCGGCGAGATAGGCCGAGGGCACCACGATCTCTACCTCGTGCCCCGCCGCGATCAGCCGCCGCGCGGTCCAGCCCGCGCCGCCGCCGATGTCCAGGATGCGCAGGGGTCCGGGGGGCATCAGCGCCACCAGCCGGTCGGTATAGGCCTCCTGCGCCGCGCGCAGGTTGGCGGCGGTGACCTCCAGCCCGTCCCACAGCCCGTAATGCAGGCTCTCGGCCCCGGTCAGCCAGCGGATCATCGCCAGCCCCACGTCCAGGCCGACCGCCCGCGTATCCACCCGTTCCCCCATCACGCTGCCGTTACCGGGCGGAAGGCCGGCTGGCAACGGGATTCGTGGCCTTGAACCGGAACAAAAACGGATCACATTGGGCAGGCTCCCCGCCCTCCCCGGAATCGCCATGCCCCACAACGTCACCAACGCCCCCGTCCCGCGCCCCGAGGTGCTGACCCGGCCCAAGCTGGAAGGCGGCCGGCGCTTCGTGATGCAGTCGCCCTTCCAGCCCGCGGGCGACCAGCCCACGGCCATCGCCGAACTGGTGGGCGGGATCGAGGCGGGCGAGCAGAACCAGGTGCTGCTGGGCGCCACCGGCACCGGCAAGACCTTCACCATGGCCAAGGTGATCGAGGCCACCCAGCGCCCGGCGATCATCCTGGCGCCCAACAAGACGCTGGCGGCGCAATTGTATGGGGAATTCAAGGGGTTCTTCCCCGAGAACTCGGTGGAATACTTCGTATCCTACTACGACTATTACCAGCCCGAGGCCTATGTTCCCCGCACCGACACGTATATCGAGAAGGAAAGCCAGATCAACGAACAGATCGACCGGATGCGCCACTCGGCCACCCGGGCGCTGTTGGAGCGCGACGACGTGATCATCGTCGCCTCGGTCTCCTGCATCTACGGCATCGGCTCGGTCGAGACCTATTCGGCGATGACGCAGGACCTCTCGGTCGGCCAGCCCTACGACATGCGCAAGGTGCTGGCCGAACTGGTGGCCCAGCAGTACCGCCGCACCGACGCCGCCTTCCAGCGGGGCGCGTTCCGGGTGCGCGGCGATGTGCTGGAGCTCTGGCCCGCGCACCTGGAGGACCGGGCCTGGCGCTTCAGCTTCTTCGGGGAAGAGCTTGAGTCGATTGTCGAATTCGATCCGCTGACCGGGGCGAGGACGGATGCGTTCAAGCAGATCCGCATCTATGCCAACAGCCACTACGTGACCCCGCGCCCCACGCTGCAGCAGGCGATCCAGGGCATCAAGGCCGAGCTGCGGCTGCGGCTGGACCAATTGGTGAAGGAAGGCAAGCTCTTGGAGGCCCAGCGGCTGGAACAGCGCACCGCCTTCGACCTGGAGATGCTGGAGGCCACCGGGGTCTGCAACGGGATCGAGAACTATTCGCGCTACCTCACGGGGCGCGCGCCGGGCGAGCCGCCGCCCACGCTCTTCGAATTCATTCCCGACCATGCCATTGTCTTCGCGGACGAATCCCACGTCAGCGTGCCGCAGATCGGCGGCATGTACCGCGGCGACTATCGCCGCAAGTTCACCTTGGCCGAGCACGGCTTCCGCCTGCCCTCCTGCATGGACAACCGCCCGCTGAAGTTCGAGGAATGGGACGCGATGCGGCCGCAGTCGGTCTTCGTTTCCGCCACCCCGGCGGCCTGGGAGCTGGAACAGGCCGGCGGGGTCTTCGCCGAACAGGTGATCCGCCCCACCGGGCTGGTGGACCCGAAGGTGGAGATCCGCCCGGTGGAGATGCAGGTGGACGACCTGCTGGACGAGGTGCGCCGGGTGGCCGCCGCGGGGCTGCGGGTGCTGGTCACCGTGCTGACCAAGCGGATGGCCGAGGACCTGACCGAATACCTGCACGAACAGGGCATCCGGGTGCGCTACATGCATTCCGACATCGACACTTTGGAACGCATTGAAATCCTGCGGGATCTGCGGCTGGGCGCCTTCGACGTGCTGGTGGGGATCAACCTGCTGCGCGAGGGGCTGGATATCCCCGAATGCGGGCTGGTGGCGATTCTGGACGCCGACAAGGAGGGGTTCCTGCGCTCCGAGACCTCATTGATCCAGACCATCGGCCGGGCGGCGCGCAACGCGGAAGGCCGGGTGATCATGTATGCCGACCGGATCACCGGCAGCATGGAGCGGGCGATCGCCGAGACCGACCGCCGCCGCGCCAAGCAGGTGGCCTATAACGAGGCGCACGGGATCACGCCCCAGACGGTGCGGAAGAACGTCGAGGATGTGCTGGCGGGCCTGTGGCAGGGCGACACCGACATGGCGCGGGTGACCGCCAAGGTCGAGAAGCCCATGGTCGGCGCCAACCTCGCCGCCCACCTGGACGCCCTGCGCGCGGCGATGAGGAAGGCCGCCGAGAACCTGGAGTTCGAGGAAGCCGCCCGCCTGCGCGACGAGGTGAAACGGCTGGAAGCGGTGGAACTCGCCGTGGCCGACGACCCGCTGGCCCGGCAGTCGGCGGTGGAGGAGGCGGCCGAGGCCGCGGTCAAGGCCAAGGGCCGGAGCACGGCCGGGCGGGCCGGGCAGCACGGGGGGAAGCGGCGGCGCAGGTAGGGTGGGCGATCCGCCCACCACGCCCGCCACGCAATGGTGGGCAGATTGCCCACCCTACGGTTCGCCGGCGTTGGGGATCGCGGGCGGCACAACCTGCGGGCGCCATATCCCTTCCCGGATGTCGCGATGGATCGAGGAAAACGGCCAGTCCTCGGCCTGCGCGACGATGCCGTGCCTGACCGGGTTCCACAGGCAATAGCCCACATGCGCGGCATGGTCGGCCTCGTCACGGATGGCATGTTCCCAGAACCTCCGCTGCCAGAGCCCGGCCTCGCGCTTGCCCGCCTTGCTGGGCGAAACCGGCGCCCACAACCCCGTCCAGCGGGTGAACCGCGCCTTGATCTTCCGCCAGCGGATCGAGAAGTCGGCATCGCCGGGAGGCAGGGTCCAGACCGCGTGCAGGTGGTCCGGCAGTACCACCATGGCGTCGCAATGGACCGGATGCTCGGCCGCCGTCACCCGGTAGGCGTGGCGCAGCAGATCGATATGCGTAACGAGCGCATCCGACCCGCGCGCAGCGAGGTTGACGGTGAAGAAATACGTGGCGCCAGGCAGACGCAGGCGGCGGTATTCGGACATGCGCCCATGCTGCGGGCCAGCCGGTTAACGTCCGGTTACGTAGGGTGGGCAATCTGCCCACCACCCCCACATCCTGAACAAACCGTGAATCATCATTTGCGCCCCCGCCCGCCGCCCGCTAAGCTCCCCGCAAAAGGGAGGCACCCATGCCACAGCCCATCCGCATCGGCGTCGGCGGCTGGACCTTCGAGCCCTGGCGCGGCCGTTTCTACCCCGCCGGGCTGCCGCAGCGGCGCGAGCTGGAATTCGCCAGCCGCGCCATGACCGCCATCGAGATCAACGGCACCTACTACGGCTCGCAGAAGCCCGAGAGCTTCGTGAAATGGCGCGAGGAGTCGCCGGAGGGCTTCGTCTTCGCGCTGAAGGGGCCGCGCTTCACCACCAACCGGCGGGAGCTGGCCACGGCGGGAGAATCGGTGCAGCGGTTCCTGGCCTCGGGCGTCTTGGAGCTGGGCGACAAGCTGGGGCCGATCAACTGGCAGTTCATGGAGCACAAGCGGTTCGACCCCGCCGATTTCGCGGCCTTCCTCGACCTGCTGCCCGCCGAGACAGGCGGGCGCAGGCTGCGCCACGCGGTGGAGGTGCGGCACGACAGTTTCGCCTGCGCGGAGTTCATACAGATGGCGCGCGAGCGGGGGATCGGCATCGTGCTGGCCGGCGACAGCGCGCATCCGGCGATCGCCGACGCCACCGCGCCCTTCGCCTATCTGCGGATCATGGGCACCGCCGAGGCCGAGCCCGCGGGCTATTCCCCCGAGGCGCTCGACCTCTGGGCCGCCCGCGCCCGCGCCATCGCGGCGGGGGAGCCGCCGCCGGGCCTCACGCCCGTGGCCCCCGGCCCGAAGCCGGAGCCGCGCGAGGTGTTCCTGTTCGTGATCGGTGGCCACAAGGTGGCCAACCCCGACGCGGCCCGGGAGCTGATCGCGCGGGTTTAACCAGAACGGCCAATGGCTTGCGGCGGCATCTTCACGCGGGCAGCCCGTCGACCACCCCCGTCACCTCGTACATCACCGGCTCGAACCGCGAGCAGAGCGCGCTGAAGCGGCGGTTCCTCTCGCGCATCTCGGGCGTGCGCAGCATGGCCATGAAGTCCTCGCGCCGCTGCCACCGCGAATAATTGGCGATCCGGGTCTGGGCGTCGTTCATGTGCAGCGCGGCCGAGACGAAGCCGGGCTGGTGGCGGATCACCTCGTCATAGGCCGCCTGCAGCGCCTCCATCAGGTCGGAACACTGGCCGGGCGTGGTCTCGAAGGTGGTGATGACGGTCTGGCCGCGGAAGCCGGGCGTGATCTGCATGGCTGGGTCCTCCTTGCCGGCCATCCTGTCACGGCGGGGCCGGCCTGTCACCGGCCGCCCCGCCGGCCGGGCCATGGCCGAAAACCGCCGCCCCGCGGCGCCGATTTCCCTTTTTTCCTTGCGTTTCGCGCGCGATCCGTTCATATCGCGCGGGCGACGTACTGCTTCGACCTGTCTGCCGTCACCCGGCCGCCACAGCCCTCGATCGTGACGTGCCGTGCCGCCGCAATCACGCGGGCGGCGAATACAGGAGTGACGGATGGCCAAGGGCACCGTGAAGTGGTTCAACGAAACCAAGGGCTACGGCTTCATCGCCCCCGAGGGCGGCAAGAAGGACGTGTTCGTGCACATCACCGCGCTGGAGCGCGCGGGGATCCGCGGGCTGAAGGACGGCCAGGCCGTGACCTTCGACATCTCGGCCGGCCGCGACGGCCGCGAATCGGCGATCAACCTGACGCTGGACGGCTGATCCCACCGCTGCGGCGGATGGCCCCCCGGGCCGTCCGCCTTTCACGCCGCCGCCGGATAGACCAGCCGGTCGCGCAGGGCGTGTTCGAAGCCCACCCGCAGGCTGACCGCCGAGAGCGGCGCGCGCAGCAGGATCGGCTGGCCCGGCAGTTCGGGGAACTGCTGCACCCCCACCTCGGCCGAGACCAGGATGACCCGCGTTACCTCGTTGGCCCGGCCCAGCATCGCCACGGCGCGGCGCCCGGCCTCCAGCCCCCCGTAGGGGTCGCATTCCATCACGAAGAGCCCATAGCCGGTGGCATCGCCCGCCACCGTCTCCACCGCCTGGTAGAGGTCGGTCTCGGGCTCGATCAGCCCGCCCAGGCCGGAGATCCGCTCGGCGGTCCGCCCCTCGCCGCCCTCGGGCGAGAGCAAAAGCACCCGCACCCCCCATCCCACCAGGGCCACGCCTTCGGTGTCGATCGGACGGAAGAGATGCATGGGCCGCCTCGGGGCTGATTGTTTCCTCGGCATCAGTAGGCCATCGCGGTCGGGCAGCATTGCGACGCTTTCGGGCAATTTTGCCGGTGGCCCCCCGGGCATTGCGGCGCCTTTGCGGCGCGGGGGCGGGCGGAACCCCGCGCGCGCCACAATCGGGCCGGGGCCGATTCGCCCGGGCGGGGATGGACCCTTGCCGCGCCAGCCCCTACCTTCCGCCCGACCGCTGGAGACACCGCATGACCAACCCCCTCCTCGCCCCCTGGGGCACGCCCTTCGACCTGCCGCCCTTCGACCGGCTGCGGGACGAGGATTTCGGCCCCGCCTTCGACGCCGCGCTGGCCGAGGCGCGCGCGCACATCGCCGCCATCGCCGGCAACCCCGCGCCCCCGGACTTCGCCAATACCGTCGCCGCACTGGAACTGGCGGAGGAGGCGCTCGACCGGGTGTCGGGGGTGTTCTACAACCTCGCCGGGGCGGACGCGACGCCGGCGCGGGAAGAGCTGATGCGCGAGATGGCGCCGAAGCTCTCGGCCTTCCACTCCGAGGTCACCAACAACAAGCCGCTCTTCGCCCGGATCGAAAACCTGTGGCAGGGGCGCGAGGGGCTGGGGCTCGACCCCGAGCAGCTACGGGTGCTGACGCTCTACCGCCGGATGGTCGTGCGCGCCGGCCCGCTGCTGGAAGGCGAGGCGGCCGAGCGGATGACCGCGATCAAGGCGCGGCTGGCCACGCTGGGCACGAAATTCGGCCAGAACGTGCTGGCCGAGGAACGCGACTGGGCGATGCCGCTCTCCGAGGCCGATCTGGAGGGGCTGCCGGATTTCGTGGTGGAGGCCGCGCGGGGCGCAGGGGCCGAGCGCGGGCTCCCGGGGCCGGTGGTCACCCTCAACCGCTCGCTGATCGCGCCCTTCCTGCAATTCTCGCCCCGCCGCGACCTGCGCCAGAAGGCCTATGAGGCCTGGGTGGCGCGGGGGGCCAACGGCAATGCCCAGGACAACCGCGCCATCGCCGCCGAGATGCTGCGGCTGCGCGAGGAGCGGGCGCGGCTGCTGGGCTACCCGTCCTTCGCCGCCTTCAAGCTGGAGCCGGAGATGGCCAAGACGCCCGCGGCGGTGCGCGACCTGCTGATGCGGGTCTGGGCGCCTGCCCGCGCCCGGGCGCTGGAGGACGGCGCGGCGCTTCAGGCGATGATGGCGGCCGAGGGGGTGAACGGCCCGCTGGAGCCCTGGGACTGGCGCTACTATTCCGAGAAGCGGCGGAAGGCGCTGCACGATTTCGACGAGGCGCAGGTGAAGCCCTATCTCTCGCTGGAGGCCATGCTGGGCGCGATGTTCGACTGCGCCGCCCGGCTGTTCGGGCTGGAGTTCCGCCCCCTGGACGTGCCCCTCTACCACCCCGACGTGCGGGCCTGGGAGGTGACGCGCGGGGGCAGGCACCTCGCGGTCTTCCTGGGCGACTATTTCGCCCGGCCCTCGAAACGCTCCGGCGCCTGGTGCTCGGCCTTCCGCGGGCAGCGCAAGCTCGGCACCCCGCAGCGCCCGGTGGTGGTCAACGTCTGCAACTTCGCGAAGGGCGAGCCCTGCCTGCTGTCCTGGGACGACGCACGCACGCTCTTCCACGAGTTCGGCCATGCCCTGCACCAGATGCTGAGCGACGTGACCCATGGCTTCGTGGCCGGCACCAGCGTGGCGCGCGACTTCGTGGAACTGCCCAGCCAGCTTTACGAGCACTGGCTGGAGGTGCCCGAGGTGCTGACCGCCCACGCCCGCCACTGGCAGACCGGCGCACCGATGCCCGAGGCGCTGCGCGAGCGCCTGCTGGCCGCGCGCACCTACGACCAGGGTTTCGCCACGGTGGAGTTCCTGGCCTCGGCGCTGGTGGACCTGGCCTTCCACGAGGGCGCGGCGCCGGCCGATCCCATGGCGAAGCAGGCCGAGGTGCTGGAGGCGCTGGGGATGCCGCACGCCATCCGGATGCGCCACGCCACGCCGCATTTCGCGCATGTCTTCTCGGGCGACGGCTATTCCGCGGGCTATTACAGCTACATGTGGTCGGAAGTGATGGACGCCGACGCCTTCGCCGCCTTCGAGGAGGCGGGCGATCCCTTCGACCCCGAGACCGCGGCGCGGCTGGAACGCCACATCCTCTCGGCCGGCGGGTCGGAGGAGGCCGAGGTGCTCTACACCCGCTTCCGCGGCAGGATGCCGGGGGTGGAGGCGCTGCTGAAGGGGCGCGGGCTTTCGGACGCGGCCTGAGAGGGGAGAGCGCCGGGGGGCTTCGCGCCCCCCCAGCCAGTGGTTCACTCGAACCAATGGCGTAAACCACTGGCAACCCCGCGGGATATTTATGGCTCGAAGGAGAAGCAGAAGGGGGCAATGTGAATCAAACTGTCGGCTTCTCCATGCTCAGTATAGAGGCCTATGGCGCCGATATTCCCATGGCCGAAGGCCAACCAAGGATGGCGTTTTCCGTCATCCAGGCTTCGTAATCCGCACGGCGCGCGCCCGCAACCCGGCCTAGGCTCGCGCCCAAAGGGAGGGCCCCATGCCGCTGACCATGAATCGCGAGGTCTTCATCACCTGCGCCGTCACCGGCTCGGGCAGCACGCAGGACCGTTCGCCCCATGTCCCCCGCTCGCCCGCCCAGATCGCGGCCTCGGCCATCGATGCCGCGAAGGCCGGGGCGGCGGTGGTGCATTGCCACGTCCGCGACCCCGAGACCGGCCGGCCCGCCCGCGACCCCGCGCTCTACCGCGAGGTGACCGAGCGCATCCGCGATTCGGGCACCGACGTGGTGCTGAACCTGACCGCCGGGATGGGGGGCGACCTGCTGTTCGACGGCACCGAGGCGATGGGCCGGATGTCGCAGCGGTCGGACATGGCGGGGGCGGAGGAACGGGTGGCCCATGTGGTCGACTGCCGGCCCGAGATCTGCACGCTCGACTGCGGCACGATGAACTTCGCCGAGGCCGATTACGTGATGGTCAACACCCCCGGGATGCTGCGCGACATGGCGCGGCGGATGGTGGCCAGCGGCACGCGGATCGAGATCGAGGCCTTCGACACCGGGCATCTGTGGTTCGCGAAGGAACTGGTGGCCGAGGGGGCGATCCCCGCGCCGGTGCTGGTGCAGCTCTGCATGGGGGTGCCCTGGGGCGCGCCGGACGACCTGAACACCTTCCTCGCCATGGTCAACAACGTGCCGGCGGGCTGGCACTGGTCGGCCTTCGGGCTGGGCCGGCACCAGATGGCCTATGTCGCCGCCGCGGTGCTGGCGGGCGGCAACGTGCGGGTGGGGCTGGAGGACAACCTCTGGCTCGACAAGGGGGTGCTCGCCACCAACGCGCAGCTGGTGGAGCGCGCGGCCGGCATCATCGTGGGCCTCGGCGCCCGGGTGATCGGCCCGGCCGAGGTGCGGGCGCGGCTGGGGCTGGAAAAGCGGGGGCCGCGGTGAGCCCGGTGCAGAATCTGCCTGCCGGCCGCGGAAATCGGGCTATCGTCGCGGTGGACCGCAACGCGAAGGACCCCCGATGAAACGCCTGGCCCTGCTTCTGCTGCTCGCCGCCTGCACCCCGCATGTCCCCTCGGCCCGCTACCTGGCCGAGCCGCTGCACCCCGTGGCGCTCGCCCCCGCGCGACTGGCCGGCACCTGGCACGAGATCGCCGCCTTCCCGGTGCCGTTCCAGGCCGGCTGCACCCATACCACCGCCACCTACGGGCTGCGGCAGGACGGCAGCCTCTCGGTGCTGAACCGCTGCCGGCGCGGCGGGGCGGTCAGCCAGATCGCCGGGGTGGCCACGCCGGTGGGGCCGGGGCAGCTTTCGGTCAGGCTGGAGGGCGCGCCGCTGGCCGGCGACCTGATCGTGCTGGGCACCCTGCGCGGGGGGCGGGTGGTGGTGCTGGGCACCTCGTCGCGCACCGCGGGCTGGGTGCTGTCGCGCGACCGGCGGGTGCGCGACCCGGGGGTCTACGACGCCGCGCGGGCCATCTTCCGCCGCAACGGCTATGACCCCGCGGCGCTGGAACGGACATACCAGAGGTAATCATGAAGGCAGCGATCATCGGCGGCGGGGTCATCGGCGGCGGCTGGGCGGCGCGCTTCCTGCTGAACGGCTGGGACGTGGCGGTGTTCGACCCTGACCCGCAGGCGGAGCGCAAGATCGCCGAGGTGCTGGGGAATGCGCGGGCCGCCCTGCCCGCGCTGTCGGACGGGCCGATGCCGGCGGAGGGGCGGCTGGTGATGGCCGGGACGCTGGCCGAGGCGGTGCGGGGCGCCGACTACGTGCAGGAATCCGTCTCCGAACGGCTGGACCTGAAGCACCGGGTGCTTGCGCAAATCCAACAAACGGTGCCGGCGGTGCCAATCGGAAGCTCCACTTCCGGCTTCAAGCCTTCCGAATTGCAACAAGGGGCGGCCAATCCGGGCGGGATCTTCGTGGCCCATCCCTTCAACCCGGTCTACCTGCTGCCGCTGGTCGAGGTGGTGCCCTCGCCCGCCTCCGACCCTGCCGTGATCGACCGCGCGAAGGACATCCTGCGCGAGATCGGCATGTTCCCCCTGCACGTCCGCAAGGAGATCGACGCCCATATCGCCGACCGCTTCCTGGAGGCCGTCTGGCGCGAGGCTTTGTGGCTGGTCAAGGACGGCATCGCCACCACCGAGGAGATCGACGAGGCGATCCGCATGGGCTTCGGCCTGCGCTGGGGCCAGATGGGCCTGTTCGAGACCTATCGCATCGCCGGGGGCGAGGCGGGGATGCGACACTTCCTGGCCCAGTTCGGCCCCTGCCTGACCTGGCCCTGGACCAGGCTCATGGACGTGCCCGAGTTCAACAACGAACTGGTGGAGCTGATCGCCGGCCAGTCCGACGCGCAGTCGGGGATGTACGGCATCCGCGAGCTGGAGCGGATCCGCGACCGGAACCTCATCGGCTTCCTGCGCGCGCTGAAGGAGCGCGACTGGGGCGCGGGGAAGGTGCTGAACGCCTGGGACGCCGCCCGCCGGGCCGCCCTGCCCCCGCCGGACGGCCCGATGGAGATGGTGCGGCTGACCGTGCTGCCCGGCTGGATCGACTACAACGGCCACATGACCGAAAGCCGCTATCTCTTCGCGGCCTCCGAGACCTCCGACGCCTTCCTGCGCCATATCGGCGCGGATATGGCCTATGTCGGCACCGGGTTTTCCTACTACTCCGCCGAGACGCATATCATGCACCTGGGCGAGGCGAAGCTGGGCGATGCGCTGACCGGCACGGTGCAGGTGCTGGCGGCGGACGGGAAGCGGCTGCACCTCTTCATCCGCATCCTGAGAGGCGACCAGCCGGTGGCGACGCTGGAACAGATGCTCTTGCATGTCGACATGGGGAAAGGCCGCGCCTGCCCCGCGCCGCAGACCATACGCAACCGTCTGGACCCAATCGCCGCCGCCCATGCCGCCCTGCCGCGGCCCGCAGCCGCCGGACGGCACGTCGGGCAAGGGAGGGGCTGATGGATTTCGCGCTGACCGAAGAGCAGCGGCTGATCGTCGAGACCACCCGCGCCTTTGTCGAAACCGAACTTTTCCCGCATGAGCAGGAGGTGGAGCGAACGGGCGTGCTGCGCCCCGATCTGATCGCCGAGATCCAGAAAAAGGCCATGGCGGCAGGCCTTTACGCGGCGAACATGCCAGAGGAGGTGGGGGGCGCGGGGCTCGACACCCTCACCTGGCTGCTTTACGAAAGGGAACTCGGGCGGGCCAATTACGCCCTGCACTGGACCTGCGTGGCGCGCCCCTCCAACATCCTGCTGGCCGGCACCCCGGACCAGCGCGAACGGTATCTGATGCCCTGCATCCGGGGCGAGACCTGGGACTGCCTGGCGATGACCGAACCCGGCGCGGGTTCCGACCTGCGGGGGATGAAGGCCACGGCCCGGCAGGAGGGCAGCGACTGGATCCTGAACGGCACCAAGCATTTCATCAGCCACGCCGACATCGCCGGCTTCACCATCGCCTTCATGGCCTCGGGCGAGGAGGAGACCCCGCGGGGCCGGAAAAAGCTGATCACCGCCTTCTTCGTCGACAAGGGCACCCCCGGCTTCACGGTGCGCGAGGGCTACCGCAACGTCAGCCACCGCGGCTATACCAACGCGGTGCTGGAATTCGACAACTGCCGGGTGCCCGCCGAAAACGTTCTGGGCGAGCCGCACAAGGGCTTCGAGGTGGCCAATGCCTGGCTGGGGGCGACCCGGTTGCAGGTCGCCGCCACCTGCCTGGGCCGCGCCGAACGCGCATTGGACCATGCGCTTTCCTACGCCGCCGAGCGCCGGCAGTTCGGCCAGCAGATCGGCCGGTTCCAGGGCATCGGCTTCAAGCTGGCCGACATGGCGATGGAGGTAAAGGCCGCCAACCTGCTAACCTGGGAAGCGGCCTGGAAGTATGACCAGGGGATAGCCACCGAGGCCGACATGTCGATGGCCAAGCTGAAGGCCACCGAGGTGCTGGCCATGGTGGCCGACGAGGCGATCCAGATCCACGGCGGCATGGGGCTGATGGACGACCTGCCCTTGGAACGCATCTGGCGCGACGCCCGGGTGGAGCGGATCTGGGAGGGCACCAGCGAGATCCAGCGCCACATCATCAGCCGCGAACTCCTGCGGCCTTTGGGGGCATAGGATGCGGCCGGCGGTCACCATCACCTATTGCACGCAATGCAACTGGCTGCTGCGCGCGGGCTGGATGGCGCAGGAACTGCTCATGACCTTCGGGCAGGACCTGGGCTCGGTCACGCTGGTCCCCGGCACCGGCGGGGTGTTCACCGTCACCGCGGACGGCGCGACCCTGTGGAACCGCAAAAAGGACGGCGGTTTTCCCGACGCGAAGACGCTGAAGCAGCGCCTGCGCGACCATGCCTGGCCCGACCGCGGCCTGGGCCACGCCGACCGGGCGCCCAGATGAGGGACCTCTCGCGCCTGCTGCGCCCGCGTTCCATCGCCGTGCTGGGCTCGGTCTGGGCCGAGAACGTGATCGAACAATGCCGCCGGATCGGGTTCCGGGGCCCGGTCTGGCCGGTGCATCCCACGAAGCGCGAGATCGCCGGCCTGCCCGCCTTTGCCTCCATCGGCGCCCTCCCGCAGGCCCCCGACGCCGCCTTCATCGGCGTGAACCGCCATGCCACGCTGGAGGTGGTGCGCGATCTGGCCCGGAGGGAAGCCGGCGGCGCGATCTGCTTCGCCGCCGGCTGGACCGAGGCCGGGGAGGCGGGGTTGCAGGCCGATCTGGTGGCGGCGGCCGGGGAGATGCCGATCCTGGGGCCGAACTGCTACGGGGTGATCAACTACCTCGACGGCGCGCTGCTCTGGCCCGACCAGCACGGCGGGCGGCGGGTTGGGCGGGGGGTGGCCATCGTCAGCCAGTCCTCCAACATCATGGTCAACCTCACCATGCAGGCCCGCGCCCTGCCGCTCGCCTATGCCGCCTGCCTGGGCAATGCGGCGCAGACGGGGCTGGCGGATCTGGCCGCCGCGCTGCTGGCCGACCCGCGCGTCACCGCGCTGGGGCTCTATGTCGAGGGGATCGCCGACGCCCCGGCCTTCGCCGCCATGGCCGAGGCGGCGCGGGCGGCCGGCAAGGGGATCGTGGCGGTGAAGTCGGGCAAGACGCCGGCCAGCCGCGCCGCCGCGGCCTCGCACACCGCCTCGCTGGCCGGGGGCGGCGCGGCGTCATCCGCCTTCCTGCGGCAATGCGGGGTGGCGGAGGTGGCGACCCTCTCGGCGCTGGTCGAGACGCTGAAGATTTTCCACGTCCACGGCCCGGGGCTGGGGCCGCGGCTCTGCTCGGTCTCCTGCTCGGGCGGCGAGGCGGGGCTGGTGGCCGACCTGGCCGCCGGCCACCCGATCCGGTGGGAGCCGCCGTCGCAGGCGCAGAAGGACCAACTGTCGGCCACGCTGGGGCCTTTGGTGACCATCGCCAACCCGCTGGATTACCACACCTTCATCTGGGGCGACGGGCCGCGGACGGCGGAGGTCTTCTCGGCCATGCTGCAAGGCTACGACGCCGGCCTCTTCATCATCGACCCGCCGCGCCCCGACCGCTGCGACCCGGCCTCGTTCCAGCCCGCGCTGGACGCCATCGGCGCGGCGCAGGCGGCCACCGGACGGCCCGCCTTCGCCGTGGCCTCGCTGCCCGAGAACCTGGAGGAGGCGCTGGGGGAGCGGCTGATGGCCGAGGGCGTGGTGCCGCTGATGGGGCTGGAGACGGCGCTGGAGGCGCTGGTCGCCGCCCGCGCGCCCGCCGCCGCCCCGGGCTGGCGGCCGCTGGCCCCCGTCACGGGCCAAGGCCGCAAGCTCTCCGAAGCCGAGGGCAAGGCGCGGCTGGCCGCCCTCGGGATCGCGGTGCCGAAAGGGGTCAGCGGGCCCACGCTGGCGCTGGACACCTCGGCGCTGACGCCACCCTTCGCGCTGAAGGGGCTGGGCTTCGCGCACAAGACCGAAGCCGGGGCGGTGCGGCTGGGGCTGACGACGCTGGACGGGCAGGCCGAGATGCCCGGCGCCACCGGCTATCTGGTGGAGGAGATGGTGGCGGGCGGGGTGGCCGAACTGCTGGCCGGCCTGCGCCGCGATCCGGTCTATGGGGTCACGGTGACGCTGGGGATCGGGGGGGTGACGGCGGAACTGATCGCCGATACCGTCACCCTGATCGCGCCCATCACCGCCGCCGAGATCGCGGCCGCCTTGCGCCGGTTGAAACTCTGGCCCCTGCTCGACGGCTATCGCGGCCGGCCCCGGGCCGACACGCAGGCGGCCATTGAGACGGTGCTGGCCCTGCAGGGGGCGATGGCCGAAGACCCGGGCCTGATCGAGATCGAGGTCAACCCGCTGATCCTGCGCGAAAAGGGCGCGGTGGCGGTGGATGTGCTGATGGAGGTGGCCGATGCCTGAGATGACCATGCTGAGCGACGGCCCGATCCGCACCCGCCGCGAGGGCGCCATCCTGGAGGTCACGCTGGACCGGCCCAAGGCCAATGCCATCGACCTGGCCACCAGCCGGATCATGGGCCTGGCCTTCCGCGCCTTCCGCGACGACGACACGCTGCGGGTGGCCATCCTGCGGGCGGAGGGGGAGAAGTTCTTCTGCCCCGGCTGGGATCTGAAGGCGGCGGCGGAAGGCGATGCGGTCGATGGCGACTATGGCGTGGGCGGCTTCGGCGGCTTGCAGGAACTGCCGCACCTGAACAAGCCGGTGATCGCGGCCGTGAACGGCATCTGCTGCGGGGGCGGGCTGGAACTCGCGCTCTCCTGCGACCTGATCCTGGCCTCGGCCAAGGCCAGCTTCGCCCTGCCCGAGATCCGCTCGGGCACCATCGCCGACGCCGCCAGCCTGAAACTGCCCCGCCGCATTCCCTATCACGTCGCCATGGACCTGCTGCTGACCGGGCGCTGGTTCGACGCGGAAGAGGCGCTGCGCTGGGGCCTGCTGCGCGAGATCACCACGGCGCAGGACCTGCTGCCCAAGGCCTGGGACCTCGCCCGCCTGCTCGCCTCCGGCCCGCCGCTGGTCCAGGCCGCGATCAAGGAGGTGGTGCGCGAGGCGGAAGGAATGCGCTTCCAGGACGCGCTGAACCGGATCACCCGGCGGCAGTTCCCCAGCATCGACCGGCTCTATTCCAGCGAGGACCAGCTGGAAGGCGCCCGCGCCTTCGCCGAGAAGCGCGACCCGGTGTGGAAGGGGCGATAGCTACCGCTTCGGCCCGAAGGTCAGCCGATAGCTGATCGCCTCGGCCACATGCGGGCGGCAGACCGCCTCGGACCCATCGAGGTCGGCGATGGTGCGCGCCACCCGCAGCACCCGGTGGTAGCCCCGCGCGGTCAGGCCGAAACGGTCGGCGGCCCGGGCCAGCAGTTCGCGCCCCTCGGCATCCGGCGTGGCGATCTCCTCCAGCAGCCGCCCCTCGGCCTCGGCATTGGTGCGCAGGCCGGGGTGATCGGCGAACCGGGCCTCCTGCCGCTTGCGGGCCCGGGCCACCCGGGCGGCCACCACCGCCGAGCTTTCCCCCGAAGCCGGCAGGTCGAGGTCGCGCCAGGCCACGGGGGGCACCTCCACCCGCAGGTCGAAACGGTCGAGCAGGGGGCCCGAGATGCGGCCCAGGTAATCCTCGCCACACACCGGCACCCGCGCGCAGGCGCGGGCCGGGTCGGTCATGAAGCCGCAGCGGCAGGGGTTCGCCGCCGCCACCAGCAGGAACCGGCAGGGATAGCGGACATGCGCATTGGCCCGCGCCACCACCACCTCGCCGGTCTCGATCGGCTGGCGCAGCGTCTCCAGCACCGCGCGGGGGAATTCGGGGAACTCGTCCAGGAACAGCACCCCGTTGTGGGCGAGACTGATCTGCCCGGGCCGCGCCCCCTTGCCGCCGCCCACGATGGCGGCCATGGAGGCGGTATGATGCGGCTCGCAGAAGGGCCGCACCCGGCTGATGCCCCCTTCGTTCATCAGCCCGGCCAGCGAGCGGATCATCGAGGTCTCCAAGGCCTCCACCGGCGACAGCGGCGGCAGGATGCCGGGCAGCCGCGCGGCCAGCATCGACTTGCCCGAACCGGGGGGCCCGACCAGCAGCATGTGATGCCGGCCGGCCGCGGCGATCTCCAGCGCGCGCTTGGCGCGCTCCTGCCCCTTCACGTCGGCCAGATCCCGGGTCGCGGGCGCGGCCTCCACCTCGCCGGCCCGGGCCGGGGAGAGGAGGGCGCGGCCGGTGTAGTGGCCGATCACCTCGTCCAGCGAGGCCGCGGCCAGCACCTCGGCGGCATCCACCCAGGCGGCCTCGGCCCCGCAGCCCTGCGGGCAAAGCAGCGCCCGGTCGTCGTCCGCCGCCGCCATGGCCGCGGGCAGCACCCCGGCCACGGGCAGCAGCCGGCCGTCGAGCGACAGCTCTCCCAGCGCCACCACCCGCGCCACCTCGTCCTGCGGGATGATGCCCAGCGCGGCCAGGAGCGACAGCGCGATGGGCAGGTCGAAATGCGAGCCCTCCTTGGGCAGGTCGGCGGGGGCGAGGTTGATGGTGATGCGCTTGGCCGGCAGCGCGATCGACATGGAAGAGAGCGCCGAGCGCACCCGCTCCTTCGCCTCGCTGACCGCCTTGTCGGGCAGGCCCACGACGCCGAAGGCGGGCTGGCCGGGGCTGAGCGCGCATTGCACCTCGACCATCCGGGCCTCGACCCCCTCGAAGGCCACCGTGAAGGCCCGCGCCACCATCCCCCGCCGCCCCGTTTACCTTCGTTAACGCCAAGGGCTAGGGCGGACTGGGTGAGGAAGGGTAAACGGCAGGCGGGAAAACCCACGTCCGGCGTGGTGCCGGTGGAGAGCGCCGGGGGGCCAGCCCCCCGGACCCCCCGGGATATTTGGGATACCAAAGAAAGCTGCCTTGTGGAGCGAAGGACCCCAAATGGCTTTCTTTGGTGTCTTAAGTATCCCACGGGGGTCCGGGGGTGTGAAACCCCCGGGGCTGCCACCGGTGCAACGCCAGAGGCCCCCGCCTCAGCCCCCCGCGCGCAGCTTCATGAAGGCGGGCCAGGCTTCGGGGTCGGCCACCGTCTTGTCCCGGCAGAAGGCGTTGCAGAAGCCGAAGCGGCGGCCCTCGAGTTCCAGCGCGTGGGTGACCGGCTTTCCCGAATAGGGGCAGGCGGCGTTCTCGGCCTCGGCCCCCTCCACCGCGCGGGCGGGCAGCGGCGGCGGGCCGGGCCAGGGGCGGGTCGGCCAGTCGCGGGCATAGAAGGGCTGGTCCGGCCCGTCGACCAGCGCCATCGCCCGCCAGCGGCGGAAGGCGGGATGGCCCAGATGCGCCGCGACATAGGCCGCCGCCGCCTCGTCCACCGGCAGGTTGTAGGTGGCGATCCGGGTCGCCACCGGGGCGAAGAAGGCATCCGCCGCCGACCAGGCCCCGCAAAGCCACGGCCCGGTGCTGCCCGAGACCTGCCGCGCCCAGGCCCAGAGCGCCTGCAGCCGCTCCAGATCCGCCTGCACCGCCGGGCGCACATCGGTCTCGGCATAGGCGACGCGGATGTTCATCGGGCAATGGCTGCGCAACTGGGCGAAGCCCGCGTGCATCTCGGCCGCCAGCATCCGCGCCGCCGCCCGCGCCGCCGGCTCCTCGGGCCAGATGCCGGCGCGGGGATGGCGGCTGGCCAGTTCCTCGGCGATGGCCAGGCTCTCGGCCACCACCGTCCCCTCCGGCGTGCGCATCGCCGGTACGGTGCGGGCCGGCGGGAATTCGGCCAGCAGCGCCGGCAGTTCCTCGGTATAGAGCCGCGCCCGGCGCACCGTCACCGGGATGCCGGAGGTCTCGAACAGAAGCCAGCCGCGCAGCGACCAGCTGGAATAGGCGCGGTCCCCGATGGCGAGCCGATAGTCCATGGCGCTGTCTCCCCGTTCCTGCCCTCCGGGATAGCCCGCCGCCGCCCCCGCGGCAAACGCCGCTGCGTGACGGCCGCCATCACGATCCGTGATCGGCCGAAGATGACGGCGCAAGTCACTTGTTCCGTCACGCGAGGGTGCTAGCCTAGAGCCGACAAACCCCGACCGCTGCTTTCCGAGAGGTGCATTCCATGACCATCCCCTACCGGCTTCGTGCCCTTCCGCTGGCGCTGGCGATCATCGCCCTGGCCGCCTTCGCCCCGCAGGCCGCCCGCGCGCAACTGCTGATCGACGCCAACAACCCCGAGGGAATCGCCCAGGTGCTGCGCGACATGGGCTATCGCGCCCAGGTCGAGACCAGCCAGTCCACCGGCAACCCGATCATCCGCACCGCGGGCGAGGGGGTGAACTGGGACATCCTGTTCTACGGCTGCGCCGAGGGCCGCGACTGCCGCTCGATCCAGTACATCGTCAGCCTGCGGCTGGACCGGCCCGTGGGGCTGGAGAAGCTGAACGAATGGAACGCCAACAAGACCGTGGGCCAGGCCTATATCGCCGACAACGGCGCGGTGCGGCTGAAGCAGCTGACCTCGATGACCGGCGGGGTCAGCCGCGACGCGATGGAGGCGGGCATGTCGCTCTGGCTGCGCGCGATGGGCGAGTTCCTGGACTTCGTGGGCTTCCGCGCCTGACGGCGCCCCTCAGGCCGGCTCGCCCACCGGGCCGGCCCGCCAGCCGGTGGCGGCGATCTCCACCCGCGTCAGCGACAGGGGCGCCACCGTCCGCGCCAGCGTCTCGACGATGGTGAGCCCCGCGGCGCGCTGATGCGCGGCGAGGATGGGGCCCAGATGCGCGACCACGATCAGGTCGGGCGGCCCGGCCAGCGCGGCAAGCGCCCCCAGCACCCGCGCGCTCATGTCCTCCCACCCCTCGCCGCCGGGGGCGCGGGCGGCGCCGTCCCAGAACGGGCGGGCGAGGGCGGGGTCGCGGGCCTCGGCCTCGGCCGCGGTCAGCCCCTCCCAGGCGCCGAAATGAATCTCGCGCAGGCGGGGGTCGTGCGGCAGCCTGCGGTCCGCGCCCAGCGCGTCGGCGGTGGCCACGGCGCGGGCAAGGTCGGAGGAGACCACCGGCGCCGCGGGCAGCCGGGCGCGCAGGCGGGCCAGCGCGGCGGCATCGGAGAGATCGGCCGGCAGGTCGGTCCAGCCGGTCAGTCCCTTCAAATGGGTGGGCCCGTGGCGCACCAGCCAGAGCCGGGTCATCCCAGCCCCTCGGGCAGCCGCCCCTTCAGCACCAGGGGCAGCCCGGCCCAGACCGCCACCGCCAGCCCGGCCGCCGCCGCCAGCCGCTGGTTGAGCCGGCCCTGTTCGTCGCGGAATCGCCGGCCCAGCGGGGTGTCGGGCACGATGGAGAGCCCGACCTCGTTGCTCACCACCGTGACCGGGCTCGCGCAGGCGGCCAGCGCCGCGACCAGCCCCTCGGCCTCGGCCGTCAGGTCGGCGCCCGCCAGCATCCGGTTCGAGAGCCAGAGCGTGGCGCAATCGACCAGCACCGCCGCACCCGCGGGCACCCGGGCCAGGGCGCCGACCAGGTCGTGCGGCGCCTCCACGGTCGTCCACCCCTCCCGCCTGGCGCGATGGTGGGCGATGCGGGCGGCCATCTCCTCGTCCCATGCCTGCGCCGTGGCGATGTAGAGCCGCGGCCGGCCCGAGGCCGCCACCAGCCGCTCGGCGAAGGCCGACTTGCCCGACCGCGCGCCCCCGATCACCAGTGCCAGCCTCGACCCATCCATCCGACGGCTTATGGCGGGCCGGCCCGGGAAACGGAAGCCGCTCATCGAGCCTTCCGGCTCTCTTCGCTCGGGATCGCGCCAGCGAAGAAAGCCGGCAGGCTTGATGAGCCCCGCGGCCGCGCTTACACCCGTGGACGGGCAAAGGGGAGCGCGATGCTGGCCGGGCGGCATATCCTGTTGATCGTGGGGGGCGGGATCGCCGCCTACAAGGCGCTGGAGCTGATCCGGCTGCTGACCGCCGAGGGCGCGCGGGTCACCCCGGTGCTGACCGCCGCGGGGGCGGAGTTCGTGACGCCGCTCAGCCTCTCGGCGCTGGCGGGGCAGAAGGTCTACCGCGACCTCTTCGACCTGACCGACGAGGCGGAGATGGGGCATATCCAGCTCAGCCGCGCCGCCGACCTGATCGTGGTGGCCCCGGCCACCGCCGACCTGATGGCGAAGATGGCCGGGGGGCGGGCGGACGACCTGGCCTCCACCCTGCTGCTGGCCACCGACAAGCGGGTGCTGATCGCCCCGGCGATGAACGTGCGGATGTGGGAGCATCCGGCGACCCGGCGCAACCTCGCTACGCTCGTCGCTGACGGCATCCTGACGGTCGGCCCCAACGCGGGCGCCATGGCCTGCGGCGAGTTCGGCCCCGGGCGGATGGCCGAGCCGGCGGAGATCCTGGCGGCCATCGGCGCGGCGCTGGGGAACGGCCCGCTGAAGGGGCGGCACGTCATCGTCACCTCCGGCCCCACCCATGAGCCCATCGACCCGGTGCGCTATATCGCCAACCGCTCCTCCGGCGCGCAGGGGGCGGCGCTGGCCGCGGCGCTGCGCGACCTGGGCGCGCGGGTGACCTTCGTGACCGGCCCCGCCACGGTGCCGCCGCCCCCGGGGGTGACGGTGCGGGCGGTGCAGACGGCGGCCGAGATGCTGGCGGCGGTGGAGGCCGCGCTGCCGGCCGATGCCGCGGTGATGGCGGCGGCGGTGGCCGACTGGCGGGTGGCGCGGGCGGTGGGGAACAAGGTGAAGAAGGACGGCTCGGGCAAGCCGCCCGCGCTGGATCTGGTGGAGAACCCCGACATCCTGGCGACCGTCGCCCGCAGCCCCATACGCCCCCGTCTGGTGGTGGGCTTCGCCGCCGAGACCGATCAGGTGATCGCCCATGCCACCGCCAAGCGGGCGCGCAAGGGCTGCGACTGGATCGTGGCCAACGACGTGTCGCCGGGCACCGGGATCATGGGCGGGGCCGAGAACGCGGTGACGATCATCGACGCGGCGGGGGCCGAGGAATGGCCCCGGCTGCCCAAGGCCGAGGTCGCCCGCCGGCTGGCCGCCCGCATCGCCGGTGCACTGGGATGAGCGTGACCATCCTTGTGCTGCGCGAGGACTGGGCGGATCCGACCGTGCCCCTGCCCGCCTATGCCACCGCCGGCGCGGCGGGGGCCGACATCCGCGCCAACCTGCCGGCGGACCAGCGCGCGCAGGGCCTGACGCTCGCCCCCATGCAGCGGGCGCTGGTGCCCACCGGGCTGCGCATCGCCATCCCCGAGGGCTACGAGGTGCAGATCCGCCCGCGCTCCGGCCTCGCGCTCAGGCACGGGATCACCCTGCCCAACACCCCCGGCACCATCGACTGGGACTACCGCGGGCCGCTGGGGGTGGCGATGGTGAACCTCGGCGACCAGCCCTTCACCCTCGCCCATGGCGAGCGCATCGCGCAGATGGTGGTGGCCCCGGTGGTCCGCGCGGGCTTCGCCGAGGTGGCGGCGCTGGACGAGACCCCCCGCGGCGCCGGCGGCTTCGGCTCCACCGGGAGGGGCTGATGGCGGCCGTGCTGGCGCTGATGGCCGGTCTCTGGGGCCTGGGCCTGTGGCTGGGCGCGCCGCTGCGGCAGCGGCTGGCGATGCTGGGCGCGGTCTGGGCGGGCGTGGTGCTGCTGCACCTGATCCTGCCCGTCGGCCACCCCCTGCGGCAGGCGACGGGCGGCGAGGCGCGGGTCTGGCTGGGGCTCGCGGTGCTGGTGGCGGCGGTCGTGGGGTATCGGCATCTGCTGGGCCGGCTCAAGGCCCGGGCGCAACCGGCGCCCGTGGCAACCACCGCCTCCCCCTTCTCCCCCGCCGAACTCGACCGCTACGCCCGCCACATCATGCTGCGCGAACTCGGCGGCACCGGGCAGCGGCAACTGAAAGCGGCCCGCGTGCTGGTGGTGGGCGCCGGGGGGCTGGGGGCGCCGGTGCTGCTCTACCTTGCCGCCGCCGGGGTGGGCACCATCGGGGTGGTGGACGACGACGCGGTGGAGGGCTCGAACCTGCAACGGCAGGTGATCCATACCGACGCGCGGATCGGGATGCCCAAGGTCTTCTCGGCCGAGGCGGCGATGCGGGCGGTCAACCCCTTCGTCGAAATCCGCCCCTATCACCGCCGGCTGACCGAACTCGATGCCGAGGCGCTGTTCGCCGACTATGACCTGATCCTGGACGGGACCGACAACTTCGACACCCGCTACATGGTCAACCGGGTGGCGGCGCGGCTGGGCAAGCCCCTGATTTCCGGGGCGATCACCCAGTGGGAGGGGCAGGTCTCGCTCTGGCACCCGGCCGCGGGCGCGCCCTGCTACGAATGCGTCTTCCCCGTGCGCCCGGCCCCCGGCATGGTGCCGACCTGCGCCGAGGCCGGGGTGCTGGCCACCCTGCCCGGCGTCATCGGCACGATCATGGCGACCGAGGCGCTGAAGCACCTGACCGGGGCGGGCACCACGCTGCAAGGCCGGCTGATGATCCACGACGCGCTCCATGCCGAGACCCGGGTGATCGAGATCGCCCGCCGCCCGGGCTGCGGGGCCTGCGGATGAGCGACCCGTTCCGCCACCACCCCGCCCTGCGCGGCCGCATCGGCGAGCCCGAGACCTCGCGCTTCCGCCATTTCCGCCCCGCCGACCATGACGCCGAGATGGCCGCCCGCGGCTTCCCGCCCGACTGGCGGTTCTCGGACGAGGAGCGCGAGGCGCGGCGCCGCGCGCTCCTCGGCCCCCGCTACGGGGCCGACATCTGGGTCTTCGCCTATGGTTCGCTGATGTGGGACCCGGCCTTCCGCTTCGCCGAGGTGCGGCTGGGGCGGGTGGCGGGCTATGCCCGGCGGTTCTGCCTGCTCGACACCTTCGGCGCCCGCGGCACGCCCGAGGCGCCGGGGTTGCAGGCCGGGCTGGCCGAGGCGCCGGGCGGCGACTGCACCGGCCTCGTCTTCCGCATCGCGGCGGCGGAGGCCGAGGTCGAGGCCGAGGTGGTCTGGCGGCGCGAGGCGCTCGCCGACCCCTATCTGCCGCGCTTCCTGCCGGTGGAGACCGACCACGGCCCGGTGGAGGCGCTGGCCTTCGTGGCCAACCCGGCCTCGGCCCAGATCGTGCACCTGCCGCGGGCGGTGCAGGTGGGCTATCTGGCCACCGGCCGGGGGGATTTCGGCACCAGCCGGGCCTATCTGGAGGGCATCGCCGCGCAGTTGCAGGCGCTGGGGATCGAGGACCCGGAGATCGACACCCTGCTGGACGAGGTGCGCGCGCATCCCGGCTGAGCCCTTGGAGAGCGCCGCGGCCCGCGCCATACTGTGCCCGCCGCCACCCCAGAGGAGCCCGGGCCATGAGAACCCTCGCCGCCGCCGCCGTCGCCCTTTTCGCCGCCCTGCCCGCCGCCGCCCAGACCCTGCCCGACCTCGGCGGGCGCGAGGTGGCCGTGGCGGTCGAGAACGCCTATCCGCCCTTGCAGTTCATGCAGGGCGACCGGGCCGTGGGCTGGGAATACGACGCCATGGCCGAGATCGCCCGGCGGCTGAACCTGACGGTCGACTACCAGACCATCAGCTGGGACGCGATGATCCCCGCCGTCTCGCAGGGCCAGTTCGACCTGGGCATGACCGGGATCACCATCCGAGAGGACCGGATGGAACTGGTGGACTTCTCCGACCCCTACATGCGGTCCGAGATGGTGATGATGGTGCGCGGCGACGAGGAGCGGTTCTCCGACGCCGCGGGCTTCGCCGCCGACCCCGATCTCCTGATGGCCGCCCAGCCCGGCACCACGCCCTTCTACGTCGGCGTCTACGAGGTGCTGGACGGGCAGGAGGACAACCCCCGCATCGTGAAGTTCGAGACCTTCGGCGCGGGGGTGGAGGCGCTGCGTTCCGGCGACGTGGACCTGGTGCTGACCGACGGCACCGCGGGGGCGGGCTATGTGGCGGCCTCCAACGGCGGGCTGAAGATCGTTGGGGAAAAGCTGGGGACCGAGGACTTCGGCTTCATCTTCCCCAAGGGCTCGGATCTGGTGGAGCCGATCAACGCCGCCATCGCGGCGATGAAGGCGGACGGGACCATCGAGGCCTTGGACAGGAAATGGTTCCTCGAGTTCAAGATGGGCGGCTGACGCCCCCGCGATGAGCCCCGCGCCCGACAAGGACTTTCCCTGGTGGTTCGTGGTGCTGGTGCTGACCGGCGCCTGGCTGTTCTGGGCGATCCTGTCGGATCCGGTCTATGCCCGGGTGCTGGACGTGCTGCGCCGGGGAATCGCCATCACCGTGATGGTCACGCTGGTGGCCTTCGCCGCAGCGGCGGTGATGGGACTGGGGCTGGCGCTGGCCTCCGGCTCGCGCTGGATCGTGGTGCGGCAGGCGGCGCGGCTGTGGATCGAGGTGATCCGCGGGGTCCCGATCATCGTGCTGCTGCTCTATGTGGCCTTCGTGGCCGCCCCCGGGCTGGTCTGGGCCTGGAACGAGGTCGCCAGCCCGCTGGGCGCGCCGGAGTGGCGCACGCGGGACTTCCCGCTGCTGTGGCGCGCGGTGGCGGCCCTTGCCATCGCCTATTCCGCCTTCCTAGCCGAGGTGTTCCGCGCCGGGCTGCAGTCGGTCGACAAGGGCCAGATCGAGGCGGCGCAGGCGCTGGGCCTGGGCCGCTGGCAGCGGTTCCGGCATGTGGTCTTCCCGCAGGCGATCCGCACCGTGCTGCCGCCCTTGGGCAACGACTTCGTGGCCATGGTGAAGGACAGTTCGCTGGTCTCGGTGCTGGGGGTGACGGATGTGACCCAGCTGGGCAAGGTGACCGCGGCCGGCAACTTCCGCTATTTCGAGACCTACAACGTGGTGGCGCTGATCTACCTGACCATGACGGTCGGGCTGTCGCTGCTCCTGCGCCGGCTGGAGGCGCGGCTGCGGGCGCGGGGGCGGTAGGGGGCGCTCATCGCTCCCTGTCGGGCGCTCTTCGCTGGCGAGGAGCGACCGTGAGGAAGCGAGGAGCGCGCCGGTCAGGCCCAGCGGCGCGGGACTTTCTCGCTCCACACCCGGCGCAGAACTTCGGCGCCGTTCTCCCGCGCGGTCAGCGTGGCCGTCAGGTGCAGGTCGGTCTCGCTGGCGGTCATGGTGCAGGCGGTGTCGACCTCCACGCTCCAGCCCTCGCGCGAGAGGTGCTGGTGCCAGCGGATGGCGGCGCGGGCCGAGAGCGGGTCCCGGGGGTGGATCTGCCAGCGTTCGGTGAAGCTTTCGCCCACCGTCAGCCCGGTGGCCAGCCGCTGGCGGCCGGTGTCGTCCTCGATCACCAGCGTCCGGGTGCCGGCGATCAGGTCGTGCTCCACCCGCCGCGCGGCCTTGGGCGGCGTGAGCGCCTCCACCGGCGCGGGGTCGGGAACGAGGGGCGGCGGGGGGCTCCAGTCCCCGGCGGCGGTCAGTTCGGGCAGGGTCAGCTCCCCCGCCACCAGCCGCAGTCCCGCCGGCCGGGCGGTCGGCCAGACCAGCGGCCAGCAGGTGGTCGAGAGCGCCAGCCGCAGGCGATGGCCCGCGGGCAGCCGCACCGCGCAGGTGTCGAGCGTCAGGCTGGCCTCGAAGGGGCCGCCCACCGGCACGTCCCGCGGCGCGCCGGGATCGTCGCGGTGGCAGAGGTTCAGGACGCCGTGGCTGATCCGGCTCGACGCGCCGTCCGGCGCCACCGCGCAGAGCCGGGCGACCAGATGGGCGCGGGGGCCGGCGGAGGTCAGGGTGAGCCGCAGCACGGGGCGGCCCAGGAGGTCGCAGGGCTCCGCCAGCGGCCCGGTCTCGAAGCAGGCCGACAGCGCGTCGTCCTCCCGCTGGTCGTCCGGCAGCTCCCCGTTCAACCCGGTCGGAAAGTATTCCCCGCCCGCCATCCCCAGGTGCTGGGGGCTGTCCAGCAGCCGGTCCAGCGGGCCGGGCGCACCGCCCAGGCCCTGCGGGGTCAGCGGGATCGTGCGGAAGGCGATGCGGGACGAGGGCCAGGCGGGCTCGGCGATCCAGCGGCCGGGGCGGGCGGCGGCGCAGGGGTCGGGCGGCGCGGCGTCCTGCAGATAGAGCCGCACGGGCCGGTCATGTTCCGCGCCGTTGGGCGCGTCCTTCAGCCAGCGGTCCCACCAGCGCAGGCCCATCTGCAGAAAGCCGATCCGCGGCCCCGGCACCGCGGTATGGGGGTACTGGTGCACCCAGGGGCCGATCACCGCCTGCGCCCGGGGCAGGTGCTCGACCAGCGCGAGGGCCATGTTCATGTAGCCGTCCGCCCAGCCGCCGAGGCCCAGCACCGGCACCCCGATCGCCGCCCAGTGCTCGCAGACCGAGCCGTGGCGCCAGTAGCCGTCCCGGCTCTGGTGCCCGGCCCAGAGGGGGGCGAGGAAGGGCAGGTGCTCCAGCCTCTGCCGCCATTCCGCCCGCCAGTCGAGGCGCAGCGCCGGGTCGGGCGGGCGGGACTGGTAGGAGAGCATGGTGGCGGCCCAGCCCAGGTTCTCGCCCATCAGGGCGCCGCCCTTGAAATGGATGTCGTCGGCGAAACGGTCCACCGTGCCGCAGACCGCGATCACCGCGGCGAGTGCGGGCGGGCGCAGGGCGGCGGTCTGCAGCGCGTTGAACGCGCCCCAGCTTTTCCCCATCATCCCCACCCGGCCGCTGCACCAGGGCTGCGCCGCCGCCCAGGCGATCACCGCGCAGGCGTCTTGCAGCTCCTGCTCCGTGTATTCATCTGCCAGCAGCCCCCCGCTGTCGCCCGAGCCGCGCAGATCCACCCGCAGGCAGGCATAGCCCTGCGCGGCCCAGAACGGATGGATGGTCTCGTCGCGCACCCGCGTGCCGTCGGACTTGCGGTAGGGAATGAACTCCAGGATCGCCGGGACGGGGGGCCCGGAGGCCGGGCGCCAGAGCCGGGCCGACAGGCGGGTGCCGTCGGGCAGCGGGATCGGCTGGTCGGGCAGGTCGATCAGGTGCATGTGGCTCCTGGTGGAGAGGCCGGGGCCAGCCCCCGGACCCCCGGGATACTTATGACACCAAAGAAAGGGAACGATCAGCGCAGATCCTGCAAGACGTATTCCGCTCCCTTCCACCCGGTCAGGATCGCGGGCGCATTGGTGTTGCCGGCGATCAGGCCCGGGAAGACCGAGGCGTCGATCACCCGCAGCCCCTCCACCCCATGCACTCTGAGGCGCGGGTCGGTGACCGCCTGCGCCGGATCCGGCCCCATCCGGCAGGTGCCGCAGGCGTGATAGACGGTGCCGGAGCGGGCGCGGAAGTCCTCGATCAGGCCCTCGTCGGTGGCGACCGCGGGGCCGGGGCGCAGTTCCTCGGCGATCAGCCGGGCCAGCGGCGGCTGGGCGGCGAGGATGCGCAGGAACTTCACCGCCGCCAGCATCTCCTCCACGTCCTCGGGGGTGGAGAAGGCGTTGACGGTGATCCGCGGCGGCGCCAGCGGGTCGGGCGAGGCCAGCCGGATCTGGCCGCGCGAGGTGGGGTGGCAGTTGGAAAGCCCCAGCGACAGTCCCGGGAAGGGGTCGGGGCTCAGCACCGGCCGCTCTCCCGCCCGCGGCAGCAGGGTGGAGAAGGCCTGCATGTAGAGCTGCATGTTGGGCCGCGGCAGGTCGGGGCGGGTGCGGAAGAACCCGCCGCCCTGGTTGATCGAGGTCGAGAGCGGCCCGCGGCCCAGCATCATCCATTGCAGCCCGGCGATCAGCTTGCCCCACCAGGGCCGCAGCGCCTGGTTCAGCGTGGGCACCGTCATGCGCCAGGTGTAGTTGATGCCCTGATGGTCCATCAGATGCGCGCCGACATGGGGGCTGTGGTGCAGGACCGGCAGGCCCAGCGCGCGCAGGTGGTCGGCGGGCCCGATGCCGGACAATTGCAGGAGTTGCGGCGAGTTCACCGCGCCGCCGGCCAGGATCACGCAGGCGCGGGCCTTCAGGTGCCGCGGCCGGCCGTGGTGCAGGTAGTCGACCCCGGTGGCCCGGCCCTCGGCCAGCGTCACCCGGGTCGCCTGCGCCCGGGTCAGCACCCGCAGGTTGGCCCGGCCCATCGCCGGGCGCAGGAAGGCGCGGGCGGCGGAGAGGCGGCGGCCGGCCTTCAGCGTCAGCTGGTAGATGCCCGCGCCCTCCTGCCGTTCGCCGTTCAGGTCCTCGCTCCATGGCAGGCCCGCGCTTTCGGCGGCCTGCCGGAAGGCGCCGGTCAGCGGGTGCAGCGCGTGGGTGCCCGCGGCGATGTGCAAGGGCCCGCCCGCCCCGCGCCAGTCGTCGGCGCCGCCCTGCCAGTCCTCGATGGCGCGATAGGCGGGCAGCACCTCGCCCCACCCCCAGCCCGGATTGCCGGCCGCGGCCCAGGCGTCGTAGTCCTGCGGAAAGCCGCGGCACCAGACCATGGCGTTGATCGCCGAGGACCCGCCCAGCAGCCTGCCCCGCGGCCAGTGGTCGGCCTGGCCGTTCAGCCCCGGGTCCGGCTCGGCGCGGTACATCCAGTTCACCGCGGGGTTGTAGAAGAGCTTGCCATAGCCCAGCGGCATGGCGACGAACAGCCGCCGGTCGGAACCGCCGGCCTCCAGCAGCGTGACCTTCAGCCGGCCGCCGGCGGTCAGCCGGTCCGCCAGCACGCAGCCCGCGCTGCCGGCGCCCACGATGATGATGTCGGTCTCCTCCATCGCCCCTGCCTAGGGGCTGCGGGGGCCCGGGGCGCGGCGGAAAGCGACCGCGGGTGTCGCGCTCAGGCGAGGGCCTGTCGCGTGAACCGACAGGGGCCGTCGCAGAAGGCCGCCAGCACCTGCGCGAAGACCGGCGGCGCGCCGGGGACGGCGGCGAAGAGCGTCATCGAGGAGCAGAGCTTCAGGGCATCGACCGGGCCCAGGATGGCCTCGGCCGGGGTGCCGGCATGGGCCAGGAGCGCGGCGGCGATCCGCTCCAGCCGGGCGCCGAGGACGGGATGGGCCAGATAGGCCGCGGCCTCGGCGGCATCCGCGATCCCGTAGAGCTGGGCCACGGGCGAGCGGCCGAGGCCGCGCAGCTGGGGGAAGACGAACCACATCCAGTGCCCGGTCTTGCGCCCCGCCCCGATCTCGGCCAGCGCGCGGTCGAAGCTGTCCTCCTGGGCCTCGAGGAAGCGCGCGAGGTCGGGCATGGGTCAGGCCAGCCTGGCCTCGATCGCCTGCCAGATCAGCGCGGCCGCGTTCACCCCGTCGAACCGCTCCAGCTCCTGGATGCCGGTGGGCGAGGTCACGTTGATCTCGGTCAGCCAGTCGCCGATCACGTCGATGCCGACGAAGACCTGCCCCTTCTCGCGCAGGGTGGGGCCGATGGCGGCGCAGATCGCGCGGTCGCGCTCGGTCAGGCCCACCTTCTCGGGCCGCCCGCCCGCGTGCATGTTCGACCGCGTCTCCCCCGCCTGCGGCACGCGGTTGATCGCGCCCACCGGCTCTCCGTCGACCAGGATGATCCGCTTGTCGCCCCTGGCCACCTCGGGGATGTATTTCTGCACGATCAGCGGCTCGCGGCTGATGCCGGTGAAGAGCTCGTGCAGCGAGGAGAGGTTGCGGTCGTTGGGGTCGAGGCGGAACACGCCGGCGCCGCCGTTGCCGTAGAGCGGCTTCAGGATCACGTCGCCGTGCCGGGCCTTGAAGGCGCGGATGGTGGCGAGGTCGCGGGCGATCAGGGTGGGCGGCGTGAGGTCGGGAAAGCGCAGGACCAGCAGCTTCTCGGGGAAGTTGCGCACCCAGAAGGGGTCGTTCACCACCAGCGTGCGGGGGTGGATCATGTCGAGGATATGGGTGGAGGTGATGTAGCTCATGTCGAAGGGCGGATCCTGGCGCAGCCAGACCACGTCGAACCCGCCCAGGTCCACCTCGGCCTCCGCCCCGAAGCTGACATGGTTGCCCGTCTCGCGCCGCAACTCCACCGGAAAGCCCTGCGCCACCACCCGGCCCTCGCGGAAGGCCAGCCGGTCGGGGGTGTAGAAGAAGAGCGTATGGCCCCGCGCCTGCGCCTCGAGCCCGATGCGGAACGTGCTGTCGGCGTCGATGTTCACCGACCCGATCGGATCCATCTGCAGCGCAACCCTGAGACCCATCGCCTTCCCCCGCCTGACCGCCCCCTCCTTGCCGCAAGCGGCGGGCGGGTGCAATCGGACAGGCTCAGGCGGCGAAGGCGTGGGGCACCACCGCCACCCGCCCCATGGCGTCCACCACCGCGAGTTCGTAGCGGGCCGGGGTGAACTGCCCCTGCGGCTCGCCCTCCAGCCAGATCTGCGCCGAAAGGCAGATGCGGTCGCGCTGGCGGGCGGTGAGCCGGCCGGCCGCCTCGTCATGCGTGCGCGCCTTCTTGACCTCGATGAAGACCACGCCCGCGCCGTCGCGCATCACGATGTCGATCTCGCCGGCCACGGAACGCCAGCGCCGCGCCGCCAGCCGGCAGCCCTGCCGGTCGAAATGGCGCACCACTGCCTCTTCGGCGGCAAGGCCCGCGTGCCAGGCGTTGGCGCCCCTCAGCGCCCTTCCGCCGCGATCCTGACCGCCATCGCATAGACCTCGCGCCGGGGCAGCGCGAAGCGGGCCGCCACCGCCGTCGCCGCGTCCCGCGCCGAACCCGCCTGCAATTCCGCCCGCAGCGCGGCCTCCACCGAGGCCGGGTCCGCCGCCTGCGCCGGCGCCCGGTCCAGCACCAGCACGAATTCGCCCCTGGGTTCCGCCGGCAGGTCCGCCGCCAGCCGGCCCAGCGGCCCGCGCCGCACCTCCTCGAATCGCTTGGTCAGTTCCCGGCACAGCGCGGCCTCCCGTTCTTCCCCGCAAATCTGCGCCAGATCCCTTAACAGACCCTTAATCCGCCTCGGCGATTCGTAGAGCACCACGGTCGCCTCCTGCGCGGCGATCCCGGCCAGGAACTTCGCCCGGGCGCCGGCCGCGGCGGGCGGGAAGCCGGCGAAGAGGAAGCGGTCGGTAGGCAGGCCCGCCACGGCCAGCGCGGCCAGCAGGGCCGAGGCGCCGGGCGCCGCGGTCACCCGGTGGCCGGCCTCGCGCGCGGCGCGGGTCAGGCGGAACCCGGGGTCGGAGACCAGCGGCGTGCCGGCCTCGGAGCAATAGGCGACGCTTTTGCCCGCGGCCAGCAGCGCCAGCAGCCGGGGCGTCACCTCGGCCTCGTTGTGGTCGTGGCAGGCGATCAGCGGCCGGCCGGCCAGCGGCACCCCGTGGATCTCCATCAGCCGGCGCAGCGAGCGGGTGTCCTCGGCCGCCAGAACCTCCACCCCGCGCAGCAGGTCGAGCGCGCGCAGCGTGATGTCGCGGGCCGCGCCGATGGGGGTCGAGACGATGTAGAGCCCGGGCTCGGGCCGGGCTCCGGGCGGCCCTTCGTCGTCCGGGCTGGGGGGCATCGGCGGTCTCCGGCTGCGGGGCCCTCGCGCCTCGGGGGCCAAGTTTACATTGCAAGGCGATGGCCCTAGTCTTCGGCCCGATATCCCGTCGGTCACGAGGTCCGCCCCATGTTGTCGTTCCTTTCCCGCGCCCGCAAGGCGCTGGCACCCGTTCTGGCCGTGCTGGGCCTCGGCGCGATGGCCGCCTGCGTGCCGGCGGGCGGCGGCGGCCCCGCCATCGACCCCAATGCCCCGGTGCCGGTGGCGCTGCTGGTGCCGGCGGGCTCGGCGCAGGCGGGGGACGACCTTCTGGCGCGGTCCTTGCAGAACGCGGCGCGGCTGGCCGTGTCGGACCTCGGCAGTTCGGCGCAGATCGACCTGCGGGTCTATCCCACCGGCGGCACGCCCGGGGGCGCGCAGGCCGCGGCGGTGCGCGCGGCCGACGAGGGGGCGCGGATCATCCTGGGGCCGGTCTATGCGCAGGAGGCCAATGCCGTGGGCGTGGCCATGGCGCCGCGCGGGATCAACGTGCTGTCGTTCTCGAACAATCCCGACATCGCGGGGGGCAATGTCTTCGTCCTCGGCCCCACCTTCCGCAACACCGCCGAGCGGCTGACCTCCTATGCCGCGCGGCAGGGCAAGCGGCGGATCATGATCGTGCACGACCGCACCGCGGGGGGCGAGGCCGGGCGCGCCGCGATCCAGGCCGGCGCGGCGCGGTCGGGGGCCAGCATCGTGGCCACCCAGGGCTACGAGTTCAGCCAGAACGGCATCGCGCAGGCCATCCCCGCGATCACCGCCGCGGCGCAGAGCTCGGGCGCGGACGCGCTGTTCCTGACCGCCGACACCGCGGGGGCGCTGCCGCTGGTCACCCAGCTCATGCGCGATGCGGGGCTGGGCTCGCAGCAGCTGATCGGGCTCACCCGCTGGGATATCCCGCAGGCCACGCTGAGCCTGCCCTCGGTGCAGGGCGGCTGGTTCGCGCTGCCCGATCCCGCGCTCTACAACCAGTACCAGGCGCGCTACCAGGCGGCCTTCGGCGAGGCGCCGCATCCGATCTCGGGCCTCGCCTATGACGGGATCGCCGCCATCGGCGCGCTGGCCCGGGCCGGGCACCGCGACGCGCTGACCGGGGCGGCGCTGACCCAGGGCGCGGGCTTCGCGGGCGTGGGCGGCATCTTCCGGCTGCGCGGCGACGGGACGAACGAACGGGGGCTCGCGGTCGCGCAGATCCGCAACAACCAGGTGGTGGTCATTGACCCCGCACCCCGCAGCTTCTCCGGCGCCGGTTTCTGAGGCCGGGGCCGTCCCGGCCCCCGCCCCCTGGCCCGTCGTCCCGCCCATCGACGCCGCGGCGCTGGTCGAGACCATCGCCCGCGACCTCGGCCCCGCCCCCCTGCCCCATGACGCCGCCACCCGCGCCCGGGTGGTGGCCCATCTCGCCGCCGCGCGGGCCGCCGGCAACGCCCGCCTCGCCGCCGCCTTCGCCGCCGCCCCGCGCGAGGCGCTGCCGCTGGTGCGGGCGCAGGCGGGGCTGAGCGACGCGCTGGTCACCGCCACCTTCGAGGTGGCACGCCGGCTGATGCACCCGCTGCCCAACCCCACCGAGGCCGAGCGCATCGCGGTGCTGGCCGTGGGCGGCTATGGCCGGGCCGAGATGGCGCCGCATTCCGACATCGACCTTCTGTTCCTCACCCCCTGGAAGGTCACCCCCTGGGCCGAGAGCGTGATCGAGACCATGCTCTACATCCTGTGGGACCTGAAGCTGAAGGTGGGCCACGCCAGCCGCACGGTGCGGGACTGCCTACGGCTGGGGCGCGAGGACATCACCATCCGCACCGCCCTGCTGGAACACCGCTTCGTCGCCGGCCACCTGCCGCTGGCCGAGGATCTGGGCGAAAGGCTGTGGTCCGACCTCTTCCGCAACACCGGGGCGGAGTTCATCGAGGCCAAGCTGGCCGAGCGGGCCGAGCGGCACCGCCGCCAGGGCGGGCAACGCTACATGCTGGAGCCCAACGTGAAGGAGGGCAAGGGCGGCCTGCGCGACCTGCAGACGCTCTACTGGATCGGCAAGTACCTGCACCGGGTGTCGGATCCCGCGGGGCTGGTGGACGCGGGGCTGCTCACGCGCGAGGAATACGACACCTTCGCCACCGCCGAGGGCTTCCTCTGGGCGGTGCGCTGCCATCTGCACTACATCTCGGGCCGCGCGACCGACCAGCTGACCTTCGACATGCAGGTCGAGGTGGCGGCGCGGATGGGCTATCGCGACACCGGCGGGCGGCGGGCGGTCGAGATCTTCATGCAGGACTATTTCCGCCATGCGACCAAGGTGGGCGAGCTGACCCGTATCTTCCTGACCGAGCTCGAGGCGCGGCACGTGAAGCCCGAGGCGCGGCTGGACAGCGGGCTGCGCAACCTGTTCCGCCGGCCGCGCAAGGTGGGGGGCCTCTACCGCGTGCTGCACGGGCGGATCGACGTGGCCGACCCGCACGCCTTCCTCTCCGACAAGCTGAACCTCCTGCGGCTCTTCGACGAGGGGCTGCGCACCGGATACCTGATCCACCCCAACGCCATGCGGCTGGTGGCGGCGAACCTCGACCTCATCGACGAGGACATGCGGGCGGACCCCGAGGCGGCGGCGATCTTCCTCGGGCTGATGCTGAACCACGGCAACCCGGAACGCGCGCTGCGGCGGATGAACGAGTTGGGCGTGCTCTCGGCCTTCATCCCCGAGTTCGAGCCGGTGGTGGCGATGATGCAGTTCAACGTCTACCACCACTACACGGTGGACGAGCACATCATCCAGACCATCAGCGTGCTGGACCAGATCGAGCGCGGCACGCTGGTCGAGGAGCTGCCGGTGGCCAGCGGCATCCTCAAGCAGGGCATCAACCGCCGGGTGCTCTATGTCGCGCTGCTTCTGCACGACATCGGCAAGGGCCGGCCCGAGGACCATTCCATCCTGGGCGCGCAGATCGCCCGCCGGGTCGGGCCGCGGCTGGGGCTGGACGCGGCGGACGCCGAGACGGTGGAATGGCTGGTGCGCTATCACCTCTTGATGTCCGACATGGCGCAGAAGCGGGATCTGAGCGACCTGCGCACGGTGCGCGACTTCGCCAAGGCGGTGAAGACGAAGAAGCGGCTGGACCTGCTGACGGTGCTGACGGTCTGCGACATCCGCGGCGTGGGGCCGAACACCTGGAACAACTGGAAGGCGATGCTGCTGCGCAAGCTCTACCGCGACACCGCGGCGGCGCTGGAGGGCGGGCTGGAGGCGGTCAACCGCGACCAGCGCGAGGACGAGGCCAAGCAGGCGCTGGCCGCCCGGCTGACCGGCTGGAGCCCCGCCGAGATCCAGGCGGAGCTTTCCCGCCACTACGCCCCCTACTGGCAGGGCCTGCCCACCGACACCCAGGCGGTCTTCGCCCGGCTCTTGCGCGGGATCGGCACCGACGAGATCCGCATCGACCTGCACCCCGACCCGCATCGCGACGCCACCCGCGCCGCCTTCGCGCTGGCCGACCACCCGGGCATCTTCTCGCGCCTGGCCGGGGCGCTGGCGCTGTCGGGGGCCAATGTGGTGGACGCGCGCACCTATACCTCGAAGGACGGCTATGCCACCGCCGTCTTCTGGGTGCAGGACGCCGAGGGGCATCCCTACGAGGAAACCCGCCTGCCCCGCCTGCGCCAGATGATCGCCCGCACGCTGAAGGGCGAGGTGCGCCCGCGCGAGGCGCTGGCCGACCGCGACAAGGTGCGCAAGCGCGAGCGCGAGTTCCGCTTTCCCACCCACATCACCTTCGACAACGAGGGGTCGGAGATCTACACCATCATCGAGGTCGATACCCGCGACCGGCCCGGGCTGCTCTACGACCTGACCCGGACGCTGGCGAATGCCAATATCTACATCGCCTCGGCGGTGATCGCGACCTATGGGGCGCAGGTGGTGGATACCTTCTATGTCAAGGACATGTTCGGGCTGAAGCTGCACACCAAGTCCCGGCAGGAGGCGCTGGAACGCAGGCTGCGCGCCGCCATCGCCGAGGGCGCCGAGCGCGCGGCCGGATGAAACCGCCCCGCCTGATCGCCTCGGCCGTCACGGTGGGGGGCTGGACGCTGGTCTCGCGCGGCGCGGGCTTCGTGCGCGACGTGATGATGGCGGCCTATCTGGGCGCCGGGCCGGCGGCCGAGGCGTTCCTGGTGGCGTTCAGCCTGCCCAACATGTTCCGCCGCTTCTTCGCCGAGGGTGCGTTCAACTATGCCTTCGTGCCGATGTTCGCCAAGAAGCAGGAGGGGGGCGAGGACGCCGGCCGTTTCGCGCATGACGCCTTCAGCGGGCTGGCCGCGGTGCTGGTCGCCATCTCGGCCCTGGGCACGCTGGCGATGCCCTGGCTGGTCTGGGCCATGGCGGCGGGCTTTGCGGGGGACGAACGCTTCGACCTCGCTGTGACATTCGGGCGGATCTCCTTCGTCTATATCCTCTTCATCTCGCTGGTGGCGCTGATGTCGGGGGTGCTGACCACGATGGGGCGCTTCACCGAGGCGTCGTTCGTGCCGGTGCTGATGAACCTGATGTTCATCGCCGCGATGCTGGTGGCCTCTCGCGCCGGCTGGGACATGGGGCTGACGCTGGCCTGGACCGTACCCGTCACCGGGGTGGCGCAGTTCGCCTTCACCTGGGTCTCGGCACGGCGGGCGGGGTTCACCTTCCTGCCCGGCCGCCCGCGCTGGACGCCGGAGCTGAAGCGGCTGCTCATCATCGCCGGGCCGGCGGTACTGGCCGGCGGGGTAGTGCAGGTGAACCTGCTGGTCGGAAGGCAGGTGGCCAGCTTCACCGAGGGCGCGGTGGCCTGGCTCTCCTACGCCGACCGGCTGTATCAACTCCCCCTCGGCGTGGTGGGGATCGCCATGGGCACCGTGCTGCTGCCCGACCTTTCCCGCCGGCTGCGGGCGAGCGACGAGCAGGGGGGCCGCGACAGCTTGAACCGGGGCGCCGAGTTCGCGCTGGCGCTGACCGTGCCGGCGGCGGTGGCGCTGGTGGTGATCGCCCTGCCGCTCTGCCAAGTGCTGTTCGAGCGCGGCGCCTTCGGGCCGGACGACACCGCGGCCACCGCCATGGCGCTGGCGGCCTATGGGCTGGGCCTGCCCGCCTTCGTGCTGCACAAGGTGTTCCAGCCGCTCTATTTCGCGCGCGAGGACACCCGCCGGCCCTTCCGCTATGCGGTGGTCTCGATGGTGGTCAATGCCGGCCTCGCCGTGGGGCTGATGCCGGTGATCGGCTTCATGGCCGCGGCGCTGGCCACCACGCTCTCGGGCTGGATCATGGTCTGGCAATTGCGCCGCGGCAGCCGGGGGATGGGGGCGGCCGCGGCCTGGGACGACCGCTTCCGCCGCCGCCTGCCCCGGATCCTCGCCGCCGCCGCGCTGATGGGCGTGGTGCTGTGGGGCATGACGCTGGTCCTCGGCCCCATGCTGGGCACCCCGGGCTGGCGCTACCTCGGGCTGGCGCTGCTGGTCGGCAGCGGCATCCTGGCCTATGCCGCCGCCGCCTGGAGCCTCGGCGCCTTCCGCCCGGCGGAACTGCGCGCGGCGCTGCAGCGGCAGCGGTAGCGCCTCAGCCCTGCCGGGGCTTCGGCCCCTTCGGCGGCACGAAGCGGCGCGAGGTGTCGCGGGGATCGGCGGGCGGTTTCGCCGGTTTCGCCCAAGGCTTGGCCCCCGGCTTGCCCTTGAACGGCGGCTTGGAGCCCCCGGCCGCGGGCTTGCCGAACTTGCGCGGACCCTCGCCGTACTTCGCCGCCGGGCGGGGCTTGTCGCCTTCAGCCCGCGGCTTGAAGCCTTCGGCCCGAGGCCGGGGGGCATCGCCTTCGGGGCGGGGCTTATAGCCCTCCGCCTTCGGGCGAGGCGAATAACCCTCCGCCCGCGGCTTCCAGCCCTCCGAGCGCGGCTTGTAGCCTTCCGCACGCGGCCGGGGCGCGTCGCCCTCGGGGCGGGGGCGATATGGCTTGCCCTCGCCCGGCGGCCGGGGCTTGTATCCCTCGGCCCGCGCCCTGCCATCACCGGAGTGCGACTTGTATCCCTCCGACCGCGGCTTGCCCTCCGGCCCGTGCGACTTGGTGCCCGCCGAGCGCGGCTTGCGCTCGCCCTCCGGCCGGGGGCGATATCCCTCGGCGGCCTCGCGCGGGGGGCGGGGGCGGTACTCGCCCTCCTCCCGCGGCGGGCGGGGGCGATAGCCTTCGGCGGGCGCCGGGCGTTCCCCGGCCTTCCAGCGCGGCTTGCGGGCGGGGCGGTCCTCCGCCGGGGCCTCGCCCTCCTCCTCCACGATCCGCGGCGGCTTCGGCTGGTAGGGCGCCCGGGGCCGGTCGCCCTGCGGGCGGGGCTTGTAGCCCTCGCGGGGCGCGGGGCGGTCGAGCGAGGGTTCACCCTCCAGCCGGGTCATCGCCAGCCCCGGCTCCAGCTCCAGCCCCGCGCCGAAGCGGCCGGCCTGGCCTTCCGCGATCTGCACGAAGGTCTGGTCGCGCTGCACCCGGATGGCGCCGATGGCGTCTTTCGACACGCCCCCGGCCTCGCAGATCTTCGGCAGCAGCCAGCGCGCCTCGGCCCGGCCCTCGTGCCCCACGCCCATGGCATACCATACCGCCGGCCCGAACGCCTCGCGCGGGCGGGGCGGCGGCGCGGGGCGGTCGGGCAGGTCCACCTCGTCCGACAGCACCTCGGGCGCCGACCGCCCGGTGCGCCACAGCCGCACGAAGGCGGCGGCCACCTGCTCGGCCCCATGCTCGGCCAGCAGCGCCTCGGCCATCGCGGCCTCCTCGCCGGGGGCCTCGGCCAGCAGCGGATGTTGCAGCAGCCGGCCATCCTCGGCCTCCTGCACCTCGGCGGCGGTGGGGGGCTTGCCCCACTCGGCCTCCACCTTGGCGCCTTGCAGGATGCGGCTGGCCTTGCGGAAATCGGCCGGCGTCACGATCAGCACCGAGGTGCCCTTGGCCCCTGCCCGGCCCGTGCGCCCCGAACGGTGCAGCAGGGTCTCCGGGTTGGTCGGCAGGTCGGCGTGGACCACCAGTTCCAGCCCCGGCAGGTCGATCCCGCGCGCGGCCACGTCGGTCGCCACGCAGACCCGCGCCCGCCCGTCGCGCAGCGCCTGAAGCGCGTGGCTGCGTTCGCCCTGCGACAACTCGCCCGACAAGGCCACCGCCTGAAACCCGCGGTTCACCAGCCGGGCGAACAGATGGTTCACATTGGCCCGCGTCTTGGCGAAGACGATGGCCCGCTCCGCCTCGTGCAGGCGCAACAGGTTGAAGATCGCGTGTTCCTTGTCGCGCTGGGCCACGGTCAGCGCCCTGTAGGCGATGTCGGCGTGCTGGCGCGCCTCGCCCGCCACCTGCACCCGGGCGGCGTCCTTCTGGTAGTCCCGGGCCAGCTTCTCGATCTCCTTCGGCACGGTGGCCGAGAACATCAGCGTGCGCCGCCCCTCGGGCGCGGCGGCCAGGATGAAGCCCAGATCCTCGGCGAAGCCCAGGTCCAGCATCTCGTCCGCCTCGTCCAGCACCACGGCGCGGGCGGCGGCCAGCGACAGGGTGCCGCGTTCCAGATGGTCGCGCAGCCGGCCGGGGGTGCCCACCACCACATGCGCGCCGCGCTCCAGCGCCCGGCGCTCGGTGCGCCAGTCCATCCCGCCGACGCAGGAGGCCAGGATCACCCCGGCCCCGCCGTAGAGCCATTCGAACTCCCGCCGCACCTGCAAGGCGAGCTCCCGCGTGGGCGCGACCACCAGCGCCAGCGGCGTGGCCGCGGGCTCCACCAGATCGACCCCGCCCAGCAGCTCCGGGGCGATGGCCAGGCCATAGGCCACGGTCTTGCCCGAACCCGTCTGCGCCGAGACCAAGAGGTCGCGGGCCGCGAGCGCCGGGTCCAGCACCGCCTCCTGCACCGGGGTCAGCGTCTCATAGCCCTTGTCGGCCAATGCCTTGGCCAGAGGGGCCGGCAGCCCCGCGATCATCGTCATGTCATTCGTTCCCAAAGGGGCGCCAGAGCCCGGACCTGCGGCGCCTCACCCCTCTGGGACGCGGGCCTCCCTGCCCGTCGCCCGCGGAATCCTCACGCCGACCGGCGGGGGATACAGGAAAGCCGGGGGGCTGTATAGCCCGCTTGACCCCGGCGGCATCGGGGCCATGATCGCCGGGCCGCAGGGGAGGGAACCATGGCCACCGCACGCACCGTCATCATCGAGGCCCAGGGCGGGCCCGAGGTCCTGAAGCTGGCCCAGCGCGAGGTGCCGCCGCCCGGGCCGGGCGAGGTCACCATCGAGTTGCGCGCGGGGGGCCTGAACTTCATCGACATCTACCAGCGGTCGGGCCTCTATCCGCTGAGCCTGCCCCACCCGATGGGGATGGAGGCGGCGGGCGTGGTCACCGCGGTGGGCGAGGGCGTGCCTCTGGCCGTGGGCCAGCGGGTCGCCTATGCCGCCCAGCCCCCCGGCGCCTGGGCCGAGCTGCGCACGATGAAGGCCGCGCAGGTCTGCCCGCTGCCCGACGCGATCTCCTTCGAACAGGGCGCGGCGATGATGCTGAAGGGGATGACGGTCAACTACCTCTTCCGCCGCACCGTGCCCCTGAGGCGCGGCGATACGGTGCTGTTCCACGCCGCCGCCGGGGGCGTGGGGCTGATCGCCTGCCAATGGGCGCGGTCGGAGGGGATCCGGCTGATCGGCACCGCCGGGTCCGACGCGAAATGCGCGCTGGCGGTGGAACACGGGGCCGAGACCTGCCTGAACTACAACGCCGGCGACTTCGTGCCCCGGGTGCGCGAACTGACCGGCGGGCGCGGGGTGGACGCGGTGATGGATGCGGTGGGCGCGGCGACCTTCGCGGGCTCGCTGGACTGCCTGCGGCCGCTCGGCATGATGATCTCCTTCGGCAATGCCTCCGGCAAGGTGCCGCCCTTCGACCTCGGCCTGCTGGCGGCCAAGGGGTCGCTGCAGATCACCCGGCCCACGCTCTTCACCCACATCGCCGACCCCGCCGCCTGCCAGACCATGGCACGGGAGCTGTTCGAGAAGGTCGCCTCGGGCGCCGTGAGCATCCGCATCGACCAGCGGTTCCCCCTGGCCCAGGTGGCCGAGGCGCAAAGGGCGCTGGAGGCGCGGACGACCACGGGCTCGACGGTGCTGCTGCCGTAGGCGCCGGGGGGCCAGCCCCCCGGACCCCCCGGGATATTTATGGCTCAAAAGAGGGGCAAGTTTGATTCAAAGTGTTGCCCCACCCCGGCTTCTCTTTTGAGCCTCAAATATCCCGGGTTGCCAGTGGTTTACGCCATTGGTTCGAGTGAACCACTGGCTGGGGGCAGCGCCCCGGGGCTGGCCTATGGCGCCACGGCCGCCAGCCTGTCGCCGTCCACCCCCACGATCCGGGCACTCACGATCCAGCCTTCCGGCACCTCTGTGCCAAAGTTCACCTCGGTGAAGTCCTCGCAGCGGCCGTGGCGGGGGCCTTCGGTCAGGACCTGCACCATCCGGCCTGCCTGTCCGGCCAGATGGCGGGACAGCGCCGCCTGCCCTTCGGCCCGCAGCCGGGCGGCGCGGTTGCGGATCGCGGGGCCGGCGACCTGCGGCATGCGGGCGGCGGGGGTGCCTTTGCGGGGCGAGAAGGGGAAGACGTGCAGGAAGGTCAGCCCGCAGTCCTGCACCAGCCGCAAGGAATTGGCGAACATCGCCTCGGTCTCGGTCGGGAAACCCGCGATCAGGTCGGCGCCGAAGACGATGCCGGGGCGCAAAGCCCGCGCCTCTTCGCAGAACCGGATGGCGTCGTCGCGCAGGTGGCGCCGCTTCATCCGTTTCAGGATCAGGTCGTCGCCGGCCTGCAAGGACAGGTGCAGATGCGGCATCAGCCGGGGTTCGGTGGCGATCGCCTCCATCAGCCGCGGGTCGGCCTCGATGCTGTCGATGGAGGAAATCCGCAGGCGAGGCAGCCCGGGCACCAGCCGCAGCAGCCGCAGCACCAGATCGCCCAGCCGTGGAGTGCCCGGCAGGTCGGCGCCCCAGGAGGTCAGGTCGACCCCGGTCAGCACCACCTCCTGAAAGCCCCGATCCACCAGCCGCTGCACCTGCTCCACCACCACGCCCGCCGGCACGGACCGGGAATTCCCCCGCCCGTAGGGGATGATGCAGAAGGTGCAGCGGTGGTCGCAGCCGTTCTGCACCTGCACATAGGCGCGGTGCCGGCCGAAGCCGTCGATCAGATGCCCGGCGGTCTCGCGCACCGACATGATGTCGTCGACCCGCACCTTCTCGGTCTCGCCGATGAAATCCGCGCCGCGCAGCCCGGCCCAGGTGGAGGCCTCCATCTTCTCGCGGTTGCCGATCACCCGCGTCACCTCGGGCATCTGCGCGAAGGTCTCGGGCTCGGTCTGCGCCGCGCAGCCGGTGACGATGACCGGGGCGCCGGGGTTCTCGCGCGCCAGCCGGCGGATCTCCTGCTTGGCCTTGCGCACCGCCTCGGCCGTCACCGCGCAGGTGTTGACCACCACCGCCCCCTCCACCCCATGCGCGGCGGCCAGTTCCTTCATCGCCTCGGTCTCATAGGCGTTCAGCCGGCAGCCGAGGGTGGCGAAGACCGGCGGCTTCTGCGGCGCGTTCATGGCACGGCCGCCAGGAAGGCGGGGGACAGCACCCCCTCGAACACCGTCGCCACCGGGCCGGTAAGCCAGACGCCATCCTCGCGCCAGTCGGCGATGAGGTCACCGCCGTCCATCGCCAGCGTCACCCGCCGGCCCGTGATCCCCCGCAGATGCGCCGCTACCGCCACCGCACAAGCGCCGGAACCGCAGGCCAAAGTGATCCCCGTACCCCGCTCCCAGACCCGCAGCCGCAGCCGGTCGGGGCCGAGGACCGAGGCATATTCCACGTTGGTCCGTTCGGGGAACAGCGGGTGATGCTCGATCCGGGGGCCCAGGGCCGCGAGGTCCACCGCCTCGGCGTCCGGCACGAAGAACACGCAATGCGGGTTGCCCATGCCCACCGCCATCGGCGCGCCGGGCAACTGCCCGGGATCGCCCGCCACGGGCACGCCGGCGGGATCGAGGATCGGCGGCCCCATGTTCACCGCCACCCGCCCGCCCTCGCGCCTTGCCTGCAGGACCCCCCGTGCGGTGCGGATGGTCGCGGCCTCGCCCATCACCAGATCGGCCACGCAGCGGGTGGCATTGCCGCAGGCGCCGGCCATCGACCCGTCGGCGTTCCAGAAATCCAGCGCGATGTCGGCGCCCCCGGCATCGTCCCTGATCTCGGCCAGCTGGTCGAATCCCACCCCCCGGTGCCGGTCGCCCAGCGCCCGGGCCAGTTCCGGCGTGACCCTTGCCCCCGCACCGCGCGAGTCGATCACCACGAAGTCGTTGCCCGCCCCGTGCATCTTGCGGAACGGCAGGCCGGCGGGAAAGGGGTCGAGGCGGGTCATGGCGCAGCGAGATACGCCTTCGCCGGGCAGTTTTCCAGTGCCCCCTTGCCAAATCCCCCCGACAGGAGTATCTGCCGCCCTCTGGTGAGGGCCGTTAGCTCAGTTGGTAGAGCAGCTGACTCTTAATCAGCTTGTCGGAGGTTCGATCCCTCCACGGCTCACCACCCTTCCCCCGGACGTTTAAACCCGGCTGGCGTCTGGACAGACCGCCCGCACGCGCGCTAACGTTGCACGGCTCCGTTCCGATGCTATCGAGGGGTGTGCCGATGGCGGATTTCCGGGTCCAGGGCGACGAGATCAAGCGGCTGGTCAAGATCGCCAAGAAAGCGCCGGTGGCGCTGGCCTTCAACCCCGGAGGGGGCGAGGAAGACGGCTATCTCGCCATGCACAAGGTCAAGTCGCCCGAGATCCTGGGCAAGGAGGCCAAGTCGGAGGGCGAGGGCGGCAAGTTCACCTTCGGCATGGCGGCGGTGGCGGGCAAGGTCCTGTCGCTGACCTGCCAGCGCGACCTGCCCGGTGCGGCCAAGAAGCTGAAGAAGTACCTGAAATCGCAGAAGGTCGTGCTGAACGTCGTCATCCTCGACGCCGAGGGCAACGTGCTGGAGAGCGACATCGAGGAGGACCTGCCGGACGATCCCGAACTCGCCGAAGCCGAGGAGGGCGAGGGCGAGGGCGAGGGCGAGGGCGACGGGGCCGCGCTCCGCCAGCGGATCGAGGCGCTGCGCCGGCAGCTGGCCGCCCTGCCGCCCGCGGCCGCCGCCGGGCCGCTGGCCGCGCTGGAGAAGATCGGCGCGCTGCTGGACGGGGGCGAGGCCGAGCGGGCGGAGAGCGGTCTGGACAAGCTGGCGGCCCTGATCGCCCGCCTGCCGCAGGACGGCGCCCCGCCCGCCGCGCCGCCGCCG
>JBBCJM010000133.1:0-2235 GCA_037190175.1 Paracoccaceae bacterium | reverse complement strand
CGTTCGGTCGGGGCGCGGGCTTCCTCGGCCTCTTCCACCAGCCGGACGATACGGGCGATGGTGTTGTCGGCGGCGGCTTTCGTCACCCGGATGCGCAGCGCGGCCTCGGCATTGATCGAGCCGGCGAAGACCGGATCGCCCGGCCCCCGCGTCTTCGGCACGCTTTCCCCCGTCACCGGGCTTTCATCCACGCCGCCCGTGCCCTCGACGATCTCGCCATCCGCCGGGATGCGGTCACCGGGGCGAACCAGCACGGTCTGGCCGATCTCCAGCGCCTCGGCGGGGACTTCCTGTACTCTTCCGTCCATCTCCAGCAGCGCGGTTTTCGGCACCAAGGCGGCCAGCGCCCGGATGCCGTCGCGGGCCTTGCCCGCCGCCACGCCCTCCAGCACCTCGCCCACCGCGAAAAGGAAGACCACCAGCGCCGCCTCTTCCGCCGCGCCGATGAACAGCGCGCCGATGGCGGCGATGGTCATCAGGCTTTCGATGGTGAAGGGCTGGCCCATCCGCAAGGCCGCAAGGGCGCGCCGCGCCACCGGCGCAACGCCGATCAGGCAGGCGGCGAGGAAGGCCCAATGGCCGACCTCCGCCGAAATCAGCCCAATCGTCCAAGCGGCAGCCAGCAGCAGGCCAGTGCCGATCACCAGCCGCCCCTTGCCCGTGCGATACCAGCTTTTGCCATGGTCCGCCGGGTCGTCGTGGGAATGGCCGGGGCCGTGATCCTGCGCCGCGTGGCCCTTCCCGCCCGGCGAGATGCCATAGCCCAGCTTGCGCACCGCGCCCTCGATGGCCTCAGCCGTCGCGCCGCCAGGCGCAAGGTCCAGCGACAGCCGCTCGGCCATCAGCGCGACATTCACGCCGCTGACCCCGGGCAGGCGCTCCACCGCCCGCGTCACCTTCACCGTGCAGGCGGCGCAATCCATGCCGGTGACGGTCCATTCCCGCCGCTCTGCCCCTTGCCCTGCCATCGCTTGTCTCCTGCACTTGCCTTCATCGAATCGGCAACCTAAGTGCTCTAGCAACTAGAGCTTCAAGAGGTTTCGCATGATCCCGATCGGAAAACTGAGCGAGGCGACGGGGGTGAAGGTCCCGACCATCCGCTATTACGAACAGATCGGCCTTTTGCCCGAGCCCGGGCGCAGCACGGGGAACCAGCGGCTTTACGGGCAGCAGACGCAGGAGCGGCTGGCCTTCATCCGCCACGCCCGCGACCTTGGCTTTCCGCTGGAGGCGATCCGGGAACTGCTGAGCCTGTCGGACGATCCCGCCCGCCCCTGCACCGCCGCCGACGACATCGCCAGGCGGCAGTTGCGGGCAGTCAACGCGCGGATCGGCCGGCTGCTGGCGCTGCGGGCGGAACTGGAGCGGATGGTGGAGCATTGCGCCAGCAGCACCATCGCCGACTGCCGGGTGATCGAGGTTCTGGGCAACCACGACCTCTGCGCGCACGACCACGCGGAGGAAGGGGTCTAGGACGGCATCCGTATTTACCGTGCAAGATTGCGCGCTGCCCTCGCCATACGTGACCGCCAACTGGTGCGGCAGACCGCCGAGAAAATCTCAGCGGCACCAAATCCCATCAAAGGACATAGGTCCTTGTGAAATCGTGGCACCGCCCCCTTGTGAGCATCTCGGGAAATTCGCCCAAAAATCCGAAACCCTGACCTCGACAGACGTGGCCGCGCGATCCCCCCGGTGGGGTCCGCTTCTGTCCTCCTGCCGGGCGCCGATAGTCGTTCCTGTCGCTACACCTCTGGCTGGTCGCAACCCAATGCGTGAAGGGCAACACGATCAAGCAGCTTCTGAAGCTCGATCCAGATGCCCGGCTCACCCGGCTCCGGTTCCAGCATTGCCATGTAGTCGCGGTAGAACACGCCGCATAGCGCGACGATCTGCTTGTGCGGCAGAGGCTCCGGGCGCTTCCGCTGTGCGGCCCAGATCACCGCCTGCTTTCTGATCTCGTCAACATTCCGCTGCGCCGCCGTCTCAGGGTCTTCGGTCCGAAGAGAGCGGCTGACGATCCTGTCACCCAGAATCCCCCGAAGACCGGTCGGGACGCGCTGTCGGAAAGAGTAGCCCCGGTGCGGGGATGCTTGTGCGGTCGCGCCATCTGCAAGGCCATGGTGTAGCACTCTGGCGTAGCACCGAAGTCAATCAAGCTCTTGATAGCAGCCAAGTTTCTGGATCTGAACAGAAAAATGGTGCTGCAAGAGAGGATTGAACTCTCGACCTCTC
>JBBCJM010000132.1:0-13788 GCA_037190175.1 Paracoccaceae bacterium | reverse complement strand
GGGTTCTGGGCTATGGCCAGAACCCGCAGGCCGCCGCCGATGCGCCGCGCTGGCGGGTGACCGGGGGGCTGAGGGTCGCCATCGAAAGCAGCTTTGATCCGGATTTGGCCGAAGCCCTGATCCGCAGGGGGCACGACCTCGTCCGGGAAACGCCTGACGGCGTGTTCGGCTTTGGCGGCGCGCAACTCCTCCAGAGGACAGAAAGCGGCTTCGTCGCGGGATCGGATCCACGCAAGGATGGCCTGGCGCTGGCCTATTAGCGGCGGTTTCGCCCGGCCCGCCTCCACGATACCCCGGCGCCAGCGCTGCGAGGTCGGCCCCTCGGGCGGGGTGTCGCGCAGCACCCGTGGGGAGGTTGAGCCCCGGTGCCACTTTGCCTCGCGCAAACCGTGGGAACAAACAGCTAGGGTGGTTCGAGATCACCGCCACGATCTCGACCGGCAGCGCCCCGATCCGACAGCGATACAGAATGTCGTTCAGGCAATGGCCGAAGCGCGAGACCATGATGACGACCCTCATCTTCGCTGCCTCGTCATGAAAATTCGCGGCCATGGCGAAGGTCTTGGCCGTAGCGGCGAAGCCCGCCTCCAGCGCCGCAAGCGTCGCGCCGGTCTCGGGGGTGAAGCTGATGCGCATGAAGAAGCGGCCGGTTTCCCGATCGTCGAACTGCGCGCTGCCGGTGATGTTGCAGCCCTGTTCGGCCAGATAGCCGGCAATGGCGGCGACGATGCAACGGCGGCTGGGGCGGGTGACGGTCAGGCAGTATTTCGTCGTCGGTATCTCCACTTTCCAGAGGAACTGCCCTCATCTTTCATGTCCGAATATTCCCGGAAAAGGCGGCCAACAGCGATTTGACATCCACGCTCGTGTCGGCGGCGATCGCATGATCGATGGTCAGGGGAATGCGCCGGCTTGACCGGCGCCGACGAGGATGATTCCGCTCATGGGTATTGTCCAGCTTCTCTCCACAACCCGAGCTAGATCTGGCTCTCAGGCATCTGCACGATCAGGCCCTCCAGCGATTGTTCGACCTGCAGCCGACAAGAGAGCCGCGAGAAATCCGCATCGGTCTGATAGGCGAAATCCAGCATCTCCGCCTCCAGTTCCTCCTTGGCAGGTAATTTGTCGATCCAGAGCGGATCGATGTAGACATGGCAGGTCGAACACGCACAGGCACCGCCGCAATCGGCCTGGATCCCCGGGATACCATGGTCCCGCGCGCCCTCCATGACTGTCAGGCCAATTGCGACATCAATGACGTGTTTTTTCCCGCCGTGCTCGATATAGGTGATCTTCGGCATCGTTCTCCTCCTGATTTTCCCTGGCCGATCGTGCGATTGCGGCCGTCCGTGGAACCGCCACCGCGAGCCATCTGCCCGGCTCGCCAAAGTCGGCCCAGGTCTGTATCTCGCGCTCGAATGACGGCGACAGATCGCGTGGCGACCCGGAAAAGCGGAGCCCGCCCTTCCGGGACACGCTCTAGCGCAGCGAGGGCAAGAACGTGACGATGGCCGGGAAGAAGGTCATGATCATCACCGCGACGAACGCGACACCGACCATCGGCATGATGGCGCGATAAAGCTCCAGCATCGGCATATCGGGCGCCACCGACTTGAACACGAACAACGTATAGCCCAGCGGCGGGGTTATGCCCCCGAACAGGATGTTGATGAGGAACATCATCCAGAACCACATCGGGTCGAAACCGAGATGCGCGACCAGCGGCATGTAGATCGGCACGATGATCAGCATCAAGGCCAGCTGGTCGATGAACATGCACAGCACGAACACGAGCAACATCATCAGCGCATAGGTGACCCAAGGGTGCAGTCCCAGACCGCTGGCAAGCTCGACAAGGCCCGTGGTGGCGCCGGTGAACGCCAGGATCTGGCTGAACAGCTTGGAACTTGCGATGATGATCAAGACGGTGCCGGTCGTGATCGCGGCGCCGTAGCAGGTCTCGCCGATCATTCGGAACGAGAATGTGCGAAACATCAGCGACATCACCAGGGCGCCGACGATGCCCACCGCTGCCGCCTCGGTCGGTTGCGCGATACCCAGCATCACCAGGCCGAGCACGAGAGCGATAACGACGAGCAGCGGCACCACCGGCAGGGCGTCGTAGAGGCGTTGCGACAGGGGTTTCTCCACTCCGTCGACCGCTTCGATCCCCCTGGAATCAAGCGCCGGATTCAGCGTGACACGCAAGACCGCGTAGCCGATGAAACAGATCGCCAGGGTGACGCCCGGCCCGATCCCGGCAATCAGGAAGGCCGCGACCGACTGGTTGGTCAGGGTCGCGAGAATGATGCCCACGATCGAGGGGGGAATGATCGCATCCAGGGTCGCACCCGACATGATCGTGCCCGAGGCAAGGCGCCGGTCGCACCCGCGCTCGATCATGGTCGGATAGACGAACCGACCCAGGACCGCCACGGAGGCCATGGCCGATCCCGAGATCGCCCCCAGGACGGCCGCGACCAGCACCGCGATGATATAAAGACGGCCCCTGATCGCGCCGATGAGACCGTCGAACGCCTCGAACAGCACCTTCACGCCGCCGGTCCTGAACAGGAGTTCACCTAGAAGGACGAACATCGGAATCGCGACCAGGGTTTCGGAGGTCGTGCTTTCCAGCATCGAATTGACGAAGAGACCAACCCCCCCGATGCCGACCAGATAGAAGATCGCCACGACGTTGATGATCATGAAACAGGCGAAGATCGGCAGCCCGGTGGCGAACAGCAGCAACAGCCCGCAAAAGACGATCAGGAGGGTCTCCCACCACATGTCGTGTCATACCTCGGAATGGGTCGCGGACGATGCCGGCGTCTGCGGGAATGCGAAATGGAAGGCGGAGACGATCAGGCCGAATGCCATGATCGACGTCAGCCACCATCGGGGGATCTGGTTCACCATCGGGGTCAGCACGCCGCTTCGGAACTGGGTCAGGCTGATCTGGATGACAAACCAGGAAACGATGATCAGCACCGCCGCCGTCACCAGAAACAGCAGGCGCATGGCGGGGCCGCGCAGCGCGATGGGCAGCATGTCCGGCAGCACGGTGATCGCCACATGCCCGCGATATCGCGCAATCTGGGGAAGCGCCAGAAACACCGCCGTACAGAGCATGTAGGATCCGATATCCCCGGAGGCGTTCAAGGGCGAGGACAGCCCGTAGCGGGCGACGACCTCCGCCGTATAGGAGGCGGCAGTCACGCCGACGCAGATCGCCGCGAGAACGGCGCTGGCGCGGGTGACCGCGTTCAGGACATCGAAGAACGGCTTCATCGGCTCCTCGTCATCGGTTTGGTGGCCCCTGCCGATGCGGATGGTCAGAGGCAGTTTCAGGACGACAAGACCACCTTCGATATCCGCCGGTCAGGCGTGCCGCGGCGCGGACCCGCTAAGCGAGCGCCCGCACCAGTGCAGCATTCTTGAGCTCCCGAACCGCCTTGGCATAGGGCAGGCCCGCGACCTTGGCACGGACGGTCGTCTGGCGGTGCTTCTCGACCTGGGGCTTACGGGTGCCGCCATCCGGCTCGCCCCATGTGACGACGACTTCGTCGCCTTCCTGCACCGAGGCGTCGACCACCGCGATGGACAGGAACTTGGCCTCGTTCACCGTATAGCCGATGAAATTCGACAGGCCGAGGTGCTTGCCGTCCTTCGATCTCACCTCGTCGCATTGCTGGAACGCATAGGACGCCATCGGCAGTTCCATGAACTTGAACGGCAGATCTTCGCCCAGCAGCGAGGTGTAGATCCTGGCGATGTCCTCGTCGTTCCAGACCAGCGTTACCTTCTTGCGATGCCGGGCGCCCGCCATGGCCTCGAGTGCCTGGCGGCCGACGAAATCGTGGTCGAACTTGATCAGCTTGCCGAAGCCCAGGTCGTAGGGGGTGAAGTAATAGTCCTCGATATTCGGGGAAACATAGCTGCCGCCGATCTGGGTGCTCGCCTCCCAGCCGTCGGCGGGCAGCCAGTTGCGGAAGTCCTCCAGCGCCGGGTCGGTGTAGACGGCGGGCATCGGATAGCCGATCCAGCCCACCTCTCCCAGGGTGCTGAAATAGGTCTTGAGGCCCGCGCGCCGAATCCCGTATTTTTCGCCGGCCGCCATCAGGGCTTCCATGATGATCGGACCTTCCGCATAGGGGCCCGACAGTTCGACCCCCTTGTGCCCGGCGACACTGTGGCGCAGCACTAGCACGTCGCAACCGGCAATCCTGACGCGGGCGAGGTGGAAGAACTTGATGTCCGGCACCTCGCTTTCGACGAGCGCTTCGAAGACCGCCTGGGCGAAAGGCCCCTCGAGTTCGTAGCGATAGTTGGTGCGCCCGGTCGGGTTTTGCGCGGTGTGGTTGTCGCGCACGATCCTGACGTCGTACCCGCCCTTCTCGGCATTGTACTGCACCCAGTTCTGCAGATGCATGCCGCTGATCAGTTCCCAGCTGTCCTGTTCCAGATATTGCAGAACGGTCTCGCCGATGAAGTAGCCCTGATGATTGCATACGACATACTGCTTGGCGCGCATGGGCTGGAAATTGGCGAAGCTGTTGATACCCAGGTCGCTGAGCAGCCTCATCGAATCCGGCCCGGTCAGGAACGTCTCGGGCATGTGGTGCGATTGGTCGAAGATCAGGACCGACTCGCGCCAGGCGCGCTGTTCGTCTCGCCAGTTGGTGACTTCGATCGGAACCGGGCTGAGGCCACGGCGATCCTTGGCGTGCGGCGCCAGCGTGTCATTGCGAAAGAACTCCACGAGGTTGGGTTTGCAATCGATCAGTTCTTGCAGGGACTTCGGAGTCGACTCGTGAAGCATTGGCCCATCCCTTGTGTTTTCGGAGAAATCGGGCCGTCCGTGCTCGCCGACGGACGGCTCCCTGTCTTATTCCTGATCCAGCATCATGCCGGCCGAACGGGCGAATTCGACCAGGGCATCGACCGCGGCAGGCTGGGAGTTGCGGGCCAAGGCGAGTGTGCCCTCGAAATAGTTCCGGCCGATTTCGGACGCGACTTCCGGGGGAAATTCGACGATCTCGACACCGTTCTCCAGCATCGTCGCGGTCTGGCTCTCCGCCAGGGCGGCCATGAAGGCGGCGCCATTCTGCTCGAGCGCCCGGGCCTGTTCGCGCAGGATCGTCCTGTGCTCTTCGGGCAGCGCATCGAATCGCGCCGCGTTCACCATCAGGACCAGCGAGGTGTGGCCGAAGCCGGGACGGGTGATGTAGTCGGCAACCTCGTACAGCCGATAATCGGCTGCGGCGTGGATCGGCCAGGCCGCGCCGTCGATGACGCCGCGTTCGATGGCGGCATAGGCCTCCGCGGCAGCCATCGCCACGGGCGACCCTCCGAGCGCGCGGGTCAGCCCTTCGAAAGCGGCGACCGTGCGGATCTTGAGCCCGTCCAGGCGCCCGTTTTCGCTCAGGGGCGCACGCAGCACGAACTGGTTCTGCGGAGCCGAGAACAGGGCCAGCACTTCGACGCCGAAGTTCTGCCGGTAGTAGTCATTGATGAAATCCATGACGCCGGAGGCGCGCAACGCTTCGGGGTCGGTTTTCAGCAATCCGTCGATTACCGCGCCCACGCCGGTCTGCGCCTGGTGATAGGTGGGCGAACCATAATGCAGATCGAAGACGCCTTGCGACAACGGCTCGAGCTGCTCGAAAGGCGGAATGACCTCGGGCCCGCTGTTGTGAAAGGTGATCGCGCCGCCGGTGGCCTCGGTCACGCCCCGCTGGAACTCGGGAAGCAGTTCCGAGACCTGCCCGAGCGTCGATGGCCAGCTGACGATGACCCTGAGGGTTTCGGCCTGGACCGCCGGCGAGAAGGGCAGCGACACGAGTGCGGCGACCGCAAATGCGGCCGGCGAAGGTAGTAAGTTCATTTGGCATTCCTCCCAGAATATGGGCCATCGCCATTGGCGCGATGGTCACCGAATTGCCTGATCCGCGCCCGAGCCTCCCTTCGGGTTACGCGGCCAGTTCGACCTCCAAGGAAACCGGTCCGCGGAAGGTGATCGTCGGGATCCAGTCGATCCGCTGATCCCGCACCAGCCGCATATCGGGGAAAGCTTTCACGAGCTCTTCGATGACGACCCGCATCTCCAGCCGCGCAAGGGGAGCGCCAAGGCACATATGGATGCCCTTCCCGAAAGACAGATGGTCGCGCGCGTTGCGGCGCGTTATATCGAAGGTCTCGCCCTCGACGAAATGCGCTTCGTCACGGTTTGCCGATCCCAGTGCGAGCAGGACGGTCGACCCCGCCGGGATCGTGATGCCGCCGATTTCGACATCCTCGAGCGCGCGGCGGCGCCAGGTCACCACCGAGGACGCAAAGCGCAGGCCCTCTTCGACCGCGGCCCCGATCAAGCTCGGGTCCGAGACGAGTCGCTCCCACTGGTCGCGGTTCGACAAAAGCTCCAGGATCAGGTTGCCGAGCGCATTCGTCGTGGTTTCGTGACCGGCCAGAAGCAGAGCGAATACCAGGGATTCGACCTGGTTTCGTGTCAGGACCGCATCATCTCCGCCGCGAATCTCCAGCAGCATACTGGGATAATCGTCTTTCGGATTGCGCTCCCGGTCTGCCACGATCCCTTTGGCATAGTTCCAGAAATCCACCAGTTCGCGGCTCGCCTCCATCAGCTCGTCATGGCCGAGCTTGCCGAAAATTGTCATCAGCCGCTTGTCGGCCCAGGATTTTATCTTGGCCGTGTTCACATTGCTTTCGCCCAGAAGCAGGAACACGACCTGAGCCGGCAGTTCATAAGTGAGGGTTTCGACGATATCGACCCGGCCCGCGCCCTTTATCTTTTCGATGTGATCGCGGGCAAGCCTGCGGATCTGATCCTCGTAGCTGCTCAACCGCTTGATGTTGAGGAATCGGGCGGCAATGGCCCGGATATGAGCGTGCGGTTGGCCGTCGAGATTCACATGCACCGGCTCAAGCGTGTATCCCGCGGCGCGCATATAGGAAAGAACGTCATCGGGAAAGGGATGCACTGCGGCGCTCGCCACGACGGCCGAGAAACGTTTGGTGTCGCGGAAGACGGGCTCCACGTCTTCGCGTTTCGTCACGACCCAGAAGCCGAGCTCTTCGGAGTAGAAGACCGGTTCCTCGACCCGGGCGCGCCGAAAGAGCTCATACATCCCATCATGTTGATAAGGCTTGTATATATTGCCAAGTCCCGCAACGGGACAGGGACCTGATCTGGCCTCTGCCTTGTGCATACCTTCCTCCCAGAAGCGACCTCGGCGATCTCGTCCCCAGCATTATTGGTGACAGATCATCAATGGCGGAAACGGAGACGTGAGTCAATAGTGCATCTCCCCTTGGCCGCTGGGGGCGGTCCGGCGGGATGGTCGATCGGGGTCGGGAAGCGAGGGGCTGCGCAGGGGTCGGGGCCTGCATCGCCGGGTCGCGACCCAAGTTAATAGCGCCTTGAAACCAGTGCAGCACTCGCCTAGTATCGGCTTCCAGCTGGAAATTGGCGATCCGAACGCCGGCATTCTGGCTGGCGAATGGAACCGTCCGGCAGTTGAGAGAAGTTGAGGCGGATGACCAAGACTTGGAGTGATTTCGACGACGACGACTTTTCGGTGGTCGTGAAGGATGTATCGTCCGGTCTGCCGATCAAGACGGTCAGCCAGTCGAAGACCCCTTCGATTCGGCTGGTAAACACTGCAAACCTTTATACCCGAAGCCTGGTGCGGGTTTATATCGAGAAATTCGGGATGAACGTCATGGATGTCCGGATGGTCGGCATGCTGGCGCGCGAACCTGATTCCACGGTGACGGTCCTGGCCGAGATGCTGGGTGTCGACAAGGCAGCGGTAAGCCGTTCTGTCATGCGCCTTGAAGAAGACGGCCATGCAACCGGTACCGGAAAGAGCCGGAAGGGCAAGGTCTGGAGGCTGACCCGGTCGGGCTACGATCTGCATTCGCGCGTCTATCCCGTTCTGATTGAACGTCAGAAGAAGCTCCTGAAGGGGATGAGCGCGCAGGATGTGCAGCAGTTCAATGCCTATCTCGAGATCATCCGCTCCAATCTTGAAGCGCAGTAATCAGTAACTGGCGTACCAGGCGCGGTGAAGCCGTCGCAATCGTCTGCGACAGGTCTCGCCCGGTCAGCCGCGCGGGCGTGCCGGGCTTTCCACCACGGTATCCATCAGGATCCGGCGGGTGGTCTGCAGATGGTCGCGCAGCAGGGTGGTGGCCTGGGGGATGTCGCGCGCGATGGTGGCCTGGGCGATGGCGCGGTGTTCCTGTTCCAGGTCGCGGTTCTGCCGGCTTTGCAGGGTGGCCACGCGATAGCGTTCAGCCTGCACGAACAGCATCTCGCGCAGCCTCAGCATCCAGGGGCTGTCGCAGGCCGCCACCAGCGCCTCGTGGAACCTCTTGTGCGCGGCGTTCCATTCGGGGTTGCCACGGCCGGGGTTGTCGGGATCGTAGAGCGGCAGGCGCGACAGTTCGAATTCGGCCGCGACGATATTGGCCTCCCACCGCAGGTCGCCGTGGCGGATGGCGCTGGTCAGACATTCGCATTCGATCATCACCCGGGTGCGGGTCAGGTCGGCCAGTTCCGCCTCGGTGATCTTGGCGACGCGATAGCCCTTGTTGGTCTCGGCCACGACCAGCCCTTCCGAACCCAGCCGCGACAGCGCCTCGCGCACGGCACTGAGGCTGAGGCCCAGGTCCTTCACCACCTCGGAGATCTTGATCTTTTCGTCGGCCCCGAACCGCCCGCGCAGAATGTCGGCCCGGATGCGGTCATAGGCCATGGAGGTCATGCTCTGGCCGGTCGCCTTGGGCATCGGATCCGCCCTCCTTCACGTCTGTCCCTGGTTCGCTGATAGGAAGCGAAACAGGCGGATGTCAAATACATAGACATTCCTGGGTAAAGCGCGCAATCGGTCCATGCTCGGACAAACGCACGTTTATGGATTTTTTGTCCCCACGGGTTCGATCCCCCGAACCGGAACTCCGGCCCGCGGCCTCCGGCCAAGAATCATCCTGGGCGCCAAATAACAGTATTTTCATAATAATCTATTATCAGTTGACATGTATACTTCTCTTGCCTACCGTCCCCCCGATCCAGAGGGGGAGTCGCGATGAAGTTTGCAGCGTTCGCACGGGCGGGCCGGTCCGGGCTTGCGGTCGAGGCGGGAGAGGTGTTCCGCGGCCTGACCGAAGGGGATGCGGGCTGGCCCGGCGACCTGCTGTCCCTGATCCGTTCCGACCGGCTGGAAGCCGCCGCCGCGGCGCTGCGCCAGGGCCCGGTGGTCGATCTGGACGAGGTGACCTTCCTGCCGCCCGTCTCCGCGCCGGAAAAGATCGTCTGCGTCGGCCTCAACTACCGCGACCATTCGGCCGAGAGCGGCTTTGCCCAGCCGGATTTCCCCACCCTGTTCGGCCGCTTCAATTCCTCGCTGATCGGGCACGGGGCGCCGATCATCCGCCCGCAGGCGTCCGAGCAGCTCGATTACGAGGGCGAGTTGGCGGCGATCATCGGCAAGGAGACCCGCGACGTGCCGGCCGCCCAGGCGCTGGATCATGTCGCCGGCTATTCGATCTTCAACGACGCTTCGATCCGGGATTTCCAGTTCAAGACGCCGCAGTGGACGGCGGGCAAGAATTTCGACTGCACCGGCGCCTTCGGCCCGTTCTTCGTCACCGCCGAGGCTCTGCCGCCGGGCTGCGCCGGGCTGACGCTGACCACCCGGCTGAACGGGCAGGTGGTTCAGCAGGCCCGCATCGACGACATGGTGTTCCCAGTCGCCGAGATCATCGCGATCTGTTCGCGGTTCATGACGCTGCGGCCCGGCGACGTGATCGTGACGGGGACACCCGCCGGCGTGGGTCTGGCCCGCAAGCCGCCACTCTGGATGAAGCATGGCGACAGCTGCGAGGTCGAGATCAGCGGGCTGGGCAGGTTGTCCAACCCGGTCAGCGCCGAATCCGCGAACTGAAGACCACACCAGGGGGAGAGGACGACATGACCGCCATCACCGGCAAGGTCGGGATCACCAAGCGGCCCGGCGAACTGGGCATCCACTCGATGGACACCTTCCACATGGTGGTGCCCGACCTGAAGGTCGCGCAGGATTTCTACACCGCCTTCGGCCTCGACGTGCGGGAAGAGGGCGAGGGGCTGGGGCTTTACACCTTCGGCTCGACCCACCGCTGGGCCACCCTGGGCGAGGCCGGACGCAAGAAGCTGAGCCACCTGAGCTTTGCTGTCTATGAAGAGGATTTCGAGCCGATGAAGCGGCGGATCGAGGCCGAGGGGGTGCGCCTGATGGACGCCCCGCGCGGCTTCGACAGCAACGGGGTGTGGTTCCACGATCCCTTCGGGATGGTGATCGAGCTGAAGGTGGCCGAGAAATCCACACCCGACGCCAAGCAGGGCTTCGCGGTGCCCTCGGTCGGTCCCGGCCTGATGGGGTCGATGCAGCGGTCGAAGGCGCCGAAGGTGCGGCCGCGGCGGCTGGCGCATGTGCTGATCTTCACCCCCGACGTGCCGCGCGCCATTGCCTTCTACAGCCGCATCCTGGGCCTGCGGCTGTCCGACCGGTCGGGCGACGGCATCTGTTTCATGCACGGCATCCACGGGTCGGACCACCACCTGGTGGCCTTCGCCAAGTCCAGCGCCCCGGGCCTGCACCATTGCAGCTGGGACGTGGGCGGCATCAACGAGATCGGCCTGGGCGCCATGCAGATGGCCGACAAGGGGTTCCAGAAAGGCTGGGGACTCGGCCGGCACGTGCTGGGATCGAACTACTTCCACTATGTGAAGGACCCCTGGGGCAGCTACTCGGAATATTCGGCCGACATCGACTATATCCCGGTGGATCACGACTGGGAGGCCGGCGACTATCCGCCAGAGGATTCCATCTATCTCTGGGGCCCGCAGATCCCCGAGGATTTCATCGTGAACCACGAGGCGCTTCCCGACTGACCGGCGATCGGCGATGCTGTCCCGGCCCGGCGGGATCGCCGAAAAGGAGCCGGCCGTGAAACTGACGCAGATCCGGGACATCATCGCCACCGCCGAGACCGGCAGCCTGCGGGCCGCCGCGCGGCAGCTGGGTATCACCCAGCCCGCCATCACCCGCTCCATCCGCGAGCTGGAGCAGGAGCTGGGCACCCCGCTGTTCGAGCGCCACCAGTTCGGTATGCAGCCCACCGCAACGGGCCGCGTCATGCTGGAACGCGCCCGCGCGGTGCAGGAGGAACTGCGCCGCGCCCGGGAAGAGATCGCGCAATTGCAGGGCGAGATGACGGGCGACGTGCGGGTGGCCATGTCGACCATCGCGACCTTCGCCCTGATGCCGCAGGCGGTGCGGGCCTTCCGCGCCACGCATCCCCGGGCGGTGCTGAAATTCATCGAAAGCTTCTACCAGCCGATCGAGGGGCAACTGCTGAGTGGGCAGATCGACTTTTTCGTCGGCCCTTTCTCGGAGGCCGGGCGCGGCACCCGGGTGACCTCGGAAACGCTGTTCACCAACAATCGCGTGGTGATCGCGCGCCGGGGGCACCCGCTGGCGGCGGCCACCACCATCGCCGGACTGACCGAGGCCGAATGGGTCAAGCAGGCGGTGCACGACCGGCAGAGCGAGGGGGATTTCGAACGTCCCTTCGTGCAGGCCGGCCTGCCGATGCCCAATGTGGTGATGCACACCACCTCGGCCAGCGCGACGCTCCTGGCGGTGGCCAACAGCGACCTTCTGACCTCGATCCCGCGGCAGATCCTGAACGCACCCGTTTCGCGCGATCTGTTCGACGTGGTGCCGGTGCGCGAGGATCTGTCCGCCGCGCCGATCTGCCTGGTACGGCGGACCGACCTGTCGCTGACCCCGCTGGCGGAATTCATGTTCGACATGTTCCGCCGCGCGGGGCTGCAATACGGGCGCAAGGCCGGCGGCCTGACACCCGTCTGGGCGCCGCCTATGCCTCGGCCGGAACGCGCTGGCCGGTGATGCGGGCGATGATCTCGGGGCCGGGGGCGCGGTCGCCGCGCCAGGCGACGTGCTGGTCGGGCCGGATCAGCACCAGCGCCGCGCGGTAAAGCCCCGGCAGCCGCGCATCGCCCGGGGCGACCACCTTCAGTGGCAGGCCCTGCGCCGACGCCATGTCGCGGATCCGCGCCACCTCGGCGGCATCCGTTTCGCCGGTCACCAGCAGGGTGAAGCCCGCGCCGAAATGGTCGTAGAGCGACGAGCCATCCGCCAGCCAGCGATGCGGCGCGATGCAGCCGGGAATGGCCGAGGGGGTATAGTCGATCGACCGCTGCCAGTCCTTCTGCGTGCCGTCGTCGGCGATCACCGGCGAGTCGCGGTAACAATAGCCCAGCACCACGCCGCGGGCGTAGAACTCGGAACTCTTGTGCCGGCGTACCATCTCGGCGGCCTGTTCCCGCGCGGCGTCGCCTTCGGGCCCCTCGTCCTCGATATGCGGCAGGATCAGCTGGTTGGCCAGCACGGTGTGGTTGGCCTCGGCCGCGTCCAGCACGAACTGCGCGGTCTGGCGGCGTTCGGCCTGATAGCTGTCCAACAGGTCGGAGCCGCCCCAGCCTTCCCGGACCGCGGCCAGCTTCCAGCCCAGGTCGACCGCATCGCCCACGCCCAGCAGCATCCCGAACCCGCCGAAGGGCGGATGCAGGTGGCCGGCGTCGCCGATCAGGAACACCCGGCCGCGGCGAAAACGGTCGGCCAAGAGCTTGCTCGCCACCCAGTCGTCTGAACTCAGCACCTCGATCTCGGTGTCGATCCCGGTGGCGCGGCGGATCATCGCCTCGGCCTCGGCCTTGGTGGGCTTGGCGGCATCGGCGATGGCGGTGGGCATGAAGAACCAGCGGTCGTCGCTGTCCATCGGCCCGACCAGGCTGGGGACGTCGGGATTGATCTGCCAGTACATGATCCCCGGCCCGTGCGGGTGCTTGTCGGCCAGACCCGGCGCGCGGAAGATGATGTTGAGGTTGCGCGACAAGCCATAGGTCCCCTCCATCCTGGCCCCGATGGCCTCGCGCACCGTGCTGCCCGATCCGTCGGCGCCGACCAGCCAGTCGGCAAGCAGCGTCCAGTCGGCCCCTTCGGCATCGCGGACCCGCACGGCCACCCCGCTTGCAGTTTCCTCATAGCCGGTGAAGGACTGGCCGTAGAGGATCGACACCCCCAGCGACAGCGCGTGTTCGATCAGCACTTTTTCCAGCGTGTATTGCGGGATCCACTGGCCGTGTTCCGAGAAATGCTCGTTGCGTTCGGCCTTGCAGTCCAGCCCGTGCTCGAACCGATGCAGGAGATGCCCCGACAGCCGGGTGACGAAGGCGATATGGGTGGGATAATCGACGCCGAAGGGCGAGGCCGCGGCAAGCTTGTCGGCGATACCCCAGCGGCGCAGGTGTTCGCGGGTGCGGCAGTGCGTGGTCTTGGCGCGCGGCGCATGGCCGGCCCGGGGGCTGCGTTCCAGGATGACGCAGGGAATCCCGCGCTGGCCAAGCTCGATGGCCAGCGACAGCCCGGCCGGCCCGCTGCCGACGATGGCAACGGGGGTGAAGGTGGGATGGGTCATGGCAAGGATGCCTCCTGAAAGCGGATGACCGGGGCAGGTGTGCAGAAGGGAAAGGGTCGGACCCCACCCTGCAAGGTTGGCGTAGGGTGGGCGATCCGCCCACCTTTCCGTCACATCGGCAGGCGGATGTCGCCGGGCTGGGCGGGCAGGAAATCCCCCGCCCGGGTGGCCTTGAGCAGGTCCGACAGCGGCATCCCGCCCTTCAGCGCCGCGATCATC
>JBBCJM010000131.1:0-26178 GCA_037190175.1 Paracoccaceae bacterium | reverse complement strand
CGCTTGCTCCCCGCGCGCCGGAGGAGCGAAGAAAGCCGGCAGGCTTGATGAGCGACCCAGGATGATCACCACCACAGTCGAGACCTTCCCGCTGGCGCAGGCCTTCACCATCAGCCGGGGGTCGAGGACCGAGGCGCGGGTGCTGACTGCGACTGTCACCCGCGACGGGGTGGCCGGCCGCGGCGAATGCGTGCCCTATGCGCGGTATGGCGAGACGCCCGACAGCGTGGCGGCGCAGATCGCCGGGCTGCCGGACGGCATCGACCGCGCGGCGCTGCAACAGGCGCTGCCCCCCGGCGCCGCCCGCAACGCGGTGGACTGCGCGCTGTGGGACCTTGCCGCCCGCCAGACGGGCCGCAGGGTCTGGCAACTGGCCGGCCTGCCGCCGCCGCGCCCGCTGGTCACCGCCTATACCCTGTCGCTGGCCCCGCCCGACCAGATGCGCGCCGCGGCCGCCGCCCATGCGCACCGGCCGCTCCTGAAGATCAAGCTCGGCACCCCCGACGACATGCCCCGGCTGGAGGCGGTGCGGGCGGGCGCGCCGAAGACCCCGATCATCGTCGACGCCAACGAGGGCTGGACGGCGGAGATCTACGCCGACCTCGCGCCGCATCTGGTGCGGCTGGGGGTGCGGCTGGTGGAACAGCCGCTGCCGGCGGGGCAGGACGACAGGCTGGGGGAAATCGCCCGCCCGCTGCCGGTCTGCGCCGACGAATCCTGCCATGACCGCGCCAGCCTGCCGGCGCTCAAGGGCAGGTACGACATGGTGAACGTGAAGCTCGACAAGGCCGGCGGCCTGACCGAGGCGCTGGCGCTCGCCGCCGAGGCGCGGGCCATGGGGATGCAGGTGATGGTCGGCTGCATGGTGGGCAGCTCGCTCGCCATGGCGCCGGCGGTGCTGGCGGGGCAGGGGGCCGAGGTGGTGGACCTGGACGGGCCCCTGCTGCTGGCCCGCGACCGCGACCATCCGCTGACCTATGACGAGGCGGGCGTGCATCCGCCTGCCCCCGCGCTCTGGGGATAACCGCTTGACGCCGCGGGCGCGGCGGCGGAAGAACCCCCGACCAGCACGGAGGCCCCCCATGACCCGCATCGTCTATGTCAACGGAGAATTCCTGCCCGAGGGCGAGGCCAGGGTCTCGGTCTTCGACCGCGGCTTCCTGATGGCGGACGGGGTCTATGAGGTGACCTCGGTGCTGGGCGGCAAGCTGGTGGACTTCGCCGGCCATGCCGCGCGGCTGGGCCGCTCATTGGCGGAGCTCGACATGCCCGCGCCCTGCTCCACCGAGGAACTGCTGGAGCTGCACCGCCAGATCGTGGCCAGGAACAATGTGACCGAGGGGATGGTCTACCTGCAGGTGACCCGCGGCAACCCGGGCGACCGCGACTTCGCCTTCCCCCCCGCGGACACCCCCCCCACCATCGTGCTCTTCACCCAGGCGAAACCCGGGCTGGCCGACAACCCGGCGGCCAAGGCGGGAATGAAGGTGATCTCGATCCCCGACATCCGCTGGGGCCGGCGCGACATCAAGACGGTGCAACTGCTCTACCCCTCCCTCGGCAAGATGATGGCCAAGAAGGCGGGGGTGGACGACGCCTGGATGGTGGAGGACGGCTTCGTCACCGAAGGCACCTCGAACAACACCTATATCGTGAAGGGCAACCGGATCGTCACCCGCAACCTCGGCTCCGAGATCCTGCACGGCATCACCCGCGCCGCCGTGCTGCGGCTGGCGCAGGAGGCGCAGATGGAGGTCGAGGAACGCCCCTTCACCCTGGAAGAGGCCAAGGCGGCGGACGAGGCGTTCTTCACCTCGGCCTCGGCCTTCGTCATGCCGGTGGTGCAGATCGACGGCACCGAGGTGGGCAACGGCAAGGTGGGCCCGGTCGCCAGCCGCCTGCGCGAGTTGTACGTGGACGAGATGCGCCGCGCCGCCATCTGATGCCATGACCGCCCCCTTCACCCTGGACGGCCTGCGCCGCGGGATGCGCGATGCGGCCCCGCTGGCGCTGGGGGTGTTCATCTATGGCATCGGGTTCGGGCTGGTGGCGGCGCAGGTGCGGTTCACCCTGGCGCAGTCGCTGGCCATGGGGGTGACGGTCTATTCCGGCTCGGCCCAGCTGGCGGCCGCCAGCCTGATCAGCTCGGGTCACGCCACGCTGACCGCCCTGGCCGCCACCATCCTGCTGATCAACGCCCGCTACCTGATGTTCGGCGCGGCGCTGCAACCCTGGCTCAGCGCCACCACGCCGCCCCGCGCGCTGGCCAGCCTGCTGATGGTGGGCGATGCCAACTGGCTGATGACCATGCGCAACATCGAGGTGGGCGAGCAGGACCGCGCCTATCTGGCCGGCACCGGCCTGCCGATGCTGGGCGGCTGGCTGGCGGGCATCACGGCGGGGTTCCTGTCGGGCTCGGTGATTTCCGACCCGCGGGTGCTGGGGGCCGACCTGATGCTGCCGGCCTTTGCCGCGGCGATGATGGCGGGGATGATGAAGACCCGCGCGGCGGCGGTGCCGGCGGTGGTGGGGGCTGCCACGGCGGTGGCCGTGCTGCCGCTGGCCGGGCCGGGCTGGGCGATCATCGCCGCCGGGCTGCTGGGCGGCGGCATGGCCGCAGCGCTGTGGCGGGCACCGGCATGATGGCATCCTTCCCCGTCCTCTTGCTGGTGATGACCGCCGCCGCGCTGTTCTGCCGGCTGGCGGGCTATCTGGCGATGCGGTTCGTGCCGCTGACCCCCCGGGTGCAGGCCGCGCTGCGCGCCACGCCGCTGTCGGTGATGGCCGCCATCGCCGCCATCGCCATCGCCCAGGGCGGGGTGACCGAGGCGGTGGCCCTGACCGCGGCCGTCGTGCTGACCTTCGTGTTGGGCAACGACGTGGCCGCGGCGCTGCTGGCGGTGGCCATCGCCGCCGCGCTGCGGTGGTTCGGCGGCTGACTTGCTTAGCCGCGGGACCCTACGCGTCACTCTTCCGCCGGAGGCTCCTCGTCGTCGTTGGTGAAGCCGTCCACGAACAGGCCGCCCAGCAGCAGGAGCGGCAGCGCGAGCAGGGCGAGGATTTCCATGGCCTGACCTCCGGGGTGCCGGTCCAGATGGCCCCCCGCGGGCGGGCTTGTCAAAATTTCGCCGCATTCCGTTGCCGGCCGGGAAACGGTGGGGTGGGGCGGCCGGGGATCGTTGGCGGCCCGGCGTCGGAGCCAACCGCGATCGCTCATCAAGCCTGACGGCTTTCTTCGCTGGCCTCACCAGAAGCGAAGAAAGCCGTCAGGCTTGATGAGCGGTCCGGGGGGATCAGCCCTCCTTGCCGGGGGCGCCCACGTTCTCGCGGAAGGCCACCTCGAAGGCCGCCTGCTTGGTCTCGTCGGCCGGGGTCTGGTGCCGGGCCACCCAGTCGGCATAGGGCATCCCGTAGACCACCTCGCGCGCCTCTTCCTTGGTCAGCGCGATCCCCCGCTCGGCCGCCGCCTCCTGATACCAGCGCGACAGGCAGTTGCGGCAGAAGCCGGCGAGGTTCATCAGGTCGATGTTCTGCACCTCGGGCCGCTTCTCCAGCAAGTGGTGCATCAGCGCGCGGAAGGCGGCGGCCTCCAGTTCGGTGCGGGTGGCGGGGTCGATCTCGGTCATGGGCGGGCTCCTTCCGGTCAACCCGATATGGGCCGCCGCGCCCGCTTTGTCACGCCGCGGGTCGCAGGATGGTGACGCTGGCCAGCAGGTCGGGGCTGAAGGCGATGCCGAGAAGGTGGACCACATCCGCGCCATCCAGCCGCAGCACCGCGCCGTCGCCGGTGTCCTCGCCGGTCAAGAGCCCGCCGGGCTCGCCCCGCACGTCGAGGATGATGGTCTCGCCCGGCTGCCAGTCGGCGATGACGACCGGCCCGGCATGGCGGCCCAGGAAGTTGACGAAGGTGTCGTGGCCGGCCCCGCCGGTCAGCACGTCGCCCTTGTCGCCGATCAGCAGGTCGTCGCCGTTGCCGCCCAGCAGCGTGTCGGGCGCATTGCTGGGGCTGGAGGACAGCGCCGCCTCGTCCACCCGCGCCGCGAACCTTTGCGCCGTCTCGGGGCCGAACTTGGCGGCGATCAGGCCGTTCACCCCGGCGGAAAACCCGGCCATGTCGAGGTGGGCGAACTCTTCCTCCTGCATGTCGATGCCCCAGAGGGTATCCTGGCCCGCGCCGCCGTCCAGCAGGTCGGCCCCGGTGCCGCCCATCAGGATGTCGTTCCCCGCCGCGCCGGTCAGCGTGTCGTGCCCGGCCCCGCCGATCAGCAGGTCGTCGCCCGCGCCGCCGTCCAGCAGGTCATAGCCCGCGCCGCCGAGCAGGAGGTCGTGGCCCGCCCCGCCCGAGAGCCTGTCGTGGCCGGCCTCGCCCAGCAGGATGTCCTCGCCGCCGCCGCCCGAGATGGTGTCGTTGCCGCTGGCCCCGAGCAGCAGGTCGTCGCCCGCGGTGCCCTGGATGTCGTCGGCCTGTCGCGTGCCGTCCACGACGCGGCTGTCGTCCCCGCCATCCCCGTCGTCCCCGCCCCCCGAGAAGGCGACCCCGATCAGCAGCACCGGCAGCAGGAGCAGCAGGATTTCCATGATTTCGACTCGAACTTGACACACCCGTTACCTTGCTGGACCCCGCCTGCAAGGCTGTCAAATCGGCGTCTCGTCGCAATCGCGCGCGGGATGCGATCGCCCCGCCCGGCGGGCCATGGTTCAGGCTGCGCGACAATCCGCCAGCGCCGCCTCCAGGAGCGGCGCCAGCCGGGTGGCCCAGGCGGCCTGCGCCTCGGGCGTGGCGATCAGGTCGTTGCGCAGCTCGATCAGGGTGTTCAGCCGGCCGGGGCCCAGCGCGTGGCGGTCGATGGAATCGCCGGGCAGGTGGCCGGCATAGGGCTGGTTGTCGCCCACGCAGAGGTCGGGCTCGGCCGCCAGCCGCGCCAGCAGCGGGCGCGACAGCCGGTCGTCCAGGTGCGAATAGAGTATCCCCACCTGCCACGGCCGGGGGCTGCGCCCGCGCAGGCAGGGGGTGAAGGAATGCACCGCCACGATCACCGTGTCCGGCCGCCGCGCCGCGAGATCGGCCAGTGCCGCGTGATAGGGGCGGTAGAGCCGGGCCATCCGCGCCTCGACCCCCGCGGCGTCGATCCGGCGGTTGGCCGGCACCACCGAGCCGTCGTAGAGCCGCATCACCAGCGTCGGGTCGTCCTCGCCCCGGTTGGGGTCGATCACCAGGCGCGAGAAGTCCGACAGGATCGCCGGCGCGTCCAGCGCATCGGCCAGCGCGCGGGAAAGCCCCGCCGCCCCCGGGTCGAAGGCGATGTGGCGGCCCATGTCCTCGGGCGGCAGGCCCAGGTCGCCGCCCGCCACCCAGCCGGGCACCCGGTTGGTGGCATGGTCGCAGGTGATCAGCCAGCGGCTGGTCCGCTCCTGCCCGTGGATGTGGAACGCGGTCTCTGTCATCTGCCCTTCACCGGCCTCGTCCATGCCTTCCTAGCCCTGCCCGCGGCCGGCGGGAATCCCCCCGGGGGCCCATTCGCCGCGGTCCGGGGCCTCGGGCGTTGCCCCCCGGGCCGATTTCCGCAATAACGCCGCTCATCCGCCTGCGACCGCTAACATGATCCGAAGGAGCCGCCCCATGAGACGCCTGCGCAACGTCAAGATCGTGGCGACCCTGGGGCCGGCCTCGGACACCTACGAGATGATCCGCGCGCTGTCCGAGGCGGGCGCCGACGTGTTCCGCCTGAACATGAGCCACGGCACGCACGACGACATCGCCCGCCGCCACGGCATCATCCGCCAGGTCGAGGCCGACACCGGCCGGCCCATCGCCATCCTGGCCGACCTGCAGGGGCCGAAGCTGCGGGTGGGCACCTTCGCCGAGGACAGCGCGGAACTGGAGGTGGGCGCCCCCTTCCGGCTGGATCTGGACGAGACGCCGGGCGACGCCACCCGGGTGAACCTGCCGCATCCCGAGATCTTCGCGGCGCTGGAGCCGGGCGCCTCGCTCCTGGTCAACGACGGCAAGATCCGGCTCCTGGTCGAGACCTGCGGGGCCGATTTCGCGGAATGCCGGGTGACGGTGGGCGGCACGATCTCGAACCGCAAGGGCGTGAACGTGCCCGATGTTCTGCTGCCGCTGAAGGCGCTGTCGCCGAAGGACCGGCTGGACCTGGAATTCGCCTGCGGGCTGGGGGTGGACTGGCTGGCGCTGTCGTTCGTGCAGCGGCCCGAGGACATGATCGAGGCCCGCGCCCTGGCCAACGACCGCGCCGCGCTGGTGGCCAAGATCGAGAAGCCGGCGGCGGTCAAGGCCTTCGAGGCGATCCTGGCGGTGTCGGACGGGATCATGGTGGCCCGCGGCGACCTGGGGGTGGAACTGCCGGTCCATTCGGTGCCGCCGATCCAGAAGCGGCTGGTGCGGCTGGCCCGCGCGGCGGCCAAGCCGGTGATCGTGGCCACCCAGATGCTGGAATCCATGATCGAAAGCCCGGTGCCGACGCGGGCCGAGGTCTCGGACGTGGCGACCGCCATCTACGAGGGCGCGGACGCGGTGATGCTCTCGGCCGAGAGCGCGGCGGGCCAATACCCTATCGAGGCGGTGCGCACCATGGACAACGTGGCCCGCTCGGTCGAGACCGAGAACCCCTATCGCGAGGTGATCGAGGCCAGCCGGCGGGTGACGCGCGAATCGGTGGCCGACGCCATCGTCTCGGCCGCGCGCGAGATCGCGGAATCGACGCCGGTCCGGGCGATCTGCTGCTTCACCCAGTCGGGCACCACGGTGGGGCTGGTGGCGCGCGAACGCCCGCGGGTGCCGATCCTGGCGCTGACGCCGCTGGTGCGCACCGCGCGGCGGCTGTGCCTGACCTGGGGCACCCATTGCGCGATCTGCCCGCCGCAGGAACGTTTCAAGGGCGCGGTGATCGCGGCGGTGCGGGCGGCGCTGGAGAACGGCTTCGCCTCGGAAAAGGAATTCATCGTGCTGACCGCGGGCGTGCCCTTCAACGTGCAGGGCACCACCAATATCCTGCGCGTGGCGCCCTGCGACGAAAGATTGATCTATCGCGGCGATCCCGAGTAACCTTCGCGTCACCGGCAGGCCGCCGGCGGGGGTGGCGTGGTGGATCCCGATCTGCTGATGGTCGTGGGCGTGGTGCTGGGGGTGCTGACCGTGCCGGCGCTGTTCTCGGCCTTCATGGAGGGGCGGGCGCCGCGGGCCGGCGCGATCCTGGCGCTGATCGCCGGGGTGCTGATCGCGGTGGCGGTTTCCCAGCGCCCGGGCGGCTATGCGATCTCGGAGATCCCCGACGCCTTCTACCGCGTCTTCGCCCGCTATCTGCGCTGAGCGGGGCTGATCGCCGGTCCCGCGAGGAAAGCCGCAAGGCTCGAGGAGCGGCCGGACGCCTTTTCCCCTTGCCGATCCGCCCCGCAGGCCCTATAGGCCCCGGGTTCGGAAAGACCTGCGCGGCCGGCCGGTGTGGCATGCCGAGTCGCGCCTGACACGACTGGAGATCGAAATGCCCAAGATGAAGACCAAATCGGCGGCCAAGAAGCGGTTCAGCTTCACCGCCAGCGGCCGGGCCAAGGCCGGCGTGGCGGGCAAGCGCCACGGCATGATCAAGCGGACGACGAAATTCGTGCGCGACGCCAGCGGCACCATGCTGCTGTCCGAGCAGGACACGAGGATCGTCAAGAAGTACATGCCCTACGACCGCTGAGGAGCCAGACCCATGTCCCGCGTCAAATCCGGCGTCGTCACCCACGCCCGCCACCGCAAGGTGATCAAGGCCGCCAAGGGCTATTACGCCGCCCGCTCGACCAACTTCCGCACCGCCACCCAGGCGGTGGACAAGGCCAACCAGTACGCCACCCGCGACCGCAAGACCCGCAAGCGCAACTTCCGCGCCCTGTGGATCCAGCGGATCAACGCGGCGGTGCGGCTGTTCGACATCGAGATGACCTATTCGAAGCTGATCAACGGCCTGAACAAGGCCGGGATCGAGGTGGACCGCAAGGTGCTGGCCGATCTGGCCGTGCATGAGCCGGACGCCTTCAACGCCATCGCTGACAAGGCCAAGGCGGCGCTGGCGGCCTGAGCCTTCCCGCAATGCGGAACCGGGCGTCCCGCGGGGCGCCCGTTTTCATGTGGCGCGCTTGTCCCCGCGGCGCGGCTGCGCTAGGCACGGGCCCGGTCTGGACAGGGTGACGCCATGGACGCGCTGCGCGAAAAATATCTCTCGGCCATCGCCGCCGCCCCGGGCGAGGCCGCGCTCGAGGAAGTGCGGCTGGCCGCGCTGGGCCGGAAGGGCGAGATCAGCGCGCTGATGGCGGGCCTGGGCAGGATGGCGCCCGAGGAGCGCAAGGCCGCCGGCGCGGGCCTGAACCTGCTGAAGGACGAGATCGACGCCGCCCTGCGCGCCCGCAAGGCCGCGCTGGGCGACGCGGCGCTGGACGAACGGCTGAAGGCCGAATGGCTGGACGTGACCCTGCCGGGCCGGCCCCGGCGGCAGGGCAGCATCCACCCGGTCAGCCAGGTGATGGACGAACTGACCGCGATCTTCGCCGACATGGGCTTCTCGGTCGCCGAGGGGCCGCAGGTCGAGAGCGACTGGTACAACTTCGACGCGCTGAACATCCCGCCCGAACATCCCGCGCGGCAGGAGCACGACACCTTCTTCATGGCGCGCGCGCCGGGCGACAACCGCCCGCCCCATGTGCTGCGCACCCATACCTCGCCGGTGCAGATCCGCGCGATGATGGAGCGCGGCGCGCCGATCCGGGTGATCGCGCCGGGCCGGGTCTACCGGATGGACATGGACCAGACCCATACGCCGATGTTCCACCAGGTCGAGGGGCTGGCGATCGACCGCGACATCTCGATGGCCAACCTGAAATGGGTGCTGGAGGAGTTCTGCCGCGCCTTCTTCGAGGTGCCCTCGGTCGAGCTGCGCTTCCGCGCCTCGCATTTCCCCTTCACCGAACCCTCGGCCGAGGTCGACATCCGCTATTCCAACGTGGGCGGGCAGCTGAAGATCGGCGAGGGCGACAGGTGGATGGAGATCCTGGGTTCGGGCATGGTGCACCCCAAGGTCCTGCAGGCCGCGGGGGTGGACCCGGCCGAGTGGCAGGGCTTCGCCTTCGGCATGGGGATCGACCGCATCGCCATGCTGAAATACGGCATCCCCGACCTGCGCGCCTTCTTCGAGGCCGACCTGCGCTGGCTGCGGCACTACGGCTTCTCGGCGCTGGACGTGCCGGACCTGCCGCGGGGGCTGAGCAGCTGATCGGCCGTCCCGGAGGTGCGTGAGATCACGCACCCTACGCTTGGCTTCATGCGTGGTCTCGGGCGGAACCCCGCGGGGGGCTGTCTGCCCCCGCTTCCCCGGGGACTGGAGGCCGGGCGCTCCGGCAGCCTCACACCCGCCATTTCCGCACGAAATCCGCGGTCTGATAGCCGCGCACCGGGCGGCCGGCCAGCACGTCGAGCGCGGAGCCGAGGTCGAGCGCCACCGCCCCCCTTCCGGCAGCGTCGAGGCAGAGCGGCTTGGCGCAGAGCCCGGCCGCGACCAGCACCAGCCGCCCGGGGCCGGCCGCCGCCCTGACCGCCTCCTGCACCCGGGGGAAGGCGTCGGGGAACAGGGGTTCGCCCGTCAGGTCGCCGTTCGAGGCCGCGCCTGGGATATGCACCTCGGCCGCCAGCCGGGCGCCCCAGGCGGCGGCCAGCCGGGCGTGGAAGTCCGGCCCCCGGCAGGACACCAGCACCAGGTCGCGCCCCGCGCCCAGCCCGGGCAGCAGCGGCAGCAGCGCGATATGCAGCCAGGTTTCCGGATAGACCGGGCGGCGGGCGGGCAGATCCTGCATAGCCATCCAGTGCTGCACCCAGGTGGAGCCGACGAAGTCGCGGATGTCGCGCACCTTGGTCGGCGGCTCGGCGATCAGCCTGGCGTGCAGCGCGGGCCGGCGGGCGGCGGTCAGCAGGCTCGCCCCCTCGCAGGCCCCGGCCATCAGCGCGGCCATCCGGTCGAGCTCCTCGCCCGGCCAGTCGCGGGGGCCGAACTGGTTCGACATGCAGCGCGCCAGGACGAACCGGCCCAGCACCTCCTGCCCGCCGCCGGCGTGGAACAGGGCGCAGCCCTCGCCGTCGCCCAGCCGGATCATCGAGAAGGGCTCGCCCTGCGCCAAGGCGGCCCGGATCAGCCCGGCCGCCTCGGGCGCCGTCACGAAGGGGCCGGGCAGGATCGGGCTGGCGTCCCAGCGTTCGCGATAGGCGAAGTATTCGGCCTTGACCGCGGGGGGCAGGCCGCGGCGGGGCGGGGGGCTGTCCATGCGGCCACCCTGCCGCGCGGCCGCCCGCCCTGCAAGGGGCCTGCCGGCCGGGTTCAGGCCTGCACGGTGTCCTGCGCCAGTTCCCCGGCCAGCCCCGCCACCTGCGCCCGGATGTCGGGGACCGCGGTGATCTCCCAGAACGCGGCGCGGGCGACCGGGCCGATGGCGATCAGCCGCGGGTCGGGGCGGCCCGCGGCGTCGACCACCCGGCTGTCGCCCGCGACCTCCAGCCCGATCCCCAGCGGGTCGATCCGCGCCCGGCCGCGGGCGACCAGATCGGCCACCACGGGCGAGGCATGGCGCAGCGGGTCGCGCAGGATGCCGCGGCAGTCCACGATGCGGGCGGCGGTCAGATGCCGGTCCTCGCGGGCGCCGCGGGGGCGCCAGGTCAGGCGCAGGGCCTCCCCGGCCGGCTCGGCGCCCCTGAAGGCCCCGCGCAGGATCTGCAGCTGGCCGCGGGCCATGGCTTCCCCCAGCCGCCGAGCCGAGGAGGGCGGCATCCGGTGGCGGTGCACGTCCCACCAGGCCGCGCCGTGACGCAGGAAGCGGGTGCGCGCCTCCAAGGGCAGGGCGCGCCAGATCGCGCGGACATGCGGGCGCAGCCCGTCCACCGCGTCGCGCCAGGTGCCGCCCTGCGCCTCGGCCTGCCGTGCCAGCCCGCGCAGCCAGCGCAGCAGATGGCTGACCGGCGCGCCCAACGGCACGTCGGCCAGGCTCAGGTTCAGCGGCCGGGTGGGGATATGCGGGCGGGGCAAAAGCCCACGGCGCGAGATCGCCCGGATCGGCCCGCGATGGCCGGAGGCGAGCAGCGTCAGCACTTGGTCCACCATGGTCAGCCCGGTGCCGATGATCGCCACCGTGGCCCCGGGGTCCACCGGCGGCTGGGCGCCCCAGGGGTTCGCCAGCAGCCCCTCGTCGCCCTGCGGCAGCGCATGGCCGGTGGCCAGCATCGCCACGTCGCCCACCAGCGCGGTGCGGTCGTCGAGCCAGGCCACCACCCCGCGCAGGCCGGTCTCCAGCCGCAGGCACTCGGCCCGCACCCGCCGCAGCCGGCCCTGCCAGCCCTCGGTCAGGCTGGCCAGATACCGGCCGTAGAGCGCGCGGGAGACGAAGCACTGGCCGGTCGCCCCCTCGGCCTCGGGCTGGCGGGCCAGCCAGTCCTGGAAGTGGTGGGGGTCGTCGGCCAGGGCCGACATGTTGTGGACGCGGGTGTTCAGCAGATGCTCGGGGTCCTCGGTGGAATAGGCAAGGCCGGGGCCCGCCGTCGCCGCCCGCTCGATCAGCGTCACTCGGAACCGCCCTCCCGGCTGGCGCAACAGATGCGCCGCCGCCATCGCCCCGCTGGCCCCGCCGCCCACCACCAGCACGTGCAGGCGGCGGCGCGGCGCGGCGGGGTCGGGGGGCAGGGCGGTCATGCGAACGCCCCCATGGCCAGCGCGATGGCGACGAAGGCGGCGATCAGACAGGTGCCGGCCAGGATGATGCGGTCCTCCGCGGGCTCGGCGGCGCCGTCGCGCTGCTCGGCCAGGAACAGCGCCATGCCGGGGTCGTGGATGCAGGTGAACATCGGAGGGCTCCTTTCCGGCTCGAGGGGATCAGGTCCACAACGCCGCAGCGGGCGCCGGGTTGCGCCAGGGGGCGGCGGGCAGGCGGGCCTCGCTGCGCCGCACCAGCGCGTCGCGCAGCCGCGGGCCCTGCGGCCAGGGGCCGAAGCCCGCGGCGACGTTGATATGCCCCGCATGGCCCATGTCGTGCAGCCGGGCACCCCAGCTGCGCGCCAGCGCCGCGGCGCGGTCGAAACCCATCCAGGGGTCGTTGCGGCTGGCCACCAGCGTGGCAGGGATGTCCAGCGGGGCTTCCGGCAAGGGGCCGAAGTTGCCGATCCGGTCGTGCTGCGCGGGGTCGGCCGGGGCCACCAGCAGCGCCGCGCGCACCGGCAGGTGGGGCCAGTGGGTCATCAGCCGCGCGATCAGCACCGCGCCCAGCGAATGGCCCACCAGCACCGCGCCGGGGTGGTGCAGGATGATGCCGGCCAGTTCCAGCTCCCAGACCGCGGGCAGGGGGCGGGCGGGGTCGGTCAGCTCCACCATCAGCGCGCCGGGGTCGTTCGCCGCCCACCAGTGCTGCCAATGCGGCGCGGGCGAGCCGTCCAGCCCGGGTACGATCAGGGTCTTGACCATCGCTGCCTCCGCCGGTCGAGGGCTTTCATACGAATAATCTAGCAGCTAAGTCGTAATTTGTTGTTCCAAAAAGACCCGTCTTTGGGGAAGGATGTTCTACGCGCAGGGAGGAGGTCAGACCGCCATCGTCGCCTGCACGGCACGGCCCCAGCGGGCATAGCGCGCCTCGCGGGTGGCGGGATCCATCGCCGGGGCGAAGCGGCGGTCGAGCGCCCAGCCCTTCGCGAAGTCCTCCGGCCCCCCGGTCAGCCCGGCCTGCATCCCGGCCAGGAAGGCCGCGCCCAGCGCCGTGGTCTCGGTCACCACCGGGCGGTCCACCGGCGCGCCCAGGATGTCGGCCAGGAACTGCATGGTCCAGTCGCTGGCGGTCATGCCGCCGTCCACCCGCAGCACGCCTTCGGCGGCCGTGCCCCAGTCGGCCCGCATCGCCTCCAGGAGGTCGCGGGTCTGGAACCCCACGCTTTCCAGCGCGGCGCGGGCCAGCTCGGCGGGGCCGGAGTTGCGGGTGAGGCCGAAGACCGCCCCGCGGCTGTCTGGTCGCCACCAGGGCGCGCCGAGGCCGGTGAAGGCGGGAACCAGGATCAGGTCCTGCCCGGGGTCGGCCGCCTCGGCCAGCCCGGCGGTCTCCGACGCGGCGCGGATGATCCGCAGCCCGTCGCGCAGCCATTGCACCACCGCTCCGGCGATGAAGATCGAGCCTTCCAGCGCATAGGTGGTGCGCCCCTCCAGCCGATAGGCGATGGTGGTCAGCAGCCGGTTCTTCGACGGTACGAGGTCGGTGCCGGTATTGAGCAGCGCGAAGCAGCCGGTGCCGTAGGTGGACTTCATCATCCCCGGCTGGAAACACGCCTGCCCCAGCGTGGCCGCCTGCTGGTCCCCCGCCACCCCCAGGATCGGGATCGGCCGGCCGAAGAGGTCGGGCCGCGTGGTGCCGAAGTCGGCGGCGCAGTCGCGCACCTCGGGCAGCATGGCGCGAGGCACCCGCAGGGCGCGGCACAGGTCTTCGTCCCACTCGCCGGTCGCGATGTTGAAAAGCATGGTGCGGGCGGCGTTGGTGGCGTCGGTGGCGTGGACCGCGCCGCCGGTCAGCCGCCAGATCAGGAAGCAGTCCACGGTGCCGAAGGCCAGTTCCCCGCGCTCCGCCCTTTCCCGCGCCCCCGGCACGTTGTCGAGGATCCAGGCCGCCTTGGTGGCCGAGAAATAGGGGTCCAGCAGCAGGCCGGTGCGCTGGGTTACCATCGGCTCCAGCCCCTCGTCGCGCAGCCGCGCGCAGGTCTCGGCGGTGCGTCGGTCCTGCCAGACGATGGCGTTGTGGATCGGCTGGCCGGTGGCGCGGTCCCAGATCAGCGTGGTCTCGCGCTGGTTGGTGATGCCGATGGCGGCGATGCGCTCGGCGGTCAGCCCCGCCCGCTCGATCGCTGCCCGGGCGGTGCCGGCCACGGTGGACCAGAGGTCGGCGGGGTCGTGCTCCACCCAGCCGGAGGCCGGGTAGGCTTGCGGAAACTCCTCCTGCGCCACGGCCACCCCCCGCAGCCCCGCGTCGAAGACGATGGCGCGGGACGAGGTGGTGCCCTGGTCGATGGCAAGGATATGGCTCATCGGGTCTCTCCCATCCATGCCTCCAGCGCGGCGACCTGATCGGGGGTCAGCTTGAGGCCAAGCCGGGTGCGGCGCCAGACCACATCCTCGGCCGTCAGCGCGAATTCGTGCCGCATCAGCCAGCGCACCTCCGCCTCGGTCAGGGTGGCGCCGAAGTCGCGGCCCAGGTCGGCGGGGGTGGCGGCCCCCTCCAGCATCCGCGCCGCATCGGTGCCATAGGTGCGGACCAGCCGCCCGGCCCAGCCGGGGGTCAGGAAGCCGTGGCGCGCCATCAGCCGGTCGATCTGCTGCTGCACCCCGTCATGCGGGAAATCCCCGCCGGGCAGCGGCACGCGGGCGGTCCAGGCGCCGGTCGCCTGCGGGAAGGCCAGCTTGGCCAAGGCCGCCTCGGCCAGCCGGCGATAGGTGGTGATCTTGCCGCCGAACACGCTGAGCAGCGGTGGGCCATTGGTCTCCAGCGTCAGCACATAATCGCGGGTGGCGGCGGTGGCGGACTTCGCCCCGTCGTTGTAGAGCGGGCGGACCCCGGAATAGGCCCAGACCACATCGGCCATGCTCAGCGGCCGGGCGAAATACTGGCTGGCGAAGGCCAGCAGATAGTCGCGCTCGGCCTCGGTGCAATGCGCCTCCGCGGGCGCCCCGGCATGGTCCTGATCCGTGGTGCCGATCAGGGTGAAGTCCTGTTCGTAGGGGATGGCGAAGATGATCCGCCCGTCCGTCCCCTGGAAGAAATAGCAGCGGTCGTGGTCGAAGAGCCGGCGGGTGACGATGTGCGAGCCGCGCACCAGCCGGATCGACTCGGTGGTCGGCACATGGGCCACGTCGTGGATCACGTCCATCACCCAGGGCCCGCCGGCATTGACCAGCGCCCGGGCGCGGTGGGTGGCGGGGCCTTGCGGGCCGTCCGTTTCCACCCGCCACAGCCCGCCCTCGCGCGCGGCCGAGACCACCCGGGTGCGGGTCATGATCACCGCCCCCCGCTCTGCCGCATCCCGGGCGTTCAGCGAGACCAGCCGCGAATCCTGCACCCAGCAGTCGGAATATTCATAGGCGAGGCGAAACTTCGGCTGCAGCGGCGTCCCGGCCGGGTCACGGGTCAGGTCCAGCTTTCGCGTGGCCGGCAGGATCTTCCGGCCCCCCAGCCGGTCGTAGATGAAGAGCCCCAGCCGGATCATCCAGGCCGGCCTGCGGCCCCGCATCCAGGGCATGACGCGGGACAGCAGCCGCCCGGCCGGCGTGTCCCCCTCGAACCGCATGTCCGCGTGGTAGGGCAGCACGAAGCGCATGGGCCAGCTGATATGCGGCATCGCGACCAGCAGCGTCTCGCGCTCCTCCAGCGCCTCGCGCACCAGGCGGAATTCGAAATATTCCAGATAGCGCAGGCCCCCGTGGAACAGCTTGGTCGAGGCGGATGAGGTCGCCTGCGCCAGGTCGCCCTGCTCGGCCAGCACCACCGACAGCCCGCGCCCGGCCGCATCCCGGGCGATGCCGCAGCCGTTGATGCCGCCGCCGATCACGAAGAGGTCGGCCGGGTCCTGGGGGTCGCTCACGCCGTTGCTCCTGCCGCGCGGGCGCGAAGGTGATTCCCGCGCGCCGGCCCATCGTCGGCTGGTCTTATGACGCAAAACCGCGGGAAAGCGAACATCTTCGCGGGCGGGGTTTCGTCAGCCCCTGCCCGCCGGAGAGCTTGATCGCCCGCCGCGGTTGGAGGAAACTGCCGCCAGCCTGCTTGCCGACGAAAGGAACGCCCTTGGCCCTCAGCTTTCGTCAGAGCGAGATCCTCGAGATCGCCCGGGCCGAGGGGCGGGTGGTGGTGGAGGATCTGGCGCAACGGTTCGACGTGACGCTGCAGACCATCCGCCGCGACCTGACCGAGCTTGCCGACCTCGGCCATCTCGACCGGGTGCATGGCGGCGCGGTGCCGCGGGTGGGGGTGGCCAACCTCGGCTACGACCAGCGCCGGCGGATGAATGCGGACGCCAAGGCCGCCATCGCCCGGGCCTGCGCGGCCGAGATCCCCGAGAACGCCTCGCTGATCCTGAACCTCGGCACCACGACCGAGGCGGTGGCGCGCGAGCTTCTGAACCACCGCAACATCACGGTGGTGACCAACAACATGAACGTGGCCAATATCCTGGCCGCCAACCCGGGCTGCGAGGTGGTGGTGACCGGAGGGGCTTTGAGGCGATCGGACGGCGGGCTGGTGGGGGATCTGACCACCCAGTTCTTCGAACAGTTCAAGGTCGACGTGGCGATCATCGGCACCTCGGCGCTGGACCACGACGGGGACCTCCTGGACTTCGACCTGGCCGAGGTGCGGGTGTCGAAGGCGATCATCCGGCAGGCGCGGCGCACCTTCCTGGTCTGCGACCACTCGAAGCTCGGCCGTTCCGCGCCGGTGCGGCTGGCCTCGCTGTCCGAGATCGCCGCCGTCTTCACCGACCGCCCCCTGCCCGAAGATCTGGCCCGCCGCTGCGCCGAATGGGGCACGGCGGTGCATCTGGCCTGAGCGGGCCCCTCAGGCCGCGGCGGGCATGGCGGCGGGGGCGGCCGGTTCCGCGGCCGCCGCGGAGCGGGGGGCGGCATGGTCGCGCCAGTGCTGCAGGATCCGGGCATGGCGGCGCATCGCCGGCGAGGGGGCGCTTTCGGCCGGGACGCGGAACAGCCCGCCGCGGTCCTCGGCCGACAGGAAGGTGACCAGCCAGGGCGCGGCCAGCATCGGCAGCGCCAGCGGGCAGAGCCAGGCCACCAGCGCCGGCGCCCAGATCCAGGCCGCGCCCAGCGCCACCGCCCCCGCGGCGACGATGAAGCCGGTGGCGGCCTGCGCCTCGGCCCGGCCCACGCGCCCGCCCTCGCGGCCCTGCGCCGGCCAGCCGCCGTCGCGCCCCGCCACCACCTGCACCACGGCCCGGGTCTGGAACATCATCTGCACCGGGGCGATCACCGAGGAGACCAGGCTTTCGGCCAGGGTCGAGCGGGCCAGCCGCGCCGGCCCGCCGAAGCCCGCGGCCCGGCCCGACAGCACGGCGTCCAGCGCGATCAGCACCCGGGGCAGGAACAGCAGGCCGAACACCCCGGCGGCCAGCGCCACCGCCTTGCCCGTCTCGTCGATGGGGAACACGGGGCCCATGGGGCCGAACCAGGGCCCCGGCGGCGGGGCCAGCGCGGTGCCCACCAGCGTGGCGGCGACGAAGGCCAGCCAGAACAGCGGCGCCAGATAGGCGAGGATGCCCTGCGCGATGGCGAAGCGGCTCCACGGCGCCAGCCCCGCGGCGCCCAGCACGCCCAGGTGCTGCAGGTTGCCCTGGCACCAGCGGCGGTCGCGGCGGGCGTGGTCGATCAGGTTCTCGGGCGCCTCCTCGAACGACCCCTCCAGATCGGTGTCCAGCCGCACCCGCCAGCCGGCGCGCACCAGCATCGCGGCCTCCACCGTGTCGTGCGACAGGATGCAGCCGCCGAAGGGCGGCCGGCCCGGGAGCGGCGGCAGGCCGCAGGCCCCGGCGAAGGCGGCGATGCGGACGATGGCGTTGTGGCCCCAGAACGGCCCGGCATGGCCCTGCAAGGCCGCCAGCCCGCGGGCGAAGACCGGGGCATGGAGCGCGGCGGCGAACTGCATCGCCCGGCCGAAGCGCGACCGTGCCCGGATCACCCGCGGCAGGGTCTGGATCAGCCCCAGCCCCGGGTCGGCCTCGATCCGGCGCAGCAGGGTCAGGATGGTGCCGGCCTCCATCAGGCTGTCGGCGTCGAGGATCAGCGCGAAGTCCCAGGCCGCGCCCGAGCGGCGCAGGAAGTCCTCGATATTGCCGGCCTTGCGGCCGTGGTTGTCGGCGCGGCGGCGGTAGAACAGCCGGCCCGGGCCCCGCTGCTCCTGCAAGAGCCGCAGGAACCAGCGGCGCTCGGCGGCGGCCGCGGCGGGGTCGCGGGTGTCCGACAGGATGGCGATGTCCACCCGCCGGCCGGCCTCGGTGGCGGCCAGCTCCGCCTCCATCGCCGCGATGCGGGCGAAGGTGGCGACCGGATCCTCGTTGCAGACCGGCACCAGCATCACGCAGCGGCCGGCGCCCTCGGCCGCCGGGCGGGTGCTGCGATGCAGCCGGTCGCGCCAGCCGGCGACCAGCCCGGTGACCGCCAGCGCCGCGCCCCAGGCGATCCAGGCGGTGGTGACGAAGACCAGTGCCAGCCGCAACAGGTCCAGCGCATCCAGCCCCGCGGCATCCGCGGCCCCGATCACCCCGAACAGCAGCGCCGCCGCCGTCCCCGCGCCCAGGCTGAAGGCCACCGCCGCCGCGCGCGCGGCCAGCGTCGCCGCCCCGGGCCAGGGCAGGGGCCGCAGCCCGTCCCGCGCCCGCGGCCCCCGCAGCGCCTGCCGCGGCATGGCCAGCGGCGCCTCGGGCGGGGCGCCCAGCGTCTCCACCAGCCGGTCGAGGTCGAAGTCGCCGGGGCGCGGGCGGTCCATCATGGCGCGTTCACCCATTGGTAGAGCCAGGTTTCCGACAGCCGCCGCCCGCCGCCGGCCAGATGCGCGGTCAGTTCCACCACCTCGCCGCGCGAGGCCGCCACATCCAGCACCAGCCGCCAGATGCCGCCCTCGGGCAGGGGGGTCAGCACCTGCCCCTCCACCTCGCCCCCCGCCACGGTGACCACCGGCACGATGCCGTCGCCGCCGGCCTCGGGCAGCGCGCCGCCGGCGAAGTCGATCACGAACTTGCGGGTGTCGGGCCGCGCCTCCAGCCCCGAGATGCCGCCCACGCCCGCGCGGGTGGCGACCACCTGCGCCACGTCGGGGTCCGTCGCCTCGCCCCCCTCGCCCCAGGACAGGCGCCAGGCGTATTCCCGCGCCTCGCCGGCCTCGGCCGCGGCCTCGGGCACGAAGGCGGCGACGATGTTGTCGTTGGTCTCGAGCTCGGTCGGGATCTCGATCAGCCGCACCGCCCCCGCGCCCCAGTCGCCCAGCGGCTCCACCGTGGCCGAGGGGCGCAGGTCATAGCGCGCCTCGGCGTCCTGATAGGCGGCGAAGCTGCGCTCGCGCTGGTGCAGGCCGAAACGGCCCAGGGGCTCGGCGAACCAGGATTCGGCCAGCTGCGGCGGATTGTTCAGCGGCCGCCACAGCTGCACCCCGTCGCGGCGGCGGATCATCAGCCCGTCGCTGTCATGCACCCGGGGGCGGAAGTCGTCGAAATACGCGCGGTTCTTGTCGTCGTAGAGGAACATCGAGGTCAGCGGCGCCACCCCCACGAGGTCCACCCGCTGGCGGAAGAACAGTCGCGCGGTCACCTCGATCTCGGTCGCATGGCCCGGGCGCAGCACGAAGCGACAGGCGCCGGTCACGCTCTCGCTCTCCAGCGCGGCGCTGAAGACGATCTCCTCGGCCCCCGGCGCGGGACGTTCGAGATAGAAGGCCGAGAACCGCGGGAATTCCTCGGGCTGGCCCGAGCCGGTGTTGAGCGCCAGCCCCCGGGCGCTGAGCCCATAGGCATTGCCCCGCCCCAGCGCGCGGAAATAGCTGGCGCCCAGGAAGGCCACCACCTCGTCGTGCCGGTCGGGGGCGTTCAGCGGCCAGAGCAGCCGGAACCCCGCCACGCCGGGCAGGTCGGCATCGGGGGGCAGCCGCCCGGCCAGGTCGCCCAGATACTCGAAGTCAGCGGTGCCGAAACGCATCTCGCGCACCTGCCCCGAGGACACGTCGAAGAGCCGCACGGGCTCGCCGAACAGCCAGCCGGTGTGGAAGGCCTGCAGGCGGAACCCGGGCCGGTCGAGCCAGCGGGTGCGGTCCTCGCGAAAGCGGACCAGCCGCCAGGTGTCGTAGTCGAGGTCGCCGACCAGGCCCTCGGGCCGGGCGGGGGGCTGCCAGGGCTCGCCCGCCCGGGCCCGCATCTGCGCGGTCAGGGCGTCGAAGGAAAAGGCGCTGCCCTCGGCCAGCGGTTCGAGGGCAAGGGCCGGCCGCGGCAGGACCGCGGCGGCGGCGAGCGCCGCGCCAGCCGCCAGCAGATGCCGGCGGCTGGGTCCGGCAGCGGGGCGGTCGTACAACTTGGCACCCAACGAATCGGTCATGATCGGCAGCTGGCTCGGCACGGCACCCCGGGATGCTGCATTGCGGCGTCAGATAGTGTCGGCGGCGGGAATTTGGCAAGTCTCCCCGTATGATGGCCGGCAAGGAGGCGCTGATCCGCCCCCCTGCCGCCCGTTTTTCGGGCGATGTTCCGCCGGGTGCCTCAGCCCGTGCTGCGCGGCCACATCCGGCTGAACACCCCGTCGCGTTTCACGATCCCGTGGAACAGCGCCGCGCCCACATGCATCAGGATGAAGAGGATCAGCACGAAGCGGGTCCAGTAGTGGACCATGCTGGCGGTATTGGCCACCGCCTCGTTGCGGGCCACCAGCGAGGGGATGCCCAGCGCATCGGGCCCCTCCAGCGGAAAACCGCCCGCCTTGACACGGACATAGCCGGAAACCGCCATGACCAGCACCAGCAGATAGAGGCCCCAATGCGTGGCATGGGCCGCCATCTGCTGCAAAGGCGGCACCGAGGCGGGCAGCGGCGGCGGCGGGTTCATCAGCCGGTAGACGAAGCGGATCACCAGCAGGATCAGCAGGATCACGCCCACGTTCTTGTGGTAGATGAACATGGCGTCGCCGGTCGCCCGGCTCCATCCCGGCATGACCATCAGCGTGCCGACCGGGATGGTGGAGAGGATCAGCACCGCCATCACCCAGTGCAGGACGCGGGCGAAGGGCTTGTAGGCGGCGGCGGGGTGTTCGCTGGCGAAGGCATTGGCGCGTGCGTGTGACAAGGCAGGCTCCCTGGCTTGCGAAAAGGCGCAAGAGGCCGCGCCTCGTGGGTGAGGATAGCACCGGAAGGGCTTTTCTTGACAGTTCGATGACGCGGCGGGTTCATCGCCCCATGCAGGGGGCAGAGGATGGCCGAATCGCGAATGCCCGTCCCGGACCACAGCGCAGGGGCGATCTGCCCTGCGCCGCCCGGCCAGCGCCCCGCCCGCCGGCTGCTGGCGGCTGGCGCGGTGCTGGCTGCGGGGCTCTGGGCGCTGGTGCCGCTGGCGATGCCCGGGGCCGGCGGTCTCGGCGCGGCGGCGGCGGGGCTGGCGATGCTGGCGCTGGCGGGGGCGGCGGCGCGGGGGATGGCGGTGGCCTATCCGCACGGCCGGGTCGGTGCGGCCAATGCAGTCACCCTGCTGCGCGGCGCGCTGGCCTGCCTGCTGGTTCCCGTGCTGCTGATCCCCGGCGGGCTGGCGGGGAACGAGCGGCTCGCCTGGGCGCTGGCGGCGGCGGTCACGGCCGGGCTGGCGCTGGACGGGGTGGACGGCTGGCTGGCCCGGCGGGCGGGGCTGGCCTCGCCCTACGGGGCCCGCTTCGACATGGAGGTCGATGCGGTGCTGGCCGCGCTCTTGTCGCTGGTGGCGCTGGTCTCGGGCAAGGCGGGGTTCTGGGTGATCGCCCTCGGCTTCATGCGCTATGCTTTCGTGGCGGCGACGGCCGCCTGGCCCTGGCTGGGCGCCCCCCTGCCGCCGCGGGCGGGGCGCAAGACCGCCTGCGTGATCCAGATCGCGGTGCTGACCGCGATGATGGTGCCCGTGGTGGCGCCGCCGGTCTCGACCCTTGCCGGCGGGCTGGCCACGCTGGCGCTGGCGGTGTCTTTCGGAGTGGATTTGGCATGGCTGTGGCGACGACGGAACTGAGGGCGGCCCCCTCGCGCCGGGTCCTGCGCGCCCTGGCCGGGGCGGCGCTGCTGTATCTGGTGCTGGCGCAGCCCAACCATCCGCAGGCGCTGACCTGGGGCGCGCTGGCGGTCTTTCCGCTGGAATGGCCGGCGATCCTGCTGGGCCTGTCCGCGTTGCCGGGGCGGGCCCGGGCGCTGCGCTGCGCACTGGTGGCGGTGCTGCTGGCGCTGGTGCTGGTGAAGCTGGCGGATTTCGCCATGTTCGCCGCCTTCAACCGCGGCTTCAACCCGCTGGTGGACCTGCATCTGGTGGACGCCGGCTGGCGGCTGGGGTCCGCCGCGGCCGGGCTGGGCCTGGCGGTGGCGGCGGCCGCGGGGGTGGGGGTGGCGCTGGTGGCTCTGGCCTGGGCGCTCTGGCGCGCGACCGGGGCCTGGGTCGGGCTGGCCCGGGGCGGCTGGCGGCTCGCCGCGGTGGCCGGGGCCCTGCTTGCGGCCGGGGTCGCGGCGGCCGAGGTGGGCCAGGCCATGCGGGCCTGGCGGCTGCCAGTCCAGCCCCCCGGCGCCGCCTTCACCGCCCGGGTGGCGGCCGAGCGGGTGGTGCAATGGAACCGCACCCTGGGCGAGCTTGCCACCTTCCGCCGGGCAGCGGCCAGCGACCCCTTCGCGGGGCGGGCCGGCCTGCTGTCGGCGCTGAAGGGCCGCGAGGTGCTGGTGGTCTTCGTGGAAAGCTACGGCCGCGCCAGCATCGACAACCCGCTCTACGCCCCCAGCCACCTCGCCACCCTGCGCGAGGGCGAGGCGCGGCTGGCGGCAGTCGGCCTCGCCATGCGCTCGGGCTGGCTGGCCTCGCCCATCGAGGGCGGGCAGAGCTGGCTGGCCCATGCCACGCTGGCCTCGGGGCTGGGGGTCGCGGGCCAGTCGGAACACGGGGCGCTGCTGGCCTCGGGCCGGCCGACGCTCTACCAGATGGCGCAGGCCGAGGGCTGGCGCACCGCCGCGGTGATGCCGGCGATCACGATGCCCTGGCCCGAACACGCCCGGCTGGGGTTCGAGGTGCTCTTGGACCGCGACGCCATGGGCTATGAGGGCCCGGCCTTCAACTGGATCACCATGCCCGACCAGTTCACGCTGGCCCGGTTCCGCGACCGCCTGTCGCCCGACCCCCGGCCGCTCTTCGCGCAGATCGCGCTGATCTCCTCGCACGCCCCCTGGGTGCCGGTGCCGACGCCGGTCCCGTGGGAGGCGGTGGGCGACGGCACGGTCTTCGCCCCGATGGTTCGGGGGGTAGATCCGCCCGAGGTCGTCTGGCGCGACCGCGACCGGGTGCGCGACCAGTACCGGCAGGCCATCGACTATGCGCTGCGGGTCAGCCTCGACTTCGCCGCGCGGCAGGACGGGCCGCTGATCGTGCTGCTGGGCGACCATCCGGCGGCCGCCTTCGTCTCGCAGGTCGGCAACCGCGACGTGCCGCTGCACCTGATCGGCCCGCCGGAGGTGCTGGCAGCGGTGGAGGGCTGGGGCTTCGCCCCCGGCCTGGTCCCCGATGCGGCAAGCCCGGTCTGGCCGATGGAGGCGTTCCGCGACCGTTTCCTGGCCGCCTTCTCGGAGGGCGCGCCATGATGCGGCGGGCCTTGAGCCTTGCCCTGCCGCTCGCCGTGCTGGCGCTGGCGCTGGCCCTGACCGACGCGCGGGCGGTGGCGGAGCGGCTCATATCCGCCGATCCGGCCTGGGCGGCGCTGGCCTTGGCGGCGCTGATGACGCAGACCATGCTTTCGGCCCGGCGCTGGCAGGTGACAGCCGCCGCGCTGGGCCAGCGGATCGGCGGCGCGCAGGCGGTGCGGGAGTATTTCGTGGCGCAGTTCGTGAACCAGACCCTGCCGGGCGGCGTGACCGGCGACGCCCTGCGCGCGGTGCGGGCGCGGGCAGAGGCCGGCCTCGCCCCCGCCGCCGCCGCGGTGGCGCTGGAGCGGCTGGCGGGACAGGTCTTCATGTTCGGGGCGCTGGCATTGGGGATGGGCCTCAGCCTGGGCGAGCCCGGCTGGCCGGCCGGGTTGCAGCCCTTCGTCCTCGGCGTGGTGGCGCTGGCCGCGGCCCTGTTCATCCTGCTGGCGGTGCGGCCGGCATGGGTGGGCGCCGGCCTGCGCCGGGCGCTGCTGGCCCCCGCGGTGCTGCCTGCCCAGATCGCCCTGGGCCTCGCCATCGTCACGCTGAACCTCGTGTCCTTCGCCGCCGCCGCGCGGGCCACCGGCACCCATCTGGGCACCGAGCAGGTGCTGGCGCTGGTGCCGCTGATCCTCTGCGCCATGCTGGTCCCCTTCGGCCTGGCCGGCTGGGGCTGGCGCGAGGGGGCGGCGGCGGCGCTGTTCCCGCTGGCCGGCGCCGCCCCCGCCGCCGGGGTGGCCGCCGGGGCCGCCTTCGGCGCGCTCTGCCTCGCCGCCGCCCTGCCCGGGGCGCTGTGGCTCGTCCTGCGACCCGTCCCCCTTCGTCAGCCATGAAAGGAACGCCCATGTCCGCCCTTTCCCGCCGCCGGTTCCTCGCCGTCTCCTCGCTCGGCATGGGCGCGCTGGCCTTGCCGCTGCGCCCCGCGCTGGCCCAGACGCCGGTCGCGCTGCAGCTTTCCTGGCTGCATTCGGTGCAGTTCGGCGGCAGCTACATCGCCCGGGAAAAGGGCTACTGGCGCGACCTGGGGCTGGAGGTGGCGCTGAACCCCGGCGGGCCCAATGCGCCGGTGGAGCCGCCGGTGGTCTCGGGCCAGGCGCTGATCGGCATCTCGGCGGCCGACTATACCGCCGCCGCGGTGGCCGAGGGCGCGCCGTTCAGGATCCTCGCCGTGGCGATGCAGAAGAACCCCTTCGTCATCGCCTCGCTGCCCGGCAACCCGGTCAACGCTCCCGCCGACCTGACCGGCAAGAAGATCGGCATGGCGCTGGCCAATACCCCGGTCCTCCAGGCGCTCTGCACCCTGAACAACGTCGACATCAACGGGATCGAGATCGTCCCCACCCAGTACGACGCCGCGCCCCTGGTCTCGGGCCAGGTCGACTGCCTGCTGTGCTGGCAGACCGACCTGCCGGTGGCCATGACCATGCAGGGGGTCGAGAACGTCACCATGCTGATGGCCGACCACGGTTACGCCCTGCATTCGCAGACCTACATCGCCACCACCGACAGCATCGCCAGCCGCCGCGCGGATCTGGTGGCGCTGCTGAAGGGCGAGGCGATGGGCTGGACCGACTATCACGCCGACCCGAAGGCGGCGGCGGCGCTGACGGTCGAGGTCTTCCCCGACCAGGGGCTGGACCTGCCCACGCAGGAACTTCAGGCCGAACGGCAGGTTCCCCTGATGTTTTCCGACCTGACGGATGCCCACGGCTTCGGCTGGTTCACCGAGGAGACGGTCGCGGCCAATATCCGCACCCTCGCCCTCCTGGGCCGCACGGTGACGCCCGATCTGTGGGACCGCTCGATCCTGGAGGAGGTTCATGGCTGACGCTGACGGCCCGCCCGAGGTGGTCTGCACCGGGCTCGCCCGGACCTTCGGCGCCGGGCCGGCCGGGATCGAGGCGCTGGCGCCCCTGACCCTCACCTTCGCGGCCGGGCGGACCACCGCGCTGGTGGGCCCCTCGGGCTGCGGCAAGTCCACCCTCCTGCGGCTGGTCGCGGGGCTGGAGGTGCCCACGGCCGGCACGGTGGCCATCGGGGGCGAGGCGCCGGCCGAGGTCACCCGCCGCGCGGGCCTGGCCATGGCGTTCCAGGACGCCTCGCTGCTGCCCTGGCGCACGGTGCGCGGCAACGTGGCGCTGGCGCTGACCTTGGCGCGGCAGCCGGCGGACGGGCCGGCGGTGGACCGGCTGATCCATCTGGTGGGCCTGGCCGGGTTCGAGGACCGGCGGCCGGCGGAACTGTCGGGCGGGATGCGCCAGCGGGTGGCCATCGCCCGCTGCCTGGCCACCCAGCCGCAACTCCTGCTGCTGGACGAGCCGTTCGGCGCGGTCGATGAACTGACCCGCCTGCGGCTGAACGAGGACCTGCCAAGGCTGTGGGAGGCCACGGGAACCACCACCCTGCTGGTCACCCATTCGGTGGCCGAGGCGGTGCTGCTGGCCGACCGGGTGGTGGTCTTCTCCTCGCGCCCCGGCCGGGTGGTGGCGGACATCGCCGTGCCGCTGCCCCGGCCCCGCGACCGCGAGATGACCCGGCTGCCCGAGTTCCATGCCCTGACCGACGCGGTCTCGGCCGCGCTCTGGGGCGGCGCGGCGCCCGCCCGCCCGCTGGCGGCCGAGTAATGCGTAAGTCGAGCTGCTTTTCTGTCTGGATCGAAGGCTTCGCGACGTTGGAGCATGGTCCAGATGACGGTGACGCGGCGGCGCGCGAGGGCGATGAGGGCCTGGGTGTGGTGTTTTCCTTCGCGCC
>JBBCJM010000130.1:0-33455 GCA_037190175.1 Paracoccaceae bacterium | reverse complement strand
CCAAACAGTGAAGCTGACACCCACATCATCGGTCGGCCTCCTCACGGAAACTCCCCTAGCGGGCCGATATGCAAACGCCAACGCCGATACACGACACCAGCCGCCCACATATCCCTTCTCATCTCAATATGTCAAAAAGCGCGGGCACAAACGCGACCGGACCGCCAGTTTCCCAGCGTATCCCGACCGCTCTGTCCCAGATTTTTCCGGCTTTCGCCGCCACCGCATCGTTTCGAACCGCGTCACCGCGCCGTCCCGCTTCGGTGAGCGGGTATGTAGATGGGCCGCCCGGGGGCTGCAAGAGGGAAAAGCGCGCGGGCGCGGAAAATTTTGCCCGCCCCCCACACCCCGCTGGAAAACAAGGCAACTTCTGCCGGCACTATCCTGCCGGAACCCCGCCGTCGTGGGTGATCCGTCCCCCGGCCACGGTCAGCGCGATTCCCGTGGCGCCGAGTTCCGTGGCGGCAACCGCCTCGATGTCGCCGTCGATCACCACCACGTCGCCGGCCAGCCCCGGAATCAGCCGCCCCGTCACCCCCTCGCGATGCGCGGCCCAGGCGCCGCCGGCGGTATAGGCGGCCAGCGCCTCCATCCGCCCCAGCCGCTCGTCCCCCGCGCCCGCGTAGGGCTGCCGGGTCAGCGCCGCCTGCAACCCCCGCATCACCGACACGTCGGTCACCGGCCAGTCCGAGGCGAAGGCGACATGCGCCCCGGCCTCGGCCAGCGTGCGGCAGAGATAGGCATCCGGCCACCGCGCCCGCCCGATCCGCTCCAGCGTCGGTTGCAGCGGGAAATCCATCGCCCCGGGCGGATGCGGTGGTTGCAGGCTGGCGGTCACCCCCAGCGCCGCCAGCCGGGGAATGTCGGCGCGGTCGATCAGCTCGATATGCTCGATCCGGTGCCGGGCGTCGCGCGGGCCGTTGGCCAGCCGGGCCGCCTCGAACCCGTCCAGGGTCTGCCGCACCGCCCCGTCGCCGATGGCGTGCACTGCGATCTGCAACCCGCGGCGGTCGATCTCGGTGCAGATCTCGGCGAACCGCGCCGGGGCGAACAGGGGGGCGGAGCGGTGGCCCGGCTGGTCGGGGTATTCGTGCAGCATGAAGGCGGTGCCCGAATCGATCACCCCGTCCATGAACATCTTGACCATGCGGCAGGACAGCCAGTCGTCGTCGAACCTCTGCGTCATCTCGCCGGCACGGTCCAGTTCGGCCAGATCCATCTGCGGCTTGAAGTGGAAGGGCACCTTGACGCGGGCCAGCAGGTTGCCCTCGGCCCGCAGCCCCTCCAGCAGGTCCAGCGTATAAAGGTTGCCGTCCATGTTCACCATCGAGGTGATGCCATGCGCCGCGCAATGGCGCAGGCCGGCCAGCACCTTGGCCCGGTCGATGGCCTGTTCGGCTTCCGAGGGCCAGGGCCGCGGCTCGGCCCCGGTGGCGATGCCGAGGTTCAGCCGCGCCTCGCCCCCCAGCGCGATCACCGGGGCGAAGGCTTCGAACTCGCGCAGCTCGCCGGTGGCCAGGCCGTCCGGCCCCATCATCACCTCGTGCCCCGGCGGCATCAGCCCGCCGCGCAGCAGCCCGGCGGCGGTCAGCGCCGCGGTATTGGCCCAGACGGTGTGATGGTCGGGCGCGCACATGGCGAAGGGCCGGTCGGGCAGGATCGCGTCGAGGTCGGCCCGCGTCACCGGCCGGCCGATGATCGCGTAATCCGCGCCCTGCGCCATGACCAGCGGCCGCTCCGGGTGCGCGGCGGCGAAGGTGCGCGCCGCCCGGGCCAGCGCCTCCTCCCCCTGCACGCCCACCAGTTGCAGATGCGCCAGTTCCGCGCCCCCCAGCACCAGATGCAGGTGGCTTTCCACGAAGCCGGGCAGCAGCGTGCGGCCGCCGCAGTCGATCACCCGCGTCCCGGGCCCCGCCATCGCCTCCACCGTCCCGCGGTCGCCCACCGCCGCCAGCCGCCCGGCGGCGATCGCCACCGCCTCGGCCCGGGCGGCGCCGGGGGCCATGGTCAGCATCCGGGCGTTGGTCAGGATCAGCTCGGTCATTTCGCCCTCCGCAGCGTGTTGGCGGCCATGGCGCAGAGCAGCTCGAACATCACGCTGACCCCCAGGAAGGCGGTGCCGCCCGAGGGATCGAAGGGCGGCGACACCTCCACCAGATCCGCGCCCACGATGTTCACCCCCGCCAGCAGCCGCGCGCATTCCAGCGCCTGCCAGGAGGTCGGCCCGCCCACCTCGGGCGTGCCGGTGCCGGGGGCGAAGGCGGGGTCGATGAAGTCGATGTCATAGCTCACATAGGTCTCGCCCGTGCCCGCGCGCGCCCGCGCCTCCTCCAGCACCCCAACCGCGCCGCGGGCGTGCAGTTCCTCGACCGGGATCACCCGGATGCCGACCGACCGGGCGAAATCGCGGTCCTCGCTGTCATAGGTGGTGCCGCGGATGCCGATCATGGTCACCCGGTGGGGGTCCAAGAGCCCCTCCTCCACCGCCCGGCGGAAGGGGGTGCCATGGGTGTACATCGTGCCGCCGAAATAGCTGTGGAAGAGGTCGGTGTGGCTGTCGAAGTGGATCATCCCCAAGGGCCGGCCCTTCGCCAGCGCCCGCAGGATGGGCAGCGAGCACAGATGGTCGCCCCCTGCGGTCAGCGGCACCACCCCCGCCTCGCGCAACGCACCATAAAACGCCTCCATCCGCGCCATGGTGTCCATCAGGTCGGCCGGGTTCGGCCCCACGTCGCCCAGGTCGGCGCAGGCCATCGCCTCGAAGGGCCTGACCCCGCTGATCCCGTGCTGCGCCCGGATCATGGTCGAGGCATCGCGCAGCGCCCGCGGCCCGTGCCGCGGCCCCGGGCGGTTGGTGGTGCCCCCGTCCCAGGGCGCCCCCACGATCCCCACCTCCACCTCGGCGAAACGGGGATGCCCCGGCGGCACAAGGGGCAGCCGCATGAAGGTCGGCACCCCGGCGAAACGCGGCAGGTCCAGCCCCGAAACCGGGCGAAAGAAGGCATCCGTCATCGCATCCCCCCTGATTTTGCAGGGGAGTGAACCACCCCGCCCCGCCCCTGTCACCCCCCGGCGGATTTTCGCCAGCACCACTTGACCGAAACCGGGCATTCGGGGCTTATCGGCGCGTGCCGCCACCCACCCCGCGGCCGCCGGAGAGGAGCCGCGCGATGTCCAGCCTGCCCCAGCCCAGTGCCCCGCCCGCGGTCCCCGCCACGCGTCCCGCCGGCCGTTCCGTCCTCTCCGCCGACCTGCGCATCGTGGGCGACCTGACCGCCGAGGGCACCGTGGAGGTTCTGGGCGAGGTCGAGGGGTCGATCCGCGCCCGCGCCCTGGTCGTGGCGCCGGAGGGTCGCGTGGCCGGCACCGTGACCGCCGAGTCGGTCGACCTGCGTGGCAAGATGGAGGGCTCGATCGGCTGCGACACGCTGTCCCTGCGCGCGGCGGCGCAGATGACCGCGGATGTCGTCTACCGCTCGCTGGGGATCGAGAGCGGGGCGACGGTCGAGGGCAGCTTCAAGAAGCCCAAGGACTGAGGTCACGCAGGCGGGATCGAATAGGTCAGCGAGGCGCGCGCCACCGGCGCGGCCATCCCTTCCGAGCGGATCAGCACGTCGCCCACCGCCAGCACCCGCCCCAGCTTCAGCAGTCGCGCCTCGGCCAGCAGGTCCACCCCCGCGGCCGGCTTGCGCATGAAGTCGATGGAACAGCTGGTGGTCACCGCCAGCGCCACCGGCCCGATCCGCGACAGGATGGCCAGATAGATCGCCACGTCGGCCAGGGCGAACATCGCGGGGCCGGAAACGGTGCCGCCCGGCCGCAGGTGCCGCTCGTGGGCCCGCAGCCGCATCGTCAGCCCCTCCTCGCCCGCCGCCTCGATGGCGAAGTCGTCGGCCACCTGCGCAAAATCCCGCGCCAGGAACGCCTCCAGCGCCGCCCTGTCCATCGCCAGCCCCATGCTTCCCCTCCGCGCCGCCACGGCATAGGCTTGGCCCGAACACGGGGGGAATGGCAAGATGACCGAACTGGTCCTGCGCAGCGACCACGGAAGGGTAGCCCGGCTCATCCTCAACGCCCCCGACCGGCTGAACGCGCTGTCCGACGCCATGCTGGCGGCGCTGACCGCGGCCTTCGCCCGCCTCGCCGAGGACCGGGAGATCCGCGTGGTCATCCTCTCCGGCGCCGGCCGCGCCTTCTGCGCCGGGCACGACCTGCGCGAGATGCAGGCGGGCCGGCAGGCGCCCGACCGGGGTGCGGCCTGGTTCGCCGACCTCTTCGCCCGCGCCGCCGAGGTGATGCAGGCGATCCCCGCCCTGCCCCAGCCGGTGATCGCCCAGGTCCACGGCATCGCCACCGCCGCGGGCTGCCAGCTGGCCGCCAGCTGCGACATGGTGGTGGCGGCGGACGGTGCGCGCTTCGGGGTGAACGGGGTGAACATCGGCCTCTTCTGCTCCACCCCCATGGTCGCGCTCACCCGCGCCATCGGCCCCAAGGCGGCCTTCGAGATGCTGACCACCGGCGAATTCGTGGACGCCGCCCGGGGCCGCGAACTCGGCCTCGTCAACCGCGTGGTCCCGCCCGACAGGCTCGAAGACGAAACCATGGCGCTGGCCCAGACCGTGGCCGGCAAGCTGACCGCCGCCGTCCGCATCGGCAAGCGCGCCTTCCACGACCAGCTTGGCCTGCCGCTGGCGGAAGCCTATCGCCGGACCGGCGCCGCCATGACCCAGAACATGCTGCTGCGCGACACCGACGAAGGCATCGGCGCCTTCATCGAAAAGCGCGCGCCCGACTGGCAGGCGTGACCGCGCCCCTACCTGCGCGTGGTCAACGCCGAATTCTGCCCCTGCACGGTGATCTGGCGCAGGTTGGCCAGCCGGACGTTCGACAGGAAGGTCGCCACCACCACCTCGCGCGACTGCCGGGTCGAGACGGCGGCCTCGGCGATCGGCGGGAAGACGCGGAACTCGAAGACCGCCACCTCGGGGTTCGCCGGGTCCTTGCGCTCGACCAACTCGGCCTCCCAGTAGCCCTGCGTCGGCGGCAGACCCACGGCGCGCACGATCACGCCGCCCGGCATCCGGTCCAGCGTCAGCGAGGTGACCTCGGCCACCAGCAGCCGGTGGTCCGCGGGCGCGCGTGGCAGGGCCGGCTGAGCCGCCGGCGCGGGCTCGGCCCGGCCGAACCAGTTGAACGGATTGAGCCGCGACCCGCAGGCCGGCAGCGCCAGCACCAGCGCCAAGGCGAAGATCCCGGTCCTGCGCATTCCCTGCCCCTTCGCGTTGCTTTTCCCCTGCCTAGCCCAGGCCGACGGGTTTGAAAAGCCGCCCGCGCTGGACCTTTGCCCGCCGAGCCCCTACCTGTGGCCCGCAAACGAGGAGATACCCATGGCCACCCCCGCCTTCGAGGAGATCGCCGAGACCTTCGGCTTCCTGGACAGCTGGGAAGACCGCTATCGCCATGTCATCGAGCTGGGCAAGGCGATGGCGCCCTTGGACGACAGCTTCAAGGTGCCGGCCTACAAGGTGGAGGGCTGTGCCAGCCAGGTCTGGCTGCGCCCGCTGATCGGGGGCGGGCGGTTCGACTTCCAGGGCGACAGCGACGCGATGATCGTGCGCGGGCTGATCGCGGTGCTGCACGCCTTGTACTCCGGCCTGACCCCGGCCGAGGCCGCCCGGGTGGACGCGAATGCCGAACTGGCCCGGCTGGGGCTGGACCGGCACCTGTCCTCGCAAAGGTCGAACGGGCTGCGCGCCATGGTCGCGCGGCTCAGGGATCTGGCCGTCGCGTAGGGCGGGCAATCTGCCCACCCCCATCCGGCGGAAGGCGGGCAGATTGCCCACCCTACTTCAACGGCGAGCAGGCCCGCTCTGCCCAGGCCAGCGCCTCGGGCGAGAGCCTCGGCCCGATCCTGGCCAGCACCTCGGCGTGATAGGCGTCGAGCCAGGCGCGTTCCTCCGGCGCCAGCGCGCCCGCCAGGATCAGCCGGCGGTCGAAGGGGGCGAAGGTCAGGGTCTCGAAGGCCAGCTGCTTGCGGTTGTCGCCCAGCGGCGGCGCCTCCTGCACCACGATCAGGTTCTCCAGCCGGATCCCGAAGGCCCCCTCGCGGTAGTAGCCCGGTTCGTTCGACAGGATCATCCCCGGCTCCAGCGGCACCTCGGACACGCGCGACAGCCGCTGCGGCCCCTCATGCACCGACAGGAATGCCCCCACCCCGTGGCCGGTGCCATGGTCGTAGTCCTGCCCCGCCGCCCAGAGGAACTGCCGCGCCAGCGGGTCGAGGTCGCGCCCCGCCAGCCCCCTGGGCCACCGCGCCCGCGAAATGGCGATCATCCCGCGCAGCACGCGGGTATAGCACTCCCGCGCCTCGTCGCCCACATCGCCCACCGCCATGGTGCGGGTGATGTCGGTGGTGCCGTCGGCATATTGCCCGCCCGAATCCACCAGCAAGAGCTCCCCCTGCCGCACGGCCCGGTCGGTGGCATGGGTCACGCGATAGTGGATCACCGCCCCGTTCGGCCCCGCCCCGCAGATCGTGTCGAAGCTGATGTCGTGCAGCGCATTGGTCGCCCGCCGGAACCCCTCCAGCGCCTGCACCACCGCGATCTCGGTCAGCCCGCCCTTGGGCGCCTCGCGGTCCAGCCAGCACAGGAATTCGGTCACCGCCGCCCCGTCGCGCAGATGCGCCTCGCGGGTGGCGGCGATCTCGGCTTCGTTCTTGCACGCCTTGGGCAGCCGGCAGGGATCGTCGCCCCAGACCACCTCGGCCCGCCCCTGCCCGATCAGGTCGGACACCGCCAGCGGGGCCGAGCCCTTGTCCACCAGCACCCGCCCTTCCAGCGCCTTCAACGCCGCGGGGAAGTCATCGGCCAGAGCCAGCCCCTCGCCCACATGCGCCCGGGCGGCGGCGTCGAGCTTGCCGGGCGAGGCGAAGAGCGTCAGGTCCCCCGCCCCGGTCAGGATGGCGAAGCCGTGCAGCACCGGGTTCTTCGGCACGTCCCCGCCGCGCAGGTTCAAAAGCCAGCAGATGCTGTCGGGCAGGGTCAGCACCGCGGCATCGAGCCCCTGCGCCCGCAGCCCCTCGGCCAGCCGGGCGCGCTTTTCGGCCGAGGTCTCGCCCGCCAGATCGTCGGGGTGGACGAAGGCGGGCTCGGCCGGCGGCGGCGGCTGGTCGGGCCAGATCGCATCCACAACGTTGTCGCAGGGAACCAGCGCCACCCCGGAACCCTCCAGCGCCCGCTCCAGCTTCCCGATCTCGTCGGCCGTATGCAGCCAGGGGTCGAAACCCACCTGCCCCTCGTCCAGATGCTGCCGGATCCAGTCGCCGGGCTTGGTCTCCGGCCAGGGCACCGGGGTGAAATGCCCCAGATCCACCTGCGATTTCACTTGCGTGCGATAGCGCCCGTCGATGAACACGCCCGCGATCTGCGGCAGCACGATGCAGAACCCCGCCGAGCCGGTGAAGCCGGTCAGCCAGGACAGCCGCTCGTCATGCGCCGCGACATATTCCCCCTGATGCGCATCCGCCCGCGGGACCAGGAACCCCGCCAACCCCCGCGCCGCCAGCGCCTCGCGAAGCCGGGCCAACCGGGCGGGACCCTGCGAGGGATCCGAGGTGGTCTCGAATGACTGGAACATGCTACCTCACCGCTGGATCGTCCGGGCAACCGAGTTCGAGCCATCGCCGCATCGAACCGATCAACTGGAATGGGGAAAAGGCGTCGACATCCGCCCGCGCGTGATCCGGCTGCCCGTATTTCCATTCATCGAAGACAAGCTTCTGGCCCAGCAGCACATCGCCGCCCGGCAGGTCGGCCCCGGCCTCCTGATGCAGCCAGTTGCGCACCAGCTTCACCGCCCGTTCCTGCTTGCCCTCATGCGGGCTGGGATCCCAGCCGTTGATGTCGGAAATCGCCCGCTGGAGGCGGTAGGGCACCTCGTCCAGCACGAGAAACCGCTTTGTCAAGAACCGCGCATCGCCGGAGGTGCGATAACCCTGGTCGATGCCAAGCTCGAAAGGCATGTTGAGCCGGGCTATCTCTCCCTTCCGGTTGGCCTGACAGCGGGACAGGTCATGGATCGAATAGCGGCTCTCGCGCATCAGGCGGCAGATCCGCTCCAGCCTGTTGTCCCCTGCATCAGCCACTTCGGTGGCGAGCCGCGGGTTCAGGCCGGCGCGGATGACGCAGAACAGGATGCCGTCCAAAATGGGACGGTAGCGGTCGTCGAACGGGCAGTTGATGAAGACGTTGCGCTCGAACGGCAATTCACAGGCCGCCGGCCTTTTCCGCGGGCTTGCCGTAGCTGACCCGTTCGCGGATACGGCCATCCCGACCGTGGATGTAGAGGTCGGCCCCCTGGTTGCGCGCGATCGTCGTGGCGGCCGAGATCGCTTCCTTCTGCGTCTCATAGATGCCGGACGATCTGCTGGCACCGACCCGCCGGACCGCCCAGCGGTCGCCGGATGGAATCACATGCTGGTTCTTGCCGGACATCCGAATGCCTCCCGATGGAAACCGGAGTATTTGCGCTGTTGCGGTACGGTTCAAGAGGGTGGGGCGCAAAAGGCCCCGATCCTCACCCCGCCCGCCGCATCCCCATCGCCCGGGCGCGCTTCTTCGGGTCCACCTCGAACAGCGCGGCCAGTTGCTCGGTCATCGCGCCGGCCAGCTGCTCCACGTCGGTGATGGTCACCGCGCGCTGGTAGTAGCGGGTCACGTCGTGGCCGATGCCGATGGCGATCAGTTCCACCGCGCGGCGGCGCTGGACCATGGCGATCACGTCGCGCAGGTGTTTCTCCAGGAAATTCGCCGGGTTGACCGAGAGCGTCGAGTCGTCCACCGGCGCGCCGTCCGAGATCACCATCAGGATCCGCCGCGCCTCGGGCCGGCCGGCCGCCCGGCGGTGGGCCCATTCCAGCGCCTCGCCGTCGATGTTCTCCTTCAGCAGCCCTTCCTTCATCATCAGGCCCAGGTTGTCGCGCACCCGCCGCCAGGGGGTGTCGGCGGCCTTGTAGATGATGTGCCGCAGGTCGTTCAGCCGCCCCGGCGCCGCCGGCCTTCCCTGCGCCAGCCAGCGTTCCCGCGACTGCCCGCCCTTCCAGGCGCGGGTGGTGAAGCCCAGGATCTCCACCTTCACGTCGCAGCGTTCCAGGGTGCGGGCCAGTACGTCGGCGCAAATGGCCGCAATGGAAATCGGCCGGCCCCGCATGGAGCCCGAGTTGTCCAGCAGCAGCGTGACCACGGTGTCGCGGAACTCGGTGTCCTTCTCCACCTTGAAGCTCAAGGGCGTGGTCGGGTTCGCCACCACCCGGGCCAGCCGGCCGGCGTCCAGGATGCCTTCCTCGCGGTCGAACTCCCAGCTGCGGTTCTGCTGGGCCTGCAACCGGCGTTGCAGCTTGTTGGCCAGCCGGCTGACCGCGCCCTTCAGCGGCTCCAGCTGCTGGTCCAGATAGGCGCGCAGGCGTTCCAGCTCCGCGGGCTCGGCCAGATCCTCGGCGCGGATCTCCTCGTCGAAATCGGTGGTGAAGGCGGTGTAGTTCGGGTCGGCGTCGGAATGCGGGGCGGGGGGCGGGGGTTCCAGCGGCGCCTCGTTCTCGGGCAGCTCCGCCTCCTCGCCCTCCTCGAGTTCCGAGGTGTCGTCCTGGGCGATGGTGGCCTCGGCGGCGTCCTGGGTCTCCTCCTGGCTGCGCTCGGGGCTGGCCTCGCCGTCGTCCTCCTGGCTCTCCTGCCCGGCGCTGTCCTGTTCCTCCTGCTCCTCGGCCTCCTCGCCGGCCTCGTCCTCCTGCGGCGCGTCGGGGTCCTCGCCCAGCTGGTCGCCATAGCCGAGGTCGGAAATCACCTGCCGCGTCATGCGGGCGAAGGCAGCCTGGTCGGACAGCACGTGATCCACGTTCTCCAGCGTGCCGCCGGCCTGTTCCTCGATGAAGCCGCGCCAGAGGTCCATCACGTTCTGCGCCCCGTGGGGCAGGTCCCGGCCGGTGGCCAGGTGCCGCACCAGATAGCCCGCGGCGACCGGCAGCGGCGCCTCGGAGGCCTCGGTGATCCGGGCATAGCCCTTGCGGTCGGCGTCCTGCCCGATCCTGGCGTCGATGTTGGTGGCGGTGCCGGGCATGGCGCGCGCGCCCATCGCCTCGCAGCGCGCGGTCTCCATCGCGTCGTAGATGTCGCGCGCCAGCTGGCCGGTGGGCGCATAGCGGGCCGAGATGCCCTCGTCGTGATAGCGCCGGCGCAGGGCGAAGGCATCGGCGGTGCCGCGGGCCAGCATCACCTCGTCGCGCGTCAGCCGCCGGCTGACCTGCGGCAGCCGCACCCCCTCGCGGTTCATCCCGGGCGGGTCGACCGAATAGGTCACCGCCATCTCGCGGTCGTCCGCCATGGTGCGCGTGGCCTCGGCCAGCGCCTTCTTGAACGGATCGGCGGGGTTGTCGGAAGGCTTGCTCATGGGCCTCAGGTAAACCACCGCGCGGGGCGCGGGACAAGGGGGCGGCGGGGCCGGGGCAGGGCGCCCTACCCCCGCCCCCCTTCGTCGATCCGCGGCAGGAACCAGGCCATGAGGCCCGCCAGCGGCAGGAAGGCGCAGAAGCGGAAGACGGTCTCCACCCCCCAGCTTTCGGCCAGCGCCCCCAGGATCGCCGCGGCGATGCCGCCCAGCCCGAAGTTCAGCCCGTAGAACAGCCCCCCGATCAGCCCGATCCGGTTGGGCAGCAGCTCCATCGCATAGATCAGCATCGAGGCGAAGGCGCTGGCCATGATCAGGTTGATCAGCACCGTCAGCACCCCGGTCCACATCAGGTCCACATGCGGCAGCAGAAGCGTCAGCGGCAGGGGGCCCAGCACCGAGATCCAGATGATCCGGTAGCGCCCGATCCGGTCGCCCACGATGCCGCCGATCAGCGCCCCGGCCGCCGAGGCCAGCATGAAGACGAAGAGCATCATCTGCGAAGCGGGGATCGACAGGCCGAACCGCTCCATCAGGTAGAAGGTGTAGAAGGAGCGGAAGCTCTCGCCATAGGCGTTCTTGGTGAACATCAGGAAGGTCAGCACCACCAGGCCGATCCCGATGGTCAGCGGCGCGTGGCGCACCGCGGGCCGCCCCCTGGCTGCCGAGGCGCGGAAGGCCGCGAACTCGGCCCCGATCCGGCGCTGGTTGGTGCCGATCCAGGTCAGGAGCGCCATGGCCATCAGCGCGGCCACCGCGAACCAGGCCAGGCTCGGCTGGCCCCAGGGCACGATGATCAGCGCGGCGAAGACCGGCCCCAGCGCCCCGCCCGCCTGCCCGCCGACCTGGAAGATGCCCTGCGCCAGCCCCTGCCGCCCGCCCGCGGCATAGCGCGCCATCCGCGTGGCCTCGGGGTGGAAGATCGAGGAGCCGATCCCGATCAGCGCCACCGAGACCAGGATCACCGCATAGCTGTGGGCATAGGCCAGGCTGACGAGGCCCGAGAGGGTGAACATCATCCCCACCACCGGCGAATAGGGTGCGGGGCGGCGGTCGGTCACCATGCCGATCACCGGCTGCACCAGCGACCCGGCCAGCTGGAAGGTCAGCGTGATCATGCCGATCTGCACGAAATCCAGCGCATAGACTTCCTTCAGCACCGGATAGGCCGCGGGGATCAGCGACTGCATCAGGTCGTTCAGCAGATGGGTCAGCCCCAGCGCCACCAGCACGGCCATGTGGGTTGCGGGGCGGGTCGCCGCGGGCGCGGCGGTGGTGGTGGCGGTCATGACGGTCTCTCGCGGAGGGCCGGGCGGCCCGGCAGCCCACCAGTAGCCACGATCCGCGCGAGGGTAAACAGCCCCCCGCGGGAACCGGCCCTGCGGCCGGCGGGTTGCCGCAGCAGCCTCTCCGGCCCATGCTGGGGCGGCCCCCTTGACGCGGAGGCGGCATGTTCATCGATCGCAGCGATGCCGGCCGGCAGCTGGCCGCCGCCCTGGCCGGGCCGCGGGAAAGGCCGGTGGTCCTCGCCCTGCCCCGCGGCGGGGTGCCGGTGGGGCTGGAGGTGGCGCGCGCGCTGGGGGCGCCGCTCGACATCCTCATGGTGCGCAAGATCGGCGCCCCCAGCCAGCCGGAGGTGGCGCTGGGCGCGGTGGTCGACGGCTCGCCGCCGCTGGTCTGGCTGAACGAACAGATCGTCGCCGCGGCCGGGGCCGACGAGGACTACATCGAGGCGGAAAAAGCCCGGCAGCTGCGCGAGATCGCCCGCCGGCGGCAGGTCTACGGGCAGGACCGCCCCGCGCCGGACCTGGCCGGGCGCGAGGCGATCGTGGTGGACGACGGCGCGGCCACCGGCGCTACCATGCGGATCGCGCTGCGGGCGCTGGCCACCTCCGCCGCCGCGAAGGTCACCGTCGCGCTGCCGGTCGCCCCGCCCGAGGTGGTGGCCGGCCTGCGGGCCGAGGCGGACGAGGTGATCTGTCTCGAGCAACCGGATTCGTTCCGCGCGGTGGGCCTGCACTACGGCCGCTTCGCACAGGTGACGGACGAGGAGGTGGTCGCCGCCCTGCGGACCGCGGCCGGTCCGGGCTGAGGAACGCCGTTCTCCGCGCGCGCCCTCGCGCGAAAGCTGCAAGCGGTTTTCCGCCGCATCTACAGGTTGTCCACAGCAAACTGACCCTGCGACACCCGGCGCGGTAGGAATGACGACCTTTCCGCTGTACGATCCCTCCTATCCGCAACGTGTCGAGAACGGAGGACCAGGCCATGACTGTCACTCACGACCCTCACACTGCACGCAACGCGGTCGGCTCGTCCCCGGTGGACGATCCGGCGGTCTGGACCGAGGCGCTGGAGGCGCTGGCCCGGGACAGGGAGGTCGACGAGCTGCGCGACTTCCTGATCGCCGCCACCGGCGGGCCCTATGTGCCCGACTATGTGCCGCTGCCCCGGCTGGTGCAGGAATAGCCGCCATCGCCACGAAGCCCGGCAGGGCGCCCGCGCGGCGCCCTGCCGCAGCGCCCGGGGAGACTCGGGCGTTTTAGGATATTTTTGCTGTTTCTCGCGTCCAGACGGCCCGAAATAGAAAATCCATCTCCCGAAGGGGCAAAGAAAGCCCGCCCCGTTTCCTTGCCGCCGCCCCGCCGGCCCCGGTAGTTTGCGCAGCCGGAACGGCCGGACCCCCGGCCGGAATGCGCCGCGGGAACCCGCCCCATGCCGATGAAGATCGCCAACCTGACCCGCCGCCTCGGCCAGACCGAGGTGCTGCGCGGCATCGACCTGGAGGTGGCGACGGGCGAGCTGGTGGCGCTGCTGGGCCCCTCGGGCTCGGGCAAGACCACGCTCCTGAAGATCATCGCCGGGCTCGACTGGCCCGACGCCGGCACGCTGATGGTCGAGGGGGAGAACTGGCTGAGACGCCGGGCGCAGGACCGCTCGACCGGCTTCGTGTTCCAGCACTATGCGCTGTTCCCGCACATGAAGGTGCGCGACAACATCGCCTTCGGCCTGACCGTGCGCCCGCGCGCCACCCGCCCGCCGGCCGCCCGGATCGCGGCGCGGGTCGAGGAACTGGTCCGCTTCCTGCAGATCGAGGGGCTGGCCGACCGCTATCCGGCAGAACTCTCGGGCGGGCAGCGGCAAAGGGTGGCCCTGGGCCGCGCGCTGGCCATCGACCCGCAGGTGCTGCTCTTGGACGAGCCGTTCGGGGCGCTGGACGCGCAGGTGCGCCGCGACCTGCGGCGCTGGCTGCGCGGCGTGCACGACGCCACCGGCACCACCACGATCTTCGTAACCCACGACCAGGAGGAGGCCTTCGAACTGGCCGACCGGGTGGTGGTGATGGGCGCGGGGCGGATCGAGCAGGTGGGCCGGCCCGACGACATCCACGACCACCCCGCCACCCCCTTCGTGGCCCGCTTCCTGGGCCTGACGGTCGAGGTCCCGGTGACCCTGCGCGCCGGCCGGGCCGAGGCGCCGGGGCTCGATACCTCGGCCCTGCCGCGGCGGGCCATGGCCGACGGGCCGGCCACGCTGTTCCTGCGGCCGGCCGACATCAGCGTGATCCCCGACCCGCAGGGGCTGTTCCGGGTGGTCGAATGCACCTCCACCGGCGCCGAGCTGCGGCTGCGGCTGGAGGGCCCGGCCGACTGTCGCTGCGAGGCCGAGGTTCCCCGCCGCCTCGGCCATGGCCTGGCGGTCGGCCAGACCGTCCGCCTGCGCCCCGAGGCGGGGCAGATATTCCCCGGCGGCGCCCCGGTGCAGTCCGTACCGCCCGCCCCACCCCCTTCCCGCATCAAGGAGTACCGTCCGTGAAAACCCGTCTGATCGCCGCGGCCCTGGCCCTGGGCCTGGCCGCCCCCGCGCTGGCGCAGGACAAGATCCTCAACGTCTCCTACGACGTGGCCCGCGAATTGTTCGCCGAGATCAACCCCGTCTTCGCCGCCAAGTGGAGGGCCGACACCGGCCGCGACGTGACCATCGACCAGTCGCACGCCGGATCCTCGGCGCAGGCCCGCGCCATCCTGGAAGGGCTGCCGGCCGATGTGGTGACCTTCAACCAGGTGACCGACATCGACGTGCTGGCGGGTGGCGGGGTGCTGGACGCCGACTGGCGCGACGCCTTCCCCAACGCCGCCTCGCCCTATTACTCGCTGCCCGCCTTCCTGGTCCGCGCCGGCAACCCCAAGGGGATCGAGGACTGGGACGACCTGGTGGCCGAGGGCGTGCAGGTGGTATTCCCCAACCCCAAGACCTCCGGCAACGCGCGCTATACCTATCTGGCCGCCTATGCCTATGAGCTCGACCGCAACGGCGGCGACCATGCCGGGGCGCAGGACTTCGTGCGCCGGCTCTTCGCCAACGTCCCGGTCTTCGACCAGGGCGGCCGCGCCGCCACCGTGACCTTCGCCGAGAAGGAGATCGGCGACGTGCTGATCACCTTCGAGGCCGAGACCGGCGGCATCGCCCGGCAATACGCCGACAAGGGGTTCGAGCGCGTCACCCCCTCGCTGTCGCTGTTCTCGGAATTCCCGGTGGCGGTGGTGACCGAAAACGCCCGCCGGAACGGCAGCGAAGAGGTCTCGCGCGCCTACCTCGAGTTCCTGTATTCGCCCGAAGGGCAGGCGATCCTGGCCAGTCACTTCTACCGCGTGCACGACGAGGGCGTGAAGGCGGCGACGGCGGCGGATTTCCCCGAGGTGCGGCTGGTCAACGTCGATGACGTCTTCGGCGGCTGGGACCAGATCCGGGCCGAGCATTTCGCCGAGGGCGGCATCCTCGATACGGTCTTCGTCAACCAATGATCGCCCTCGCCACCCCCGCTTCGGCCCGCCGGTCGAAGCGGGTCCTGCCGGGCTTCGGCCTGACCATGGGGCTGACGCTGACCTACCTGGGCGTGATCGTGCTGATCCCGGTGATCGCGCTGGTGCTGAAGGGGGCCGAGGTCGGCCCCCTGCGGTTCTGGGCCATCGCCACCTCGCCCCGCACCCTGGCCGCACTGCGGCTGACGCTGACCGCGGCCACCATCGCCACCGTGTTCAACGCGCTCTACGGGTTGCTGATGGCCTGGGTGCTGGTGCGCTACGACTTCCCCGGCAAGCGGATCCTCGACGCGCTGGTGGACATCCCCTTCGCCCTGCCCACCGCGGTGGCGGGGCTGACCCTCTCGGCGCTCTTCGCCGCCAGCGGCTGGTATGGGGCGGTGCTGGAGCCGATGGGCATCCAGGTGGTCTTCACCATCTGGGGGGTGGCGGTGGCGATGTTCTTCACCTCGGTCCCCTTCGTGATCCGCGCGGTGCAGCCGGTGCTGGAGGATCTGGACCCGCAGTACGAAGCGGCCGCCGTCACCCTGGGCGCCGGGCCCTTCACCATCTTCCGCCGGGTGATCTTTCCCGCGATCCTGCCGGCGCTGCTGGTCGGCGTCACCCTCTCCTTCGCCCGCTGCCTGGGCGAGTTCGGCGCGGTGGTGTTCATCGCCGGCAACCTGCCGATGAAGACCGAGATCGCCTCGCTCTTGGCGGTGATCCGGCTGGAGGAATACGACTACAACGGCGCCGCGGTGATCGCGCTGATCCTGCTGCTGATCGCGCTGGTGCTGCTGGCGGCCTCGAACCTCTTGCAGGCCCGGGCGCTGCGCTACAAGGGGCGGGGGACATGAGCCATGTGCTGACCGCCCCCGGCGCGCTGGCGCCGCGCGAGAGCCGGCTGGTCCCGCGGCTGCTGATCGGGCTGGCCGTGGCGGTGACGCTGGTCTTCGTGGTGGTGCCGCTGGCCTATATCTTCCACCGCGCCTTCGGGCAGGGGTGGCGGGTCTTCGCCGCCAATATCCTCGACCCCGGCACCCGCCACGCCATCGGGCTGACCGCGCTGGTGGCGCTGATCGTGGTTCCCGTGAACATCGCCTTCGGCATCGCCGCGGCCTGGGCCATCGCGCGCTTCACCTTCCCGGGGCGCAAGGTGCTGCTGACGCTGATCGAGATCCCCTTCTCGGTCTCGCCCATCGTCGCGGGGATCTGCTATCTGCTGCTCTACGGCCGGCAGGGGCTCTTGGGGCCGTTCCTGCGGGCGAACGACATCCAGATCCTCTTCGCCCTGCCGGGGATCGTGATGGTGACCATGTTCGTCACCGCCCCCTTCGTGGTGCGCGAGGTGCTGCCGCTGATGCAGGCGCAGGGGTCGGAACAGGAACAGGCGGCGCTGACTTTGGGCGCCCGCGGCTGGCAGGTGTTCCGCCGGGTGACGCTGCCCAACATCCGCTGGGCCTTGCTCTACGGCGCGGTGCTGTGCTCGGCCCGCGCGGTGGGCGAGTTCGGGGGGGTGACCGTGGTCTCCGGCAACATCCGCGGCCAGACCAACACCCTGCCCTTGCAGGTGGAGCTGCTGTTCAACGACCTGAACGTCGCCGGCGCCTTCGCCGCGGCCAGCACGCTGACGCTGGTGGCGCTGGTGGTGCTGGTGGTGAAGGCCGCGATGGAGACCCGCCGGGGCTGAAGCCCTCCCGCCCCCCTCGGCCTGACGGCCTGCGGGCGTTGGGCCCGGCAAGGGGGGCTGACGCCCCCCTTGGACCCCCCTTCGCCTGTCCTGTTGGCGTGGTGACGGTGCCGGCGCAGGCCCCGCTCAGGCGATCACGGCCAGGATCTCGCCTGCGGCGACGCCGGCGCCGGGGGCGGCCTTCAGCGCGATGCGGCCGGTGGCGGGGGCGGTGATGCGGGTTTCCGTCTTCATCGCCTCGATCACCGCCACCGCATCGCCCTCGGCCACCATGTCGCCCTCGGCCACCAGCCAGGCCTGCAGGGTGCCGGCGACGGGGGCGCGGATCTGCCCCGGGGGGTCTTCCTCCGGCTCCTGCGCCGGTGCCGCCGGGGCGAGGGCGAAGAGCGCGGCGGGCAGGCCCAGCCGGTGGCGCCGGCCGTCGATCTCGACGAAGCTGTGCACCAGCGCCTCCTCCGCCGGCTCGACCCGGGGCGCGGGGGGCAGGCCGGCGAAACCGGCCTCGATCCAGCCGGTATGCACCGCGAAGTCCCCCGCGCCGTTGAAGGCCGGGTCCTCCAGCACCGCACGGTGGAAGGGCAATACCGAGGCCACCCCCTCGATACGGAACTCGGCCAGCGCCCGTCGCGCCCTCGCCAGCGCCTGTTCGCGGGTGGCGCCGGTGACGATCAGCTTGGCCATCAGGCTGTCGTAGAGCCCGGGGATCACCGAGCCGCCCTCCACCCCGCTGTCCAGCCGGATGCCGGGGCCCGCGGGCGGGCGGAAGCGGGCGATCCGCCCGGGCGTGGGCAGGAAGCCGCGCCCCGGATCCTCGGCGGTGATGCGGAACTCGAAGGCATGGCCGCGGGGTTCGGGCGTCTCGCTGACCGACAGCGGCAGGCCATCGGCGATGCGCAGCTGCTCCACCACGATGTCGAGGCCCGTGGTCTCCTCGGTCACCGGATGCTCCACCTGCAACCGCGTGTTGACCTCCAGGAAGGAAACGACCCCCCGCGACATCAGGAACTCCACCGTGCCCGCGCCCACATAGCCCGCCTCGCGGCAGATGGCGGCGGCGGCCTGATGGATGCGGGCGCGGTCGGCGGGGGCGAGGAAGGGCGCGGGGGCCTCCTCCACCAGCTTCTGGTTGCGGCGTTGCAGGGTGCAGTCGCGGGTGCCCAGCACCACGATGCTGCCGTGCCGGTCGGCGATCACCTGCGCCTCGACATGCCGGGGGCGGTCGAGGAACTGCTCGGCATAGCACTCGCCGCGGCCGAAGGCTTCCGTGGCCTCGCGCACCGCGGAGTCGTAAAGCTCGCCCACCTCCTCCAGCCGGCGGGCCACCTTCATCCCCCGGCCGCCGCCGCCGAAAGCCGCCTTGATCGCCAGCGGCAGCCCGGCCTCGCGGGCGAATTCCACCGCCTCGGCGGCGGAGCCCAGCGGCCCGGCCGAGCCCCTGACCAGCGGCGCCCCCACCCGTTCGGCGATCCGCCGCGCCGCCACCTTGTCGCCCAGCAACTCGATCGCCTCGGCCGGCGGGCCGACCCAGGTCAGCCCGGCCCCGGTCACCGCGCGGGCGAACTCGGCCCGTTCGGACAGGAAGCCATAGCCGGGATGCACGGCATCCGCGCCGGCCCTTTCGGCGATGCGCAGGATGCGCGGGATGTCGAGCCAGGTCTCCGCCGGCCGGCCCGGCCCCAGGCTCCAGGCCTCGTCCGCCATCTCGACATGCAGCGCGCCGGCATCGGCATCGGCATAGAGCGCCACGCTTTCCACCCCGTAGTCGCGGGCGGCGCGGATGATGCGCAGGGCGATCTCGCCGCGGTTGGCGATCAGGAGCTTCTTCACGGGCCGGCCCTCTCGGATGTCAGGTTGAACCGCAGCCGCGCGCCGGGCGGGATCTGCCCGGCGAGGTCGAGGTGATGGGCCGCCACCGCGGCGATCACCGGATAGCCGCCGGTCAGCGGATGGTCGGCCAGGAACAGCACCGGCTGGCCGTCGTGCGGCACCTGGATCGCGCCGGTCACCGTGCCTTCCGAGGGCAGTTCCGCCGCATCCCGCCGCTCGATCCCCCGCGGGCCGTTCAGGCGGATGCCGATCCGGCTGGCCTCGGGCGTGACTGTCCATGCCTGGCCGGTGAGCGCGGCCAGCCCCTCGGGCGTGAACCAGTCGTCGCGCGGCCCGGGCAGGATGTCCAGCACCACCAGATCGCCCGCCCCGGGCAGCACCGGCCCCAGCGGCGGGAAGGGATCGACCGCCCCCGCCGGGCGGCCCGCGGGGTTCAGGCAAGCCCCCGCCACCACCGGCGCCGGCCCCACCCCGGCCAGCGTGTCGCGCGCGGCGGAGCCCAGCACCGGCGGCACGTCGAACCCGCCGCGCAGGGCCAGATAGCTGCGCATCCCGCGGGGCGGCGGGCCGAGGTCCAGCCGGTCGCCGGGGTCCAGCGCGAAGGCCCGGCCGAAGGGGGCCGTGCTGCGGCGGCCATCCGCGCCGCGGATCACCAGCGGGCAGGGCGCGCCGGTCACCGCCATGGTGACGGCCGCGTCCACCCGCAGGGCGAAGCCGCCGAAGGCGATCTCCAGCACCGGCCAGCCGGGCGGGTTGCCGAGGCAGAGGTTGGCGCGGGCGAAGGCCCCGCGGTCCAGCGCGCCCGAGGCGCCCAGCCCCTGCCCGCCCTGCCCCGGCCGCCCGCCGTCCTGCCACAGCGCCGGCCGGTCGGCGCGCAGCACCTCGATGCCGCCCCGCGCGGACGGTTCCGGTGGCACGGGCAGCGGCGGCACGCCGACCTGCGCGCCGTGGCCCATATCGCGGAACCGCACCCGGTCGCCCGGGGCCAGCAGCGCGGGCTGCGGGCGGCGCAGGTCCCACAGGGCCAGCGGCGTGCGGCCGACGATCTGCCAGCCGCCCGGGCTGTCCGAGGGGTAGATGCCGCCGAACCGTCCCGCCAGCGCCACCGACCCCGCCGGCACCCGCAGCCGCGGGCTGGCCCGGCGCGGCACGTCGAAGCCCGGATCGTCGCAGGTCATGTAGACGAAACCCGGCGCGAAGCCGGCGAAGGCCGCGGTCCAGGTGGCCTGCCCGTGGCGGCGGACGACCTCGGCCACCGTCCAGCCCAGATGTTCGGCCACCGCGGCCAGGTCCTCGCCGTCATAGGCCACGGGAATGTCATGGCTGCGCCCGGCCACGGCCCGCCGCGGCCCCCCGGCCGCGGGGATCGCCCGGCGCAGCACGGCGGCGTCGGTGCGGCAGGGGTCGAAGGTCAGCAGGATGGTGCGCGCCGCCGGCACGATGTCGACCACCCCCTCGGGCGGGCTGGCCAGCAGCGCGTCCAGCAGCGCCAGCACCTGCTCCAGCCCGTCGAGCTCGATCAACAGCCCCGTGCTGCCCGCCGGCAGGACCCTCATCGCCCGGCAAGGCCCGGGTCGCGGTTCGGATCGGCTGGCTGCATCGCGGACCCCCGCTGGAATCATCCCCGTCGTCCTTCTACCCCATGATGGCCGGCGCTGCCCGGCGGATCGCGGCTCAGCCGCGGACGTTCTGGCGCAGCAGCTCCTCCAGCCAGTCGGCAAAGGCGGTCAGGCGGCGGGGGCGGGGGGCGGCGGGGAACAGCAGGTGCATCGGCATGGGCTCGGGCCGGTGGGCGGGCATCACCTCGACCAGCTCGCCCGCGGCGAGGTGGCAGGTCATGTCGAAGGCCGGGAACTGGATCAGCCCCATCCCGGCCAGCGCGCAGGCGATATAGCCCTCGGCGCTGTTGGCCGAGACGCGCCAGGGCACGGGGCGGGTGCGGGTGCGGCCGCCCTCCTGCCATTCCCAGTCGGTCACCCGCCCGGTGGAGGGCGAGGCATAGGCCACCTGCCAGTGCCGGTCCAGATCGTCCGGCGCCAGCGGGGTGCCGTATTCGGCCAGGTAGCCGGGGCTGGCCACGTTGACCAGGGCGATCTCGCCGATCCGGCGGGCGTGCAGACCGGAATCGGCCAGCGGCCCGACCCGCAGGGCCAGGTCCACCCGCTCGCCCACCAGATCCACCGCCCGGTCGGTCATCCCCAGCTCCACCCTGATGCCCGGCCAGCGGGCCAGGAACCCCGGCAGGGCGGGCGCGACGATCAGCCGCCCGATCCGCCCCGGCATGTCGACCCGGATCCGCCCCTCGATCCGGCGCGAGGAGGCGCGGAACATCCCCTCCATCTCCTCGGCCTCGGCCAGGAAGGCGAGGCAGCGTTCGTGGAACTCCATCCCCTCGTCAGTGGGCGCGACCACCCGCGTCGTGCGGTTCAGCAACCGCGCGCCCAGCCGCGCCTCCAGATCGGCGATGGCGGTCGAGACGCTGGAACGCGGCATCTGCAGGGTATCCGCCGCCCGGGTGAAGCTGCGGGTTTCGATCACCCGGGTGAAGATCCGATAGAGATAGATCCGGTCCATTGTTCGCCTCTTGCGACAGGTGAAGTCAGAATCAGCCGGTTTATGGCGCGATTCCAGAACATATTTTGCCCCCGCGACAAGAGGGCCGGGACAGCGCCGTGGCAAGCGCCGGCCCGATCCCGTCGAGGAGATCGCGCCCCGGCTCCGGTTCCCTCGTGACGAAGGGCGGCAGAGCATCCTCGTCGCCGGCGGCACTCCCCAGGCGCTGCCCGGCGGGCCCGGCCCTCCCCAGGGGCCGGGCCGCTTTCATGGCAGGCACCGGCCCGGCGGATGCCCGAAAAATGGGCGACTCGCCCAAGGATCGGGCAGACTTCCCTTCGAACAACCCCCAGCCGGGGGCGGGATCGGGCCACCGATTGATCCGGGAAATGTTCCATGGCCGTGGTCGGGCAAGCAGATCGGGGCCCGCCCATGGCACTGGACCTTTCCACATCCCTGACCGACCTGCCGCGCAGCCATGGCTCCGCCGGGCTGTCCTGCGGCGGGGGGCGGCTCGGGCGGTTTCATCAGCAAGGCTGCCTGAAGCTGCTGATGCCCCGGGGACGGGCCGAGGCCGTGGTCGTCAACACCGCCGGGGGGATCACCGGCGGCGACCGCCTGGCGCTCGACATCCATGCCGGCGAGGGCGAGGCACTGACGGTGACGACGCAGGCGGCCGAGCGCGTCTATCGCAGCGCGGGCGGGGCGGGGCAGGTGTCGAACCTCCTGACGCTGGGGCCAGGCTCGCGCATCGACTGGCTGCCGCAGGAGTCGATCCTGTTCGAAGGCGCGGCTCTGGAGCGGCGGCTGACCGTGGACATGGCGGAAAGCGCCATCCTGCTGGCGGTCGAAAGCCTGGTCTTCGGCCGCGCGGCGCATGGCGAGGTGCTGCGCAGGCTGCATCTGCGCGACCACTGGCGCATCCATCGCGGCGGGCGGCTGATCCACGCCGAGGCGGTGCGGATGGACGCGATGCCCGCGGGCGCCGCGACGCTGGCCGGCATCCGCGCCTCGGCCACGCTGATCCTCGCCGCGCCGGGGGCGGAGGACGGGCTGGACGCCGCCCGCGCCGTGCTGCCCGCGGGCGCCGAGGCGGGGGTCAGCGCCCTGCCCGGCCTGCTGGTCGCGCGGTTCCTGGCGCCCTCGTCCCAGGCGCTGCGGGCGGCGCTGATCCCGCTGATCCGGCATTTCCGCGCGGGCCCGCCGCCCCGCGTCTGGCAATTGTGAGGCCGAGATGAACCTGACCCCCCGCGAGAAGGACAAGCTGCTGGTGGCCATGGCCGCCATCGTCGCGCGCAACCGCATGGCGCGCGGCGTCAGGCTGAACCACCCCGAGGCCGTCGCCATCATCACCGACGCCGTGGTCGAGGGCGCCCGCGACGGGCGCACCGTGGCCGACCTCATGTCATACGGCGCCGAGATCCTGCGCGCGGAAGACTGCATGGAGGGCGTGCCCGCCATGATCCCCGAGATCCAGGTCGAGGCGACCTTTCCCGACGGGACCAAGCTGGTCACCGTCCACCACCCCATCCGCTGAAAGGTCCTGACGATGAAGAAGCTGCTCGCCGCCCTGCTGCTGATGCCGACCGCGGCCCTTGCCCATCCGGGCCATGTCGAGGGCTCGCCCCTGGTTGCGGGCCTGTCGCATCCGCTGGGCGGGGTCGATCACCTGCTGGCGATGGTGGCCGTGGGTCTCTGGGCCGCCGGCATCGGCGGGCGGGCGGTCTGGGCGCTGCCGGCCAGCTTCGTGGCGGCGATGATCGCGGGCGGGATGCTGGGCGCGGCCGGGATCGTCCTGCCCTGGGTCGAGCCGGTGATCCTCGCCTCCTCCATCGTGATCGGGGCGGCGGTGGCGCTGGCGCTGCGGCCGGGGCTGGCGGCGGTGCTGCCTGTGGTCGCGGTCTTCGGCATGATGCATGGCCATGCGCATGGGGTCGAGGGGCCGGCGGAAGGGCTGGCCGCCTATGCCGCGGGCTTCGCCCTGGCGACGGCGGGCCTGCATGGCGCGGGCGTCGCGCTGGGCCGGCTGCCGCTGGCGCGCTGGCTGGGGGCGGCGACCGCCGCGGCGGGCCTTGCATTGGCGGTGGCGTGATGATCCCGGGCGAAATCATCCCCGCCGCGGGCGAGATCGTGCTGAACGCCGGCCGCCCCCGCCTGACCCTGACCGTGGCCAATACCGGCGACCGCCCGGTGCAGGTCGGCAGCCACTACCATTTCGCCGAGACCAACCCGGCGCTGGATTTCGACCGGCAGGCGGCGCGGGGAATGCGGCTGGACATCGCCGCCGGCACCGCGATCCGGTTCGAGCCGGGCCAGACCCGCGACGTGGGCCTGATCCCCCTTGCGGGCGACCGCCGCGTCTTCGGCTTCCGCGCCGCCGTGATGGGGGATCTGTAGGATGCCCGCCACGCTCTCGCGCGCCGATTACGCGGCGATCTACGGCCCCACCACCGGCGACCGCATCCGCCTGGCAGACACCGAGCTGGTCATCGAGGTCGAGCGCGACCTGACCACCTATGGCGAGGAGGTCAAGTTCGGCGGCGGCAAGGTGATCCGCGACGGCATGGGCCAGTCGCAGAAATCCCGCGCCGAGGGCGCGATGGACACCGTGATCACCAACGCCCTGATCGTGGACGCGACCGGCATCTACAAGGCCGACGTGGGCCTGAAGGATGGCCGCATCGCCGTGATCGGCAAGGCGGGCAACCCCGACATCCAGCCCGCCGTCACCGTGCTGATCGGCCCGGGGACCGAGATCATCGCGGGCGAGGGGCGGATCCTGACCGCGGGGGCGATGGACGCGCATATCCACTTCATCTGCCCCCAGCAGATCGACGACGCGCTGCATTCGGGCATCACCTGCATGCTGGGCGGCGGCACCGGCCCGGCGCATGGCACGCTGGCCACCACCTGCACGCCCGGCCCCTGGCATATCGGGCGGATGCTGCAGGCCGCCGACGCCTTCCCGATGAACCTGGCCTTCGCCGGCAAGGGCAACGCCTCGCTGCCCGCGGCGCTGGAGGAACAGATCCGCGCCGGCGCCGGCGCGCTGAAGCTGCACGAGGACTGGGGCACCACCCCCGCCGCCATCGACTGCTGCCCGTCCGTCGCCGACCGCATGGACGTGCAGGTGATGATCCACACCGACACGCTGAACGAGAGCGGCTTCGTCGAGGACACCATCGCCGCCATCGCCGGCCGCACCATCCACGCCTTCCACACCGAGGGCGCGGGCGGCGGCCATGCGCCCGACATCATCCGGGTGGCGGGGCTGGCGAACGTGATCCCCTCCTCCACCAACCCGACGCGGCCCTTCACCATCAACACGATGGAAGAGCATCTGGACATGCTGATGGTCTGCCATCACCTGGACCGCCGGGTGCCGGAGGACATCGCCTTCGCCGAAAGCCGGATCCGGCGCGAGACCATCGCGGCCGAGGACATCCTGCACGACATGGGCGCCATGTCGATCATCTCGTCCGACAGCCAGGCGATGGGGCGGGTGGGCGAGGTGCTGATCCGCACCTGGCAGACCGCGCACAAGATGCGGGTGCAAAGGGGCGTGCTGGGCGGCGGCCCGGCCGACAATTTCCGCGTCCGCCGCTATGTCGCGAAATACACCATCAACCCGGCCATAGCGCATGGGCTGGCGCAGGAGATCGGCTCGGTCGAGCCGGGCAAGCGCGCCGACCTGGTGCTGTGGAACCCGGCCTTCTTCGGGGTGAAGCCCGAGATGGTGCTGCTGGGCGGCACCATCGCCATGGCGCAGATGGGCGATCCCAACGCCTCGATCCCCACGCCGCAGCCGGTGCATTCGCGCCCGATGTTCGGGGCCTTCGGCCGGTCGGTCGAGCGCAGCGCGGTGACCTTCGTCAGCCGCGACGCCGAGGTCGGACACCTGGGGCTGGCGAAGGACATGGTTGCCGCCAGGGGCACCCGCGGCATCGGCAAGGCCCAGATGGTGCTGAACGACGCCACCCCCGAGATCCACGTCGACCCCGAGACCTACGAGGTGCGGGCGGATGGCGAATTGCTGACCTGCCAGCCCGCCGAAAGCCTGCCCATGGCGCAACGCTATTTCCTGTTCTGACGATGAAAGCCACATCCGTCCTTCACCCCCCGCTTCCCGCCGCCCCCGTCGACCGGATCGAACTGGACTACGACGCGCGCTTCCTGCGCCGGAAGCTGCTGCGCACCGTCTCGGGGGCCGAGGTGCTGGTCGACCTGCCCAAGGTCACCGCGCTGGCCCATGGCGATGCGCTGGCGACCGAGGCCGGCCCGGTCGAGATCGTCGCCGCCGAGGAGCCGGTGCTGATCGTCACCGGCGACCTGCCGCGGCTGGCCTGGCATATCGGCAACCGCCATACGCCCTGTCAGATCGAGCCCTTCCACCTGGTCATCCGCGCCGACCATGTGCTGCGCGCGATGCTGCTGGGGCTGGGCGCCACGGTGGCCGAGGCGCGGCGGCCCTTCGTCCCCGAGGGCGGCGCCTATGGCCCGGCGCAGGTGATGGGGCATTCGCACGGCCATTCGCACGGGCCGGGCCACCACCATCACCATGGCTGACCTCGCCGCCCTGCAACGGCTGTTCGCCTGGCTCTCGCCCGCCTTTCCGGTGGGCGGCTTCGCCTATTCCCACGGGATCGAACAGGCCATCGCGGACGGCTGGCTGACCGGGCCGGACGAGGTGCGCGACTGGATCGCCGACATCCTGCGCCACGGCGCGGGCCGCAACGACGCGATCCTCTTGGCCCATGCCTGGCGGGGCGAGGAGGTGACCGACCTGGCGCTGGCGCTGGCCGGCTGCGCCGAGCGGCGGCGCGAGACGGTGGAACAGGGCGCCAGCTTCGCCCGCACTCTCTCGGCCATCGAGGGGGCGCTGCCCGCCGCGCCCTGGCCGGTCGCCCTCGGCAGGGCCGCCGCCCGCGCGGGCGTTCCGCTGGCCGAGGCGCTGGCGCTGTTCCTGCAGGGCTTCGCCTCGAACCTGATCGCCGCCTGCGTCAAGTCCGTCCCCATCGGCCCCACCGAGGGCCAGCGCATCCTCTCGGCGCTGATGCCGCTGGTCCGGCAGGTCGCCGCCGAGGCGCAGGCGGCCACGCTCGATGACCTTGGCGCCTGCGCCTTCCGCAGCGACCTGGCCGCGATCCGCCACGAAACCCTGCAACCGAGGATCTACCGCACATGACCAGCCCGAACGGCCCGCTGCGCATCGGCATCGGCGGCCCGGTCGGCGCGGGCAAGACCCGCCTGACCGAGGCCCTGTGCCGGGCGCTGTCGCAAGACCTGTCCGTCGCCGCGATCACCAACGACATCTATACCCGCGAGGACGCCGAATACCTGATGCGGGTGCAGGCCCTGCCGCTGGAGCGGATCCGCGGCGTGGAGACCGGCGGCTGCCCGCATACCGCGATCCGCGAGGATTGCTCGATCAACCTCGCCGCCGTGGCCGAGCTGACCGCAGCCTTCCCCGACCTCGACGTGATCCTGATCGAATCCGGCGGCGACAACCTCTCGGCCACCTTCTCGCCGGAACTGGCGGACCTGACGGTCTACCAGATCGACTGCGGCATGGGCGACGACATTCCCCGCAAGGGCGGGCCGGGGGTGACGCGCGCCGACCTCCTGGTGATCAACAAGATCGACATCGCCGAGGCCGTGGGCTGCGACCGCGACCGCATGGCCCGCGACGCCGCCCGCCAGCGGGGCACGCGCCCGGTGCGCTTCTGCTCCCTGCGCACCGGCGAGGGCGTGGCCGAGGTCGTGGCCGAGATCCGCAGGCTGGGCGGGCTGGCCGAGCCGCCGCAGCCAGCGGCAAGCGCGGCGTGAGGGCGAACCTCAACATGCTGATTTTATATGATTTCTTTGTGTTGGTGAGCCCGACAGGATTCGAACCTGTGACCCACTGATTAAAAGTCAGTTGCTCTACCAACTGAGCTACGGGCCCACGGGCTGCCTGCTAGGCAAAGAGGCGGGAGCGGTCAACCCCGAATCGACGGCCCCCGGCGCGGCGGGCGCGTGGCGGCGGCGGGCCCTTGCCAGCGATGCGACTTCGGCGAAATATCGCTTCGGGCCGCCCGGAGAGTCGCATGACCACCCTGAAACTGCGCATCCTGTTCGACGAGGCGATGCTGGGCCCCGGCAAGGCGGAGTTGCTGACCCGGATCCGCGACACCGGCTCGATCTCCGCCGCCGGCCGGCAGATGGCGATGAGCTACAAGCGCGCCTGGATGCTGGTGGAGGAGATGAACGCGGCCTTCCGCGAGCCCCTGGTCTCCAGCACCCGCGGCGGGCCGGGCGGCGGCGGCGCGCGGCTGACCGAGGCGGGGGAGGAGGTGCTGCGCCGCTACCTCGCCGTGGTGGACATCGCGGCCCAGGCCGCCGCCGCCGACATCGCGGCGCTGGAGGCGATGCTGCGGCCCGCGGATATGTCCGAGGGAAAATAGCCCTTGCGCGGCGCGGGCGCTCCGGCTGATATGTTTGCAAAGACATATCAATGGGAGGAATGAATCATGTCCCGTCTCGCACTTGCCGCCGCCGCCCTTGCACTGGCCACCCCGGCCATGGCCGACGAGGTCGTGGTCTTCGCCGCCGCCTCGATGAAGAACGCGCTGGACGAGTTCGCCGCCGGCTGGCAGGCCGAAACCGGCCATACCGTGACCATCTCCTATGCCGGCTCGAACGCGCTGGCGGGCCAGATCATCCAGGGCGCGCCGGCCGACATCTTCATCTCGGCCGCGGTGAACTGGATGGACGAGGTGGAGAAGGCCGGCCTGGTGGTGGACGACACCCGGGTGGACCTGCTGGGCAACACGCTGGTGCTGATCGCCCATGGCAAGGATGCCGCGCCGGTCGAGATCGGGCCGGGCTTCGACCTGAAGGGCCTTCTGGGCGACGAGAAGCTGGCGATGGCGCTGGTCGACAGCGTGCCGGCCGGCCAGTACGGCAAGGCGGCGCTGGAAAGCCTGGGCGTCTGGGCCGATGTGGAGCCCTCGGTCGCGCAGTCCGACAACGTGCGCGCGGCGCTGACGCTGGTGGCGACGGGCGAGGCGCCCTATGGCATCGTGTATTCCACCGACGCGGCGGCCGACGACAACGTGTCGATCGTGGGCACCTTCCCGGCCGACAGCTATCCGCCGATCATCTATCCGGTGGCGCTGCTGACCGGCGCGGCGGACGATGCCGACCGGGCGTTCTTCGAGGCGCTGGAAAGCGAGGCCGCCACGGCCGCCTTCGAGAAGCAGGGCTTTGCCGTCCTGCAATGATGGCGGCGGGCCGGTAGTCCGTTGACCGACTGGCTGTCCCCCGACGAATGGCGCGCGGTGGCTTTGAGCCTCCGCGTGTCCTTCTGGGCGACGCTGGTCAGCCTTCCCCTGGGCATCTTCGTGGCCTATGCGCTGGCGCGCTGGTCGTTCTGGGGCAAGCAGCTGCTGAACGGCCTCGTGCACCTGCCCCTGATCCTGCCGCCGGTGGTGACGGGGTATCTGCTGCTGATCACCTTCGGGCGGCGGGGCACTGTCGGGCAATGGTGGTTCGACCTGACCGGGATGCCCTTCACCTTCTTCGCCTTCCGCTGGACCGGGGCGGCGCTGGCCGCGGGGGTCATGGCCTTTCCCCTGATGGTGCGCGCCATCCGCCTGGCCATCGAGGCGGTGGACCCGAAGCTGGAGGCGGCGGCCTCCACGCTCGGCGCCTCGCGGCCCTGGGTCTTCGCCACCGTCACCCTGCCGCTGATCCTGCCCGGGATCGTGGCCGGCGCCATCCTCGCCTTCGCCAAGGCGATGGGGGAGTTCGGGGCGACGATCACCTTCGTCTCCAACATCCCCGGCCAGACCCAGACCCTGCCCAGCGCGATCTATTCCTTCCTGCAGGTGCCGGGCGGCGATGCCGCGGCGGCGCGGCTGGTGGTGGTGGCCATCGCGGTGGCCATGGTGGCGCTGCTGCTCTCGGAATGGGTCAGCCGCGCGGTGGCGCGCAGGATCGCGGGCACATGACGCTCTCGGTCCGGCTGACCCACCGTTTTCCCGGGCTGGCGCTGGAGGTGGCCTTCGACACGCCGCCCGGCGTCACCGCGCTGTTCGGCCGCTCGGGCTCGGGCAAGACCACCATCGTCAATGCGGTGGCGGGCCTCTTGCGTCCGGACAGGGGGCGGATCGAGGTGGAGGGGGCGGTGCTGCTGGACACCGCCGCGCGGGTCTTCGTGGCCCCTCACCGCCGCCGCATCGGCTATGTGTTCCAGGAGGGGCGGCTGTTCCCCCACCTGACCGTGCGGCAGAACCTGCTGTACGGCCGCTGGTTCGCGCCCCCTGCCACCCGTACCGCCGACTTCGCCCGCATCGTGGAGATGCTGGGGATCGGCGCGCTGATGGACCGCCGGCCGGGTACCCTCTCGGGCGGCGAGAAGAGCCGGGTGGCGCTGGGCCGCGCCATCCTCTCCGGCCCGCGGCTTTTGCTGATGGACGAGCCGCTGGCGGCGCTGGACGAGGCGCGCAAGGCCGAGATCATGCCCTATTTCGAGCGGCTGCGGGACGAGCTGCGCCTGCCCATCCTCTATGTCAGCCATTCCGCCGCCGAGGTGGCGCGGCTGGCCACCACCGTGGTGATGGTCGAGGCCGGGCGGGTGACCGCCACCGGCGCGGCGGCCGAGGTCTTCGCCGACCCCGGGCTGGCGCAGGGCATGGGGCTGCGCGAGGCCGGCGCGATCCTGACCGCGCGGGTCGAGGCGCAGGAGGACGACGGGCTGACCCGCCTTTCCACCGCCGCCGGGCCGGTGTGGCTGCCGCGGGCGACCGCCGCCCCCGGCACCACCCTGCGGCTGCGCATCCTGGCGCAGGACGTGATGCTGGCCCTGCACCGGCCCGAGGGGATCTCGGCGCTGAACGTGCTGGAATGCAGCGTGCGAGAGATCCGCCCCGGCAGCGGCCCCGGCGCCATGGTGGTGCTGGCGGCGGGCGAGGAGTCGCTCCTGGCCCGCATCACCCGCCGCTCGGCCGAGGCCCTGGCCCTCGCCCCCGGCCAGCCCGTCCATGCGGTGCTGAAGGCCGTGTCGGTGGCGCAGGAAAACGTGGGAACCGGCGCTTGAACCCGACGCTCTGGGCCGCCGGCAGCCTGATGGCCCCGCTGACCCGCTTCGCCGGCGGGGCGAGCCTGCGCTTCGGCCCCTCCGGCACGCTGCGGGCGGAGATCGAAGGGGGCGGCCGGCCCGACCTCTTCCTCTCGGCGGCGCCGGAGCATGTGCAGGCGCTGGTCGCCGCGGGGCTGGGCTTCGACCCCCAACCGCTCTGCCGTAACGTGCTGGCGCTGCTGCTGGCCCCGGGGGTGCCGCCGACGCCGGACTGCCTGACCGACCCCGGCCTGCGCATCGCCACCTCGCTGCCCGGCGCCGACCCCTCGGGCGACTACGCGATGGATCTCTTCGACCGGCTGGAGCGGCTGCACCCCGGCCACGGCGCCCGCCTGCGCCGTACCGCCCTGCGGCTGGCCGGCGGGCCGCAGGCCCCCGCCGCCCCGCCCGGGCGCAACCACTACGGCTGGGTGATGGAACAGGGGCTCTGCGACGCCTTCGTCACCTACCGCAGCAATGCGGTGCAGGCGCGGCGGCAGGTGCCCGCGCTTCGCATCCTCGACCTGCCCGAGACCCTCTCGGTATCCGCCGCCTTCGCCTTCTGCCGCCTGACCGACACGCCCGAGACCATGGACTGGGCCGCCCGCCTGCGCTCCCCCGCCTTCCGCGCCCTCCTGCGGGAAGGGGGGTTCCCCGAGGCGTGACCGGCCTGCCCCATGCGCCGCGCCCAGGCCCCGGAACGGCTGGCGTCGGCGGGCGTTCCGTCCTACATCACCGCGAGATGCGCGAAGGGAAGGGCGGAGCGAGCGCGATGCAGGCGACCGGCGATGCCTCGCCCAACCGGACGCGCGACCGCTGGGTGCTGCTGCGGTCGATCCTGCCCTATGCGGTGACGCTGGCGCTCTTCGCGCTGGGCCTCTATGCGCTGCAACGCCTGCTGGCCCCCGTGGACCTGCGCGAGGTGGTCGAGCGGGTGCACGCCACCCCCTGGGCCACGATCTGCATGGCGCTGGCCGCCACCGCCTGCGCCTATCTGGCGCTGGCGGGCTACGACTGGTCGGCGCTGCGCTACATCGGCAAGCCGCTGCCCCTGCCGGTGGTGATGACCGGCGGGCTGATGGCCTATGCCTTCGGCAACACCATCGGGCTCTCGGCGGTCTCGGGCGGGGCGGTGCGCTGGCGGGTCTATTCCGGGCTGGGGCTGGACGGCTACGACGTGGCTGCCGTTTCCACCTTCGCCGCGGTCTCGTTCGGAACCGCGGCCACCGTGGTGGGGCTGGCGGCGGTGGCCGCGCATCCCGGCGCGCTGGCGATGTTCCTGCCCTTCGGCCCGGGGCTGGTGCGACTGGCGGCGCTGGGCGGGATCGTGGCGATCCTGCTGCCGCTGGTGCTGGCCTCGGTCTCCGGCCGGGCGCTGCAACTCGGGCGGTTCTCGGTGCGCGCGCCCTCGCTGCCGGTGCTGGCGGGGCAGGTGGTGTTCAGCCTGGCCGACATCGGCTTTGCCGCGCTGACGCTCTATGTCCTGATGCCGGCCTCGCTGCAGATGGACTTCCTGACCTTCCTCGCCATCTTCGCCGCCGCCACCCTGGCCGGGGTGATCAGCCATGTGCCGGGCGGCGTGGGGGTCTTCGAGTCGGTGGTGATCGCCGCCATGCCCTTCGGCACGCCCGTCGGGCAGGTAGCCGCGGGGCTGCTCTTGTTCCGCATCACCTATTACCTGCTGCCCTTCGGCCTCGCGCTCGGCGTGCTGGCGCTCTACGAGGCCTGGCGCTCGCTGGGCGTGTTCCGCCGGCTGCCGGCGGTGGGTCGCACCATGGCGGTGCTGGAGCCGGGGCTCAGCGCCGTGACCCCGGTGGCGCCCCTGGTGCTGGCGGCGATGATCTTCGGCTCGGGCCTGTGGATGAGCCTGTCGTCGCTGGTCCCCCCCACCTCGGACGCCGCCGAGGCCGCCGAGGCGCTCCTGCCGCTGGCCTTCGTCGAGGGGTCGGCGCTGCTCACCTCGGCGCTGGGCGCGGCGCTGATCGTGCTGGCGCTGGGGGTGGTGCGGCGCAGCCTGGGGGCCTGGTGGCTGGCCATCGGCACCATGGCCGCCGGTGCGGTGATCGCCTGGGTCGACGGCGGCGACTGGCAGCGGGCGCTGGTGCTGCTGGCCGGCATCGTGGTGCTGCTGCCGTTCCGCCGCGCCTTCCACCGCAACACCACGCTGACCCATGCCGCGCTCTCGCCCGGCTGGCTGCTGCTGGTGGCCTCGGCCGTCATCGCCTTCGGCTTCGTGCTGTTCTTCGCCAACAAGAGCGTGCCCTATTCGCACGAGCTCTGGTGGCAGTTCGCGCTGGATGAACGCGCGCCGCGGGCCTGGCGGGCCGGGCTGGTGGGCAGCCTGGTGGTGGGGGTCACCGCGCTGGGGCTCCTGCTGCTGGTGGTGCGCGAACGCCCGCTCCTGCCCGACGACCAGGCCCGCAGCACCGCCGCCGCGCTGGCCGCCGCCTCGGGCCGGCCGGGGGCGGCGCGGGCGGCGGGGGCCTCGGCCGTGCTGATGGTCGCCCACGGCGGAGAGGCGTTCCTGGGCTACCGGATCGAGGGCGGGGCCTGGTGCGCGCTGGGCGGGGCCTTCGGCGAGCCCACGGCGGCCGAGGATCTGACCGCGCTGTTCACCGATGCGGCGCGCCGGGCCGGGGCGCGGCCGGTGCTGGAGGATCTGGACGACAGCCAGTGGCCGGTGGCGCTGGATCTGGGGCTCACCCCGCGGCACACCGCCCGCCGGCTGGTGCTGGACCTCGCCGCGATGCCGCCCGAGGGGCCCGCCGACCCCGCCCTGCGCATGGCACTGGCCGGGGCGCTGGCAGGCGGCCTCACCTTCGGCTTCCAGCCCGACCCCGCCCAGGCGCTGGCCGCCCGGGCGGTGCTGTCGCGGAACGGGGCCGAAGTGGCGCAGGCCCGGCTCTGGTGGGCGGGCGGCGGCGCGGCCGACCTCGTGGCGCTGACGCTCGCCGGCGGCGAGGGGGAGGAGACCGCGGCCCTGCTGCTGGCCTCGCTCGCGCTGCGGCTGCGGGCCGAGGGGGGGGGCGCGGAGGCGGCCAGCGCC
>JBBCJM010000129.1:0-16139 GCA_037190175.1 Paracoccaceae bacterium | reverse complement strand
TGCCGGAGCCGCCCGCCGAGCCGCCCGAGCAGGCCCCGCTGGCCGCCCGGCTGCGCACGCTCTCGCCCGCGGCGCTGGAGGCCCGGCGCCGGGCGCTGATCCCGCTGGTGCAGAGGCTCGCCGGCTTCCGCGCCCGGCTGGCCGAACAGGCCCGCGGCGCGCGGCGCTGACCCTCGTGGCGTGCCGGCCGGACGCGCTGTCGCTTTCCCGCTTGCCACCGCCCGCAAACCCGTTATGTATCGCCGCCGTCGGGCCGTGGCGCAGTCTGGTTAGCGCGTCCGTCTGGGGGGCGGAAGGTCGCGAGTTCGAATCTCGCCGGCCCGACCATCAGGAAAACCCGCCCGCCGTCGCCCCCGACGCGCGGGCGTTTTCACGGGCAGGCCGATGACCGATCCCCTCCGCCCCGGCGTGCTGCCCGACCGTGCGCTGCGCGCGCTGATCGCCGCCGGCGCCATCGGCGGAGAGCCGGTGGCCGGGGCGCAGGTGCAGCCCGCGAGCCTCGATCTGCGGCTGGGGCCGGTGGCGCATCGGGTGCGCGCCTCGTTCCTGGCCGGGCAGGGGCGGACGGTGGCCGAACGGCTGGCGGATTTCGAGATGCACCGGGTGGACCTGACCCAGGGCGCGGTGCTGGAAAAGGGCTGCGTCTACGTCATCCCGCTGATGGAGCGTCTCAGCCTGCCCGCGGGGCTGTCCGGGGTGGCCAATGCCAAGTCCTCCACCGGCCGGCTGGATCTGCTGACCCGCGCGGTGGTGGACGGCGGGACCGAGTTCGACCGGATCCCCGAGGGCTACCAGGGCCCGCTCTGGGCCGAGGTCTGCCCGCGCTCCTTCTCGGTCCTCGCCCGCAGCGGAATGCGGCTCAACCAGCTGCGGCTGCGGCGGGGGGCGGCGCGGCTGGACGATGTCGAGTTGCGAAAGCTCCACGAGAGGGCACCGCTGGTGGACGGGCCGGCGGTGATCGACGACGGGCTCGGCTTCTCGGTCGACCTGCGGCCCCGGGGCGAGCCGCTGGCCGGCTGGCGCGCCAAGCCGCACACCGGGGTGATCGACCTCGACCGCATCGCGCATTACCCGGCCCGGGACTTCTGGGAGCCGGTGGAGGCCCGCGACGGCGGCGTGATCCTGGACCCCGGGGCCTTCTACATCCTGGTCTCGCGCGAGGCGGTGACGATCCCCCCCGACCACGCCGCCGAGATGGCGCCCTATCTGGCCATGGCGGGCGAGTTCCGGGTGCATTACGCGGGCTTCTTCGACCCCGGCTTCGGCTGGGCGCCGGCGGGGGGCGCGGGGTCGCGCGGGGTGCTGGAGGTGCGCTGCCACGAGGCGCCCTTCGTGCTGGAACACGGGCAGGTGGTGGGCCGGCTGGTGTTCGAGCGGATGGCCGAGATGCCCGAGCGGCTCTACGGCGCCGGGATCGCCTCGAACTACCAGGGGCAGGGGCTGAAACTGGCCAAGCAGTTCACGCTGTGAGGGTTCGGCCGGGAGCCGGTTCGTTCAAACGAACCGCGCAAATTCCTTCAAAGGAATTTGTCCGATTTCTTTGAAGAAATCGGCTCCTACTCCTGCCGCCGGCACTCCACCAGCAAGGGGATCTCGGTCCCCGCCGCGCCGTCCTTCCAGTAGAGCGTGGCCTCCTCGCCCTTGGTCCACCAGACATAGCTGGACCCGTCCGAGGGCCAGCCGTAGCGGGCGCCCGAGGCCGCGGTCTCCTGCACCAGCGCGATCTGCCGCCCCTCGACCGTGATCACCGCGACCGAGGTCTCGGGCCCGTTCACATAGGCCGCCGGCACTTCGACCCCGCGCTCGCAGAGATAGCGGGCGGTCGCCAGATCCTGCGCCGCGGCGGGGCTGGCCAGTAGCAGGAGCCACGCCGCCCGCATCAGCCCGCCTTGCGTTCTTCGATCTGGGCGGCCAGCGCCTCGGCCCGGGCGGCCAGCTCGGCCAGCGTCTCGGCCACCTCGCGCGGCACCACCGGCACCTCCACCCGTTCGGGCGCGGGGGCAGGGCGGCCCTCCAGCTCGGCCAGCCGCGCCTTCAGCCGGCGCAGGTCGTCCTCCACCGCCGCGGTGCGGTCGGCCAGCATCAGCCCGGCCATCAGCAGCATCCGGCCCTCGGGGATCCGCCCCATCTGGCTGATGAGCGGCTGGGCCTCCGCGTCCAGCATCTGCGCGGCCGAGCGCAGGAAATGCTCCTCGCCCTCCTGGCAGGCGACGCGGAACTCGCGCCCGCCGACACTGATCTCCAGCTCAGGCATCGGGTGCGGCCTCCTCTGCCAGCGGCGCGAGGGCCGCCAGGATCTCGTCCATCTCGGCGATCTCGGTCTGGCGGATGGCGCGCAGCGCCTCGAGCTCCGTCAGCATCGCCTTGTTGATCAGATGCGGCTCGGGCGTGGCCGCCACCGCGGCGTCGGTCATCGCGCGGAGGGTGTCGCGCAGCTGGATCGTGGTCTTCTTCATCCGGCCGAGCTCCAGCCCCTGCACGTCCAGCTGCCGGGTCATCGCCTCGATCCGCGCCTCGGTGTCGCGGCGGGCCGAGCCGTCGCGCTCGCGCAGGGCCTTCAGCCGCTCGGTCAGCTGGGCGTTGGTGGCCTTTTCGGCCTCCAGCGCCTCGCGCAGCTGCGCGACCTCGGCAGTGGCGGGCTGCGTGGCGCGGGGGGCCGGGCGGGCCGCGGCCTGCGCCAGCCGGTCCACGCCCTTGCCGATCCGGTCGAGCGCCGCGGCCAGCCGCCGCTCGTGCTCGGCGATGGTGGCGATGCTGTCGTTCTGCTGCATGGGCGCCTCCGGACCTTGGCGCCCTTGGGCGGCGCCTTGGCCCGCAGGCTGCCACCCCCGTGGCCCCATCGCAAGCCGGATTCTGCACCCGCAGGCGGGCCGGCGCCTTGCAACGGCCGGCGGGGCTCTCTATGCACCGCCACGCACCCGCCCCCGAAGGAGCCGCCCGATGGACATCGCCACCCTGCGCGACCGCGATCCCCAGCACTGGCGGATGGCCGCCGCGATCCGCACCCTGACGCTGGACGCGGTGGCGGCCGCCAATTCGGGCCATTCCGGGATGCCGATGGGGATGGCGGACGTGGCCACGGTGCTGTTCAAGAAGCACCTGAAGTTCGACCCCAGCGCGCCGCGCTGGCCCGACCGCGACCGTTTCATCCTGTCCGCCGGGCACGGCTCGATGCTGCTCTACAGCCTGTTGCACCTGACCGGCTATGCCGACCTGACGCTGGACCAGATCAAGGCGTTCCGGCAATGGGGCTCGCGCACCGCGGGGCACCCGGAATACGGCCATGCCGAGGGGATCGAGACCACCACCGGCCCGCTGGGCCAGGGGCTGGCCAATGCGGTGGGCTTTGCCATCGCCGAGGAATCGCTGCGCGCCCGCTGGGGTGCCAAGCTGATCGACCACCGCACCTGGGTGATCGCCGGCGACGGCTGCCTGATGGAGGGGGTCAGCCAGGAGGCGATCGGGCTGGCCGGGCGGCTGCAGCTCTCGCGCCTGGTCGTGCTGTGGGACGACAACGGGATCACCATCGACGGCAAGGTCTCGATGGCCGACGTGACCGACCAGAAGGCGCGCTTCGCCGCCAGCGGCTGGGCGGTGCTGGACTGCGACGGGCACGACCCCGCCGACATCGACCGCGGGCTGACCGCGGCGCAGGCGCAGGATCGCCCGGTGCTGGTGGCCTGCAAGACCCATATCGCGCTGGGCTCGGCGGCGCAGGACACCGCCAAGGGCCACGGGGCGCTGACGGACGCCAAGCTCATCGCCGACACCAAGGCGGCCTATGGCTGGGAACACGGGCCCTTCGAGGTCCCCGCCGACATCCGCGCCCTGTGGACCGCCACCGGCGCCCGGGGGGCCGAGGCGCGGGCCGCGTGGGAGGCGCGGCTGGCGGCGCTGTCGGACCGCCGGCAGGCCGAGTTCCGCCGCATCTTCGCCGCCGAGGCCCCGGCCCGGCTGGAATCCGTCATCCGCGGCGTGAAGAAGGCCGCGGTGGAGGCGGGCGGGAAACTCGCCACCCGCGCGGCCTCCGAGAAAGTGCTGGCCGCGGTGAACCCGGTGATGACCGAGACGCTGGGCGGCTCGGCCGACCTCACGGGCTCGAACAACACCAAGACCGCCGATCTGGGGGTGTTCCTGCCCGAGAACCGGCAGGGCCGCTATATCCACTACGGCATCCGCGAGCACGGCATGGCCGCGGCGATGAACGGGCTGGCGCTGCACGGCGGCATCCGGCCCTATGGCGGCACCTTCATGGCGTTTACCGACTATGCCCGCCCCGCCATGCGGCTCTCGGCGCTGATGGGGGTGCCGGTGGTCTATGTGATGACGCACGATTCCATCGGCCTGGGCGAGGACGGCCCCACCCACCAGCCGGTCGAGCATCTGGCGATCAGCCGCGCCACCCCGAACACCCTGGTCCTGCGCCCCGCCGACATGGTGGAGGTGGCGGAATGCTGGCAGATCGCGCTGACGCAGAAGACCACGCCCTCGGTGCTGGCGCTGTCGCGGCAGAACCTGGCCGCGGTGCGGCGCGAGCATACCAACCAGAACCTCTCGGCCCGCGGCGCCTATGTGCTGGCCGAGGCGACGGGCAGGCGGCAGGCGATCCTGATCGCCACCGGCTCGGAGGTCGAGATCGCCGTGAAGGCCCGCGAGGCGCTGGAGGCCGAGGGGATCGGCACCCGCGTGGTCTCCATGCCGTCGATGGAGCTGTTCGCCGCGCAGGACGAGGGCTATCGCCGCCGCGTGCTGCCCGCCGGCCCGGTGCGGGTGGCGGTGGAGGCCGGGGTGCGGCAGGGCTGGGACCGCTGGCTCTTGGACGAGCGCGGGCGGGCGGGCAAGGCCGCCTTCGTCGGCATGTCCACCTTCGGCGCCTCGGCGCCCTACGAGCGGCTGTACGCCGAGTTCGGGATCACGGCCGAGGCGGTGGCGGAGGCGGCGAAGGGGCTGCTCTAGCCTCAGCCCCGGGCGGCGTCGGCGGCGGCGAAATGCGCCAATTGGTCCCGGTGCGCCTTCTGGAACGCCGGGCGGGCGCAGGCGCGGGCGACATAGGCCGTCAGCGCGGGGAAGGGTTCCAGCACGCCCTTGTCCCGCGGGATCCGCAGCACCTCGGCCATCAGGATGTCGGCCACGGTGAAGCGCCCCGCCGCCAGCCAGTCGCGCCCGGCCAGCACCGGCTCCAGCCGCTCGAACCGCTGCTGCATCCAGCCGGCCAGCGGGTTCTCGGCGGGCTTGGACAGTCCGATGAACCACCAGGGCACGGTCACCATCTCGACAGAGTTCAGCGCGGCGATCAGCCATTGCTGGGTCTCGACCCGGCCCTGCGGATCGCGCGGCATCAGCGCCTCGCTTTTCTCTGCCAGATAGAGCAGGCAGGCCCCGCTCTCGAACACGCGGATTTCGCCGTCTTCCAGGAAGGGCACCTGCCCGAAGGGCTGCCGGGCCAGATGCTCGGGCCCGCGGTCGGCCAGCGGCACGGTGGCGACGGTATAGGGCAGGCCCGCCTCCTCCAGCGCCCAGCGCAGCCGCAGGTCGCGCACATAGCCGCGCGGGCCCTGCGGCACCCAGTCATAGGTCCAGATCGTCACGCCTTCGGTCATATCGTCCTCCTCCAGTTCCGATGACAGGATAGCGCCGCCAACGCCTACCCGACCAGCCCGCCGACGGTGCCCGTGGCCCGAGGAACCCTTCATTCGCTCTCCGGGTCATCGACAGGAGTTCTTCCCGGGGCGCCGGAATGCCGCCCCCGGCGCTTGCCAAGCGTGGCTCCCGAGAGGAAACCAACAAGCGAAACGACAAGGAGGGGAAGAACGAGGAAGTTGAAGAACATCAGATAGATGCCAGCGCCCGGGCCGATATCCACAAAGATCGCCCAAAGGTTGAAGGCCACGCCGAGAGCCAGCAACAGCAGCAAGGTGATCAGGATGATCCGCCGGCCCTGCCTGAAAGCCATCGTGAGCAATCCGGCCGTGAACAGGGCCCCGAACGCGATCAGTCCAGCCAGCAGGTAGCCTTCCACTTCAGATCCTCACAAGTCGAAGAACGGTTTGAGGCAAGCCAACCCTAGCCGGCCCTCGGCTTTCTCCCGCCCTTCACCGCCTCCACCGCCGGCCCGATCACCCGCGTGGCGAGCGGGATCAGCGCGAGCCCCAGCGCCAGGCCGAGGATGCCGTCGAAGAAGGCCGTCACCGCCCATTCCACCAGCCCGCGGGCGGTGCCCACCGCATCCGCCGTCGCCACCGCCCAGCCGTGGATCAGCCCGTAGGGGCCATGCCAGCCCAAGCCGTCCAGGCCATGGACCACGATGTTGCCGCCCACCCACAGCATCGCCACCGTGCCGATCAGCGACAGCGCGGCCAGCAGCACCGGCATCCCCTTGACCAGCCCGCGGCCCACCGCCTGCAGCGCCGCCGCCCGCCGCTCGGCCGCCAGGTGCAGCCCCACGTCGTCCATCTTCACGATCAGCGCCACCACGCCATAGACCGCGCCGGTGATCAGCACCCCCACCACCGCCAGGGTGACCGCCCGCAGCCACAGGCTGTCCGCCTCGATCACCGAAAGCGCGATGGTCATGATCTCGGCCGACAGGATGAAGTCGGTCTTGATCGCCCCGGCGACCCGGCTTTCCTCCAGATGCAGCGGATCGCCAGGGTGGTGGTCGGCGGCCACATGCGCGTCGGCATGGGGGGCCAGCCAGTGCACCACCTTCTCGGCCCCCTCGAAGCAGAGATAGGCCCCGCCCAGCATCAGCAGCGGCGTGATCAGCTGCGGCAGGAACCAGTCCAGCGCTAGGAGCCCCGGCAGCAGCACCGCCAGCTTGTTGCGCAGGGACCCCTTGGTGATGCGCCAGATGATCGGCAGTTCGCGATGCGCGTCGAAGCCGGTGACGTATTTCGGCGTCACCGCCGCGTCGTCGATCACCACGCCCGCGGCCTTGGCCCCCGCCTTGGCCGCCGCGGTGGCGATATCGTCCACCGAGGCCGCCGCCACCTTGGCGATCGCCGCCACGTCGTCGAGAAGCGCCAGAAGCCCGCTCATGCCCATCCCTCGGCCCGTTCGCGCGGAGCCTAGCCGCGGGGCCATTCGCCCGCCAGAGGCTTGCGGCCCGCGCGGGCACCCGGCTATGACAGGCCGGCATTGCCCCGCCGGAACCCCATGTCCAACCGCGCTGCCCTGATCCTCGGCCTGTTGATCGTGGCGGCCGTGCTGGCCGACCAGATGCTGAACGCCGGCGCGGGAACATTGTTCGCCGCGCGCAGGATGGTGGGGCTGATCGAGACGGTCGCCTTCTGGCGCTGAGAGCTCCGCGGCGAGCGGACGCCTTGCATCCGCGGCGCCGCGGGGCGATGTAGGCCCCCGGGGCGCCGTCTGGGCGCGGGCCATGAGCGGAGGTATGCGGAGATGACGGTGAAGGTTGCGATCAACGGCTTCGGGCGGATCGGGCGGAATGTGCTGCGCGCGATCATCGAATCGGGGCGGACCGACATCCAGGTGGTCGCGATCAACGACCTCGGCCCGGTCGAGACCAACGCGCACCTCCTGCGGTTCGATTCGGTGCACGGCCGCTTCCCGGCCACCGTCACCACCACCGAATCGACCATCGACGCGGGCCGCGGCCCGATGCGGGTGACCGCGATCCGCAACCCCGCCGAACTGCCCTGGTCGGACGTGGACGTGATCATGGAATGCACCGGCATCTTCGCCTCGAAGGAAAAGGTGCAGCCCCACCTGCAGACCGGGGCGAAAAGGGTGCTGATCTCGGCCCCCGGCGACAATTCCGACAAGACCATCGTCTACGGCATCAACCACGACACCCTGACCAAGGACGACATCGTGGTCTCGAACGCCTCCTGCACCACCAACTGCCTGGTGCCGGTGGCCAAGGTGCTGCACGACGCGATCGGCATCGAGAAGGGGATGATGACCACCATCCATTCCTACACCGGCGACCAGCCGACGCTCGACACCATGCACAAGGACCTCTACCGGGCGCGGGCGGCGGCGCTCAGCATGATCCCGACCTCGACCGGCGCCGCCAAGGCGGTGGGACTGGTGCTGCCCGAGCTGAAGGGCCGGCTGGACGGCATCTCGGTGCGGGTGCCGACGCCCAACGTCTCGCTCGTGGACCTGAAGTTCATCGCCAGACGCACCACCACGGCCGCCGAGGTGAACGAGGCGATCAAGGCGGCGGCGGAAGGGCCGCTGAAGGGCATCCTCGGCTATACGACCGAGAAGCTGGTGTCGTCCGACTTCAACCACGACCCGCATTCCTCGGTCTTCCACATGGACCAGACCAAGGTAATGGACGGCAACTTCGTCTCGGTGCTGGCCTGGTACGACAATGAATGGGGCTTCTCGAACCGGATGAGCGACACCGCGGTGGCGATGGGCAAGCTGCTCTGACCTCCGGGGGGTTCGCGCCCCCATGTCCGCGGGTTTTCCTGCTTCCCCGGCAAAGAGGGCTTGGGAAGCCGGCGGCGAGCGGCTAGGCTGGGGCCTGCGCGGGCCCCGAGTCCTTTCCCCTTCTGTCGCCGCGTCCGGTCCCGGTCCACCGAAGGGGGTGGCATAAGGAGGGGACCCATGCCGTCCGAGATCCTGATCCGCAACGCCCGCGCCGTCCTGACCATGGACGCGGCGCTGGGCGAGCTCCACGACGCCGACGTGCTGATCCGCGGCGGCGTGATCGCCGCGGTGGGGCAGGGGCTGGCGGCGCCCGGCGCCGCGGTGCTGGAGGCCGCGGGCTGCGTTGTCACCCCCGGCCTGATCAACACCCACCATCACCTCTACCAATGCCTGACCCGCGCGGTGCCGGGCGGGCAGGATGCGCTGCTGTTCGGCTGGCTCAAGCGGCTCTATCCGATCTGGGCGCGGTTCGGGCCGGAGGAGATCTTCGTCTCCACCCAGCTGGGGCTGGCGGAACTGGCGCTCTCGGGCTGCACGCTCAGCGCCGACCACCTCTACCTCTACCCCAACGGCGCGCGGCTGGACGACAGCATCGCCGCCGCCGCCGAGACCGGCCTGCGCTTCCACCCCACCCGCGGCGCGATGAGCATCGGCGAGAGCGCGGGCGGCCTGCCGCCCGACGCGCTGGTGGAGGCCGAGCCCGCGATCCTCACCGACATGGCCCGGGTGGTCGATGCCTTCCACGATCCCCGGCCGGGCGCGATGCTGCGGGTGGGGCTGGCGCCCTGCTCGCCCTTCTCGGTCAGCCGCGAGCTGATGCGCGACGCGGCGGTTCTGGCGCGGGAGAAGGGGGTGCGGCTGCACACCCACCTGGCCGAGAACGACGAGGACGTGGCCTATAGCCTCGCGCAGTTCGGCTGCCGGCCGGGGCAATATGCCGAGGACCTGGGCTGGACCGGGGCCGACGTCTGGCACGCGCATTGCGTGAAGCTCGACGCGCAGGAGGTTGATCTCTTTGCCAGAACCCGCACCGGGGTGGCGCATTGCCCCTGTTCCAACTGCCGGCTCGGCTCGGGCATCGCGCCGGTCAGGGCGATGCGGGACGCGGGCGTGCCGGTGGGGCTGGGGGTGGACGGCTCGGCCTCCAACGACCGCGGCAACTTGGCGGAGGAGGCGCGGATGGCCATGTTCTTGCAGCGGGTGGCCCGGGGCGCCGATGCGATGAGCCCGCGCGAGGCGCTGGAGATCGCCACCCGCGGCGGGGCCGAGGTGCTGGGGCGCGACGACCTCGGCCGCATCGCGCCGGGCCTGCGCGCCGACCTGTCGCTGTGGGACGTGGGCGGGGTGGAGAGCGCGGGGGCCTGGGACCCGGCAGCGATCCCGCTGGCGGGGCCGTCGCGGGTGCGGCACCTGTTCGTCGAGGGGCGGCAGGTGGTGGCGGACGGGCACTTGACGACGCTCGACCTGCCGCGTCTGGTCGAACGGGCGCGCGCGCTGGTGCGCCGGCTGATGGAGTAGCGCATGGCGAAGGGACATGACTGGGAGGCCCAGCGGGCCGAGACCTTCGACACCTTCGAGGAACTGCGCCGGCAGCCCGACCTGCCGGCCCGGGCCACCGTGCATTTCCTGTTCGTCGCTGAGGATCTGGAGCCCGACTGGGCGGGATTCGAGGCCGCGCTGATGGCCGCGGGCTTCGCGCCGGACCGCGACGAGGAGGAGGCGATGGTCGACGCCGCCATCGGCCCCATCGACTTCACCCCCGAGGCGATCTGGGAGAAGGAGAGGATCGCCACCGAAATCGCCCTGCGCTACGAGTTCTGGCCCGACGGCTGGGACATGCTGGAGGAGTAGCCGCAAGGGCTCTTGCGGTCCGCCCTGCGGCGGGCGATGCGTGCGCCTGAGCGAGCAGGGAGTGCGGCCCGCCATGTCCATGCAGGAGTTGGTCCTTTGGCCGGTGGCGATGTTTCTGGCCATCCTGGGGGCGCTGGCGATCCCGTTCTTCTCCCGCTCGGACTGGAAGGTGACGGCCGGGCTGCTGGCGTTGCTGGTGGTCGGGGTGGCGGTGGCGACCATTGGCGCGGCGGCGGCGGATCTGCCGGTTGCGGTCTGGATCCTGCTCGGGTTGGGACTGGTCGCGAGCCTGTTGGAGGCGATCCCAGAGGCAAGTGGTCTGTCGGCCCCAGTTCCCTTCGCGGTGCTGGCCGCGGGGGTGATGGTCTGGTCCCTGCGGCGGCGGTGGCGCGACCTGCGCCCCGTTTCTCCCTCCTGGGTCGATCCGGCCGAGCCGGAGGAGCCTGGCCCCTTGCCTGCCGGTCCGGTTCCCGGCTACCTCGCCGGCATGAGCGATCTTCCCCCCGTCCGCGGCAGCCTGACCCCCGGCCGACCGCTCAACGACCTCACCTGGCTGCGCGTGGGCGGGCCGGCGGAGTGGCTGTTTCAGCCGGCGGACGAGGATGACCTGGCGGGGTTCCTGCGGGATCTGGACCCCTCCATCCCCGTGTTCCCGATGGGCGTGGGCTCCAACCTCATCGTGCGGGACGGGGGCATCCGCGGGGTGGTGGTCCGGCTGGGGCGGGGGTTCAACGCCATCCTCTGCGGCTATGGCATGGTCACCGCCGGCGCGGCCGCGCTGGACGCCCATGTGGCGCGCAAGGCTGCCGAGGCCGGGCTGGACCGGACCTTCCTGCGCACCATCCCGGGTTCCATCGGCGGGGCGGTGCGGATGAATGCAGGGTGCTATGGGCAGTATGTCGCCGATCGTCTGGTCTCGGTCCGGGTGGTGACGCGGGCGGGCGAGGCGCTGACCCTGCCGGCGGCCGAGCTGAACCTGCGCTACCGCCAGTCCGACCTGCCGCCCGGCGCGGTGATCACCGCCGCCACCTTCCGCGCCGCCGCGGGAGATCCGGCCGCGCTCGACCAGCGGATGGCCGAGCAGGTGGCGAAACGCGACGCCAGCCAGCCCACAAGGGACAGGTCCGCCGGCAGCACCTTCCGCAACCCCTTGGGCCGCTCCTCCACCGGCCGGGCCGATGATACCCACGAGTTGAAGGCCTGGAAGGTGATCGACGACGCCGGGATGCGGGGCGCCACCCGCGGCGGGGCGCAGATGTCGCCGATGCACGCCAACTTCCTGATCAACACCGGCACCGCCACCGCCGCCGACCTGGAAGGTCTGGGCGAGGAAGTGCGAAAAAGGGTTTTCCAACACAGCGGCATCACGCTAGAGTGGGAAATCATGAGGGTCGGCGAACCGGCCCCGTAACATAACAAGACCAAGGGGCGCCAAGCCCCGAGCAGGCAAGATATGGCGGGTGTGTCGAGCAGGGCAGCCCCCCGGGTCGCGGTGCTGATGGGTGGCCTTTCCGCCGAGCGGGAGGTCAGCCTGTCCTCGGGGCGCGAATGCGCCAATGCGCTGCGGGCGGCGGGATATCAGGTGGTCGAGGTCGATGCCGGCCCCGATCTGGCCTTGCGTCTTTCCGAGCTGAAACCGGATGTGGCCTTCAACGCGCTGCACGGCCGCTGGGGCGAGGACGGCTGCGTGCAGGGCCTGCTGGAATGGCTGCGCATCCCCTATACCCATTCGGGCGTGCTGGCCTCGGCGCTGGCCATGGACAAGGCGCGCACCAAGGAAGTGTACCGCGCCGCCGGCCTGCCGGTGGTCGAGAGCGTCATCGCCGCCCGCGAGGACGTCGAGAAGGCCCACCTGCTGCCGCCGCCCTATGTGGTCAAGCCCAACAACGAGGGATCCTCGGTGGGCGTCACCATCGTCCACGAGGGGTCGAACGCCCCGCGGCTGGCCGCGGCCATGCCGGCGCAGGTGATGGTGGAGACCTATGTGCCGGGGCGGGAACTGACCACCACGGTGATGGGCGACCGGGCGCTGGGGGTGACCGACATCCTGACCGACGGCTGGTACGACTACGAGGCGAAATACGCCCCCGGCGGCTCGCGCCACGTCTGCCCGGCCGAGGTGCCGGAGGAGATCGCCGCGGCCTGCCTGGACCATGCCCTGCGCGCGCACCGGGCGCTGGGGCTGCGGGGGCTGTCGCGTACCGACTTCCGCTGGGACGAGAGCCGCGGGCTCGCCGGCCTGATCCTCTTGGAGACCAACACCCAGCCCGGGATGACCCCCACCTCGCTGGCCCCCGAACAGGCGGCGGCGGTGGGGATCACATTCCCCGAGCTGTGCGACTGGATGGTGAGGGACGCCTCATGCGACCGCTGATCCGCCGCGAACCGCCCCTGACCCGCCCGCCGCGGCGCGACCCCGCGCCCAGCCGCTGGGCCTACCGGATGCAGCGGCTGTGGCTGACGCCCTTGTTCCGCCGGGTGCTGCGGGTGGGGGTGCCGACCTTCGTGCTGACCTTCGCGGTGGGGCTCTACCTCTCCGACGAGGGGCGGCGCACGCAGCTGACCCAGGCGGTCGCCTCCCTGCGCGACGAGGTGAAGCACCGGCCGGAGTTCATGGTGACGCTCCTGTCGGTCGAGGGCGCCTCGCCCGCGCTGGCCGAGACGGTGCGCCAGGCGCTGGCGCTGCCCCTGCCCATGTCCTCGCTGGACCTCGACCTGACCGCGGCGCGGCAGCGGGTGGAGGAGGTGGACGCGGTGCGCACCGTATCCTTGCGGGTGCAGACCGGCGGCGTCTTGCAGGCGGTGGTGCAGGAGCGCGAGCCGGCGGTGGTCTGGCGCAGCCCGCAGGGGCTGATCCTGCTGGACGAGGAGGGCCACCGGATCGCCGCGCTCGACGCCCGCACCGACCGCGCCGACCTGCCGCTGATCGCGGGCGAGGGGGCGGAGCACGCGGTGGCCGAGGCGCAGGCGCTGATGCAGGCCGCCGGGCCGATCCTGCCGCGGCTGCGGGGCCTCGCCCGGATCGGCGAGCGGCGCTGGGACGTGGTGCTGGACCGCGACCAGCGCATCCTGCTGCCGGAAAACGACGCCGTGCAGGCTTTGGAACGCCTGCTGGCGCTGGACGCGGCGCAACACATCCTCGACCGCGACGTGGCTGCGGTGGACCTGCGGCTGCCCGACCGCCCGGTGCTGCGGCTGACCCCCTATTCCCTGACCGAACTGCGCCGCCAGCGCGGCATCCTGCCGATGGAGACCGACCTGTGACCGATCTCTACAAATCCCAGCGTGCCATGCGGCACATGCGCCGCGCCGCGATCCAGCGCGGGGTGATCGCCATCCTGGACGTGGGCACCTCGAAGGTCGCCTGCCTGATCCTGCGCTTCGACGGCGATATCCGCCCGCGCGAGGCCGACGGCGTGGGCCCCATGGCGGGGCAGAGCCAGTTCCGGGTGATCGGCGCGGCCACCACCCGCTCGCGCGGGGTGCGCTTCGGCGAGGTGGCGAACCTGGCCGAGACCGAGCGCGCGATCCGCACCGCGGTGCAGGCGGCGCAGAAGATGGCGAACGTGCGGGTCGACCACGTGATCGCCTGCTTCTCGGGCGCCGAGCCGCGCAGCTATGGGCTGGCCGGCGAGTGGCAGTTGCAGAACAGCGTGGTGACCGAGCCCGACGTGGCGCGCGTGATGGCCGCCTGCGACGTGCCCGACATCGGCCACGGGCGCGAGGTGCTGCACGCCCAGCCGGTGAACTTCGCGCTGGACCACCGCACCGGCCTGGGCGACCCCCGCGGCCAGATCGGGCACCGGCTGGCGGTGGACATGCACCTCTTGTCGGTCGAGGCCGATGTGGTGGCCAACCTCATCCACTGCATCAAGCGGTGCGACCTGGAGATCGCGGGGCTGGCGTCATCCGCCTATGTCTCCGGCATCTCGGCGCTGGTGGAGGACGAGCAGGAACTGGGCGCGGCCTGCATCGACATGGGCGGCGGCACCACCGGGATTTCCATCTTCATCAAGAAGCACATGATCTATGCCGACGGGGTGCGGATGGGCGGCGACCATGTGACCTCGGACATCTCCAAGGGGTTGCAGGTGCAGCTCTCGGTGGCCGAGCGGATCAAGACCAAGCACGGCGGCATCATGGCCACCGGGATGGACGACCGCGAGATGATCGAGATCGGGGGCGACAGCGGCGACTGGGAGAAGGACCGCCGGCAGGTGTCGCGCACCGAGCTGATCGGCATCATGCGCCCGCGGGTGGAGGAGATCCTGGAGGAGACCCGGGCGCGGCTGGATGCCGCCGGCTTCGACAGCCTGCCCAGCCAGCAGATCGTGCTGACCGGGGGGGCGAGCCAGATCCCGGGGCTGGACGCGCTGGCCAGCCGGATCCTGGGCCAAAGGGTGCGCTTGGGCCGGCCGCTGCGGGTGCAGGGGCTGCCGCAGGCCACCACGGGGGCCGCCTTTGCCAGCGCGGTGGGGCTTTGCCTCTTTGCCGCGCACCCGCAGGACGAATGGTGGGACTTCGAGATTCCCGTCGAACGCTATCCCGCGCGCTCGCTGAAATGGGCGTTGAGGTGGTTCAAGGAGAACTGGTGATCGCAATATCTGGCCCCAGCCCCGAAATCGCGCGGAAAACCGCCGCACTCTCGCCATATTTTGTGGCGGAGTGGCGTTTTTTCCGTGACCTCCGGCCGCGGCAGGGATAAATTGCGCAATCACGAACGGGCGCGTCGGGACGGGCGCGGGTAAGGACAGGGCCCCGGAAGGAACAAGGGGCGGGTGGCGTGAACAAGGGGCAGGGCAACAGGCTATGGCACTCAATCTGACGATGACCTCGGCGCGCGAGGAGCTGAAGCCGCGCATCACCGTCTTTGGCGTCGGCGGGGCCGGCGGCAACGCCGTGAACAACATGATCGACAAGCGGCTGGAGGGCGTGGAGTTCGTGGTCGCGAACACCGACGCGCAGGCGCTGGCGCAAAGCCAGGCCGCCGCCGCCATCCAGATGGGGCTGAAGGTGACCGAGGGGCTGGGGGCGGGGGCCAAGCCCGCCATCGGCGCCGCGGCGGCCGAGGAATCGATCGAGGCCATCGTGGACCATCTGGCCGGCGCGCACATGTGCTTCATCACCGCCGGGATGGGCGGCGGCACCGGCACCGGCGCCGCCCCGATCATCGCCCAGGCGGCGCGCGAGCTGGGCGTGCTGACCGTGGGCGTGGTGACCAAGCCCTTCCAGTTCGAGGGCAACAAGCGGATGCGCCAGGCCGAGGAGGGGATCGAGGCCCTGCAACGGGTGGTCGATACGCTGATCATCATCCCCAACCAGAACCTGTTCCGGCTGGCGAACGAGCGCACCACCTTCACCGAGGCCTTCGCCATGGCCGACGACGTGCTCTACCAGGGCGTCAAGGGGGTGACCGACCTGATGGTCAAGCCCGGCCTGATCAACCTCGACTTCGCCGACGTGCGTTCGGTGATGGACGAGATGGGCAAGGCGATGATGGGCACCGGCGAGGCCGCGGGCGACGACCGCGCGGTGCAGGCGTCGGAAAAGGCCATCGCCAACCCGCTCCTGGACGAGATTTCCCTGAACGGCGCCAAGGGCGTGCTGATCAACATCACCGGCGGCTATGACCTGACCCTGTTCGAGGTGGACGAGGCCGCGAACATCATCCGCGAGAAGGTCGACCCCGACGCCAACATCATCGTGGGCTCCACGCTGGACACCGAGATGGAGGGGATGCTGCGCGTCTCGGTCGTGGCGACCGGCATCGACGCCACCGCGGCCAACCGGGCCGAGCCGGCCGTCGCCCGCCGCGGCGACATCGGCAAGGCCGTGGCGGCCTTCGTGCCGCCGGCGCCCGCCGCCGCGCCCGAGCCGCGCCGGGC
>JBBCJM010000128.1:0-5467 GCA_037190175.1 Paracoccaceae bacterium | reverse complement strand
GCGGCGTGCTGCCGGCCGAGCCGGTCTGGCTCGACCAGGTGCATGGCTGCGCGGTCCACGTGGCCGGCGAGGGCGCCGTCTCGGGCGCTGCGCCGGGGGCCGGGCCAGGTGCCGATACGTGCGTCGTCCTGGAGGCCGGCGTGGCCGACGCCGGTGCGCTGCCGGTGGCCGACGCCGCGGTCACCAGCGAGCGCGGCGTGGTGCTGGCGGTGCTGACCGCCGACTGCCTGCCCGTGCTGCTGACCGACGAGGAGGGCACGGCGATCAGCGTCGCGCACGCAGGTTGGCGAGGCCTGGCCGGCGGCGTGCTGGAGCGGACCGTGAACGCCCTGACGGCATTGGCCGGACCACGGCGCTGGATGGCCTGGCTGGGCCCGGCCATCGGGCCGGCATGCTTCGAGGTCGGGGACGAGGTGCGCGAGGCCTTCCTGGCGGCCGACGCGGGCGCCGGCGAGGCCTTCGAGCCGGGGGCCGCTCAGGGCAAATGGCAGGCCGATCTGTTCCGGCTGGCCCGGCGCCGGCTCGCGGCCTGCGGCGTGACGGCGGTCTGGGGCGGCGGCCTGTGCACGGTCTCGGAGCCCGCCCGCTTCTGGTCGTACCGCCGCGACCGCGTCACCGGCCGGATGGCCTCGGTGATCTGGCTGGCATAGCGCCGGCGGTGGCGTCGCTGGCGGTGGCCTCGTCGACGGCCGCTTCGTCGGTGGCTGTCTCTCCGGCGGCTGTCTCTCCGGCGGTCGTCTCGCCGGTGGTCGCCTTGCGGGTGGTGGGCTCGCCAGCCGTTGCCCGGTCCGCCGCCTCGCCGGCCGGCGTTCCGCCGGCGGATTCCGCGCCGTCGTCCGTCGCGCGCTGCGCGCGTTCGCGCTCCAGGCGCCGGCGCGGCGTGCCCACGATCCAGAGCAGCAGGGCCAGCGGCGCGAGCCCGGTGCCCACGAAGGTGACCACGCCGCGAAAGACCGTGGGCTGCATGATCGACACCATCAGCACGACGTAGATCCAGGCGATCGCAACGATGTACAAGGGTTCCCTCCGGGGGCTGCAAGGGCTATCGCCGATTTGACAAATCCGGACCGCGATGCACAATGAATCGAGAGGATCCGGCAGCCCGATCGGAGTTTCCGCCGAGATGCAGGCGGCAGTGTAGGGGACAGAAATGACATCGACAAAAAGGGCGGCCTCCACGGGCCGCAAGGCGGGCTCCACTGGCGCGCGGGCAGCCGGTCGAACGGCTTCCGGCGCGGACGGCGCCGCCGGGCGCACGCGCCGCGCAGCGGCCTCCCGGGCGCCCGCTGCGGATGACGGCGCCCAGGGCGGCGCACAGGCCTCCGCAGCCGCCGGCGCAAGCGCCTCGCAGGCAGCCTCCGCCGGCACCGCCGCGCCACCGAAGGGCATGCCCTTCGCCGACGGCCCGATGGCGGCCTTCAGCCAGCTGCTGGGCAAGAGCTTTCCGGCGCTGTCGATGCCGCCCGCCAAGCTCGCCGCGCTGCAGGAAGATTACGTCCGCCAATGGCAGGACCTGCTCGGCCGCGCCGGCAGCAAGACGGCGCCCGCGCTGAACGACAAGCGCTTCGCCCACGCGGCCTGGCAGGAGAACGGCCCCTTCGCCTGGGCCGCGGCGCTCTACCTGCTGAACTCCAACTTCATGCGGCGGATGGCCGATGCGCTGGAGGGCGACGAGCGCACCCGCGAGCGGGTGCGCTTCATGACCCAGCAGTGGGTGGACATGCTGTCGCCGGCCAACTTCGTGGCCACCACCCCCGAGGTGCAGCGCAAGCTGCTCGAGACCAACGGCGAGAGCCTGAAGGCGGGCATGCAGAACCTGCTCGCGGATCTCGAGAAGGGCCACATGTCGCAGACCGACGAAGCGGCATTCGAGGTCGGCCGCAACGTCGCCACCACGGCCGGCTCGGTGGTCTTCCAGAACGAGCTGATGCAGCTGATCCAGTACGACGCGGTGACCCCCAGTGTCGCCGAGCGTCCGCTGTTGATGGTGCCGCCCAGCGTCAACAAGTTCTACATCATGGATCTCCAGCCGGAGAACTCCCTGGTGGCGCACGCGCTGGCCAACGGCAACACGGTGTTCATGGTGTCCTGGCGCAACGTGGGGGCCGACCTGGGCCACCTCACCTGGGACGACTATCTCGAGAGCGGCATCTTCGAGGCGATCCGCGTCGTGCGCGAGATCACCGGCGCCCCCACGATCAATGCGCTGGGCTTCTGCGTGGGCGGCACGATGCTGGCCACCGGGCTGGCAGCGCTGGCCAGCCGCGGCGAGCGGCCGGTGGCCGCGCTGACCCTGATGACCACGCTGCTAGATTTCGCGCGGCCCGGCGTGCTCGGCGCGCTGGTCGACGAGCCTTCCATCGTGATGCGCGAGCAGACCATCGGCAAGGGCGGCCTGCTCCATGGCCAGGAGCTGGCCACCACGTTCTCGTTCCTGCGCCCGAACGACCTGGTCTGGAACTACTACGTCAACAACTACCTGAAGGGCGAGCAGCCGCCGGCCTTCGACCTGCTGTACTGGAACTCCGACAGCACCAACCTGCCTGGGCCGATGTACTCGTGGTTCATGCGGCACACCTACCTGCAGAACGAGCTGAAGATCCCCGGCCGGCTGGTCTGCGCCGGGGAGCCGATCGACCTGGGCAGCATCGGGGTGCCCACCTTCGTGTTCGGCGCCCGGGAGGACCACATCGTTCCCTGGTTCGCCGCCTACGACGGCGCCCGCCTGCTCAGCGGCTCCGTGCAGTTCGTGCTGGGCGCCAGCGGCCACATCGCCGGGGCGATCAACCCGGCTTCCAAGAACAAGCGCAGCTACTGGCTGGGCCCGCCGCCGCAGATCGATTCCGACAGCTGGTTCGAGCAGGCGGTCGAGCAGCCGGGCAGCTGGTGGAACGAATGGACGCGCTGGCTCCAGCCCCACCAGGGGGCGATGCAGCCGGCGCCCGATGCCGTGGGTTCGGCCGATCACCCGCCGATCGAGCCGGCCCCCGGCAGCTATGTGAAAGTGAAGGCTGACTGAAGCGCGAAAGCGTGCCGGCATGGGCCGGCACGCCCACTTCCAGGGAGAGGATGATGTCGAAGAAAAGAGTGGCATACGTCACGGGCGGGATGGGCGGCATCGGCAGCGCCATCTGTCGCCGGTTCCATGACATGGGCTATACGGTGGTCGCGGGCTGCGGCCCCACGCGCGACCACGCCAAGTGGCTCACCGAGCAGAAGGCCGACGGCTACAGCTTCCACGCCTCGGTGGGCAACGTGGCCGACTGGGAGTCCACCAAGGCCGCGTTCGAGAAGGTCAGGGCCGAGGTCGGCACCGTCGACATCCTGGTCAACAACGCCGGCATCACCCGCGACGGGGTCTTCCGCCGGATGTCGCTGGACGACTGGCGCGCCGTCATGGACACCAACCTGAACTCGCTGTTCAACGTGACCAAGCAGGTCATCGACGGCATGCTCGACCAGAACTGGGGGCGGATCATCAACATCTCCTCGGTGGTGGCCATCGGCGGCAACCCGGGGCAGGCGAACTACGGCGCGGCCAAGGCGGGCGTCATCGGCATGTCGAAATGCCTGGCGGGCGAGGTCGCCACCCGCGGCATCACCGTGAACTGCATCGCGCCGGGCTTCATCACCACCGCGATGACCGACAAGCTGACCGAGGAGCAGAAGGCCAAGCTGCTGGCCGACGTGCCCGCCGGGCGGATGGGCGATCCGGTGGAGATCGCGGCGGCAGCGCTCTACCTAGCCAGCCCCGAGGCGGGCTATGTCACCGGCTCGACCCTGCACGTCAACGGCGGCATGGCGATGGTCTGAGCCCCCCGGGGAAAGGATTTGCGTCGGGGCCGGGCGCTTGGTATAGGCGCTGCGGACTCGCCCCGGGGTCGCGGAGAACCCGGGAGACGGGCCGGCTTTGTCCGCAGGGCAGGGCCGCGGCCGCCCCCCCGGGGCAAGGGACAGAACGACCGGGACCAGGATCCCGCAGCAAAAGGACAGACCATGAGCGACATCGCCGACCGCGTGAAGAAGATCGTCGTCGAGCATCTGGGCGTGGAGGAGGACAAGGTGACCGAGAGCGCCTCGTTCATCGACGACCTGGGCGCCGACAGCCTCGACACGGTCGAGCTGGTCATGGCCTTCGAGGAGGAGTTCGGGATCGAGATCCCCGACGACGCCGCCGAGACCATCCAGACCTTCGGCGACGCGGTGCAGTTCATCACCGAAGCGCAGGCCTGATCCGGCCTTCAGGACAGCGGAAGGGGCGCCCGAGGGGGCGCCCCTTTTGCTTTGGGGAGCGGGGTTTCCATCCCGGCGGCCCCCACCCCATCCCTCCCCCACGAGGGGGGAGGGAGGTGCCCAGCCATCAGGCGCGGCGCATGTGGCCTGCCATCCGCGCAACCCTTGCAGTCGGAGAGCCTCCCCTCCCCCTCGTGGGGAGGGGATGGGGGAGGGGGGCGTCTCGCCTCAGCCCCGCGCCCGCCGTCCCCCCCTGCGGCCGGCGGTGGCCTGGGTGGCGGCGGCGGAGGCTTCGGCGAAGCTCGCGCCCCCCTCCACCGCCTCGATGACCCGGGCGAAGCGGATCCACTCCCCGCCATTCGGGTCGTGGTTCATGAGGAAGTTGGCGGCGCGGATCGCCTCCATCTCCTGCGCCCGCACCGGGTTCATGATCGCCGAGGTCATGCCCGCCCCGATCGCCATCGGCAGGAAGGCGGCGTTGATCCCGTGGCGGTGCGGCAGGCCGAACGAGATGTTCGAGGCGCCGCAGGTGGTGTTGACCCCCAGTTCCTCGCGCAGCCGGCGCACCAGCGCGAAGACCTGCTGCCCGGCCGAGGCCATGGCGCCGACCGGCATCACCAGCGGATCGACCACGATGTCATGGGCCGGGATGCCGAAATCCGCCGCGCGCTGCACGATCTTCCTGGCCACCGCGAAGCGCACGTCGGGGTCGGGGGAAATGCCGGTGTCGTCGTTGGAGATCGCCACCACCGGCACGTTGTATTTCTTCACCAGCGGCAGCACCAGCTCCAGCCGCTCCTCCTCCCCCGTCACCGAATTGAGCAAAGGCCGCCCCTCGCAGGCCGCGAGCCCCGCCTCCAGCGCCGCCGGCACCGAGCTGTCGATGCACAAGGGCACGTCCACGGTCTGCTGCACGATCCCGATCAGCGCCTGCATCAGCGGCGGCTCGACGAAGTTGTTGTCGGCATAGCGGGGGTCGGCGGCCATGCGGTTGGTGAAGACCGCGCCGGAGTTCACGTCCAGCACCGTCGCCCCGCAGGCCACCTGCTCCAGGGCGTCGCGGATCACGGTGTCGAAGTTGTCGGCCTCCAGCTCCGCCGCCAGCTTCTTGCGCCCGGTGGGGTTGATCCGCTCGCCGATCACGCAGAACGGCTCCTCGAACCCGATCACCACGGTCTTCGTCCTCGATTCCAGCACGGTGCGCGTCATGATCAGCCTTTCTGGGTGGGGGTCT
>JBBCJM010000127.1:0-6792 GCA_037190175.1 Paracoccaceae bacterium | reverse complement strand
GTCGGCCCCGGCCATCTCAGCCGCTGCCTGTTCCCCGACGAGGCCCGCGAGGTGATCCAGAAGGCCGAGGCGCGCACCCTGATGCCGGCCGCGGCCGACACGCCCGCCCGCACCGTCATGCACATCGACGGGCTGAGGCTCTGGTACACCCGCCGGCGCGGCCTGAAACTGTGGCAGAAGCCGCAGCCGGTGCGCGCGGTGAACGGCGTGACGCTGGACATCGAGGCCGGCCGCACGCTGGCCGTGGTGGGCGAAAGCGGCTCGGGCAAGTCCATGCTGGCGCGCTGCGTGGTGGGGCTGGTTCCGCCGACCGGCGGCGGGATCGACTTCCGCGGCGAGCGGCTGGGCGGGCGGGCGCGGCAGCGCGACGTCAAGACGCGGCAGCGCATCCAGATCATCTTCCAGAACCCGGAAAGCGCGCTGAACCCGCAGCGCACGGTGGGCGAGATCATCGCCCGGCCGCTGAAGCTCTACAACTGCGTCGCGCCGGACAGGATCGCGGCGCGCGTGGCCGAGTTGATGAAGGCGGTGAACCTGCCGGCGCGCTATGCCTCGCGCTATCCGCACCAGCTGTCGGGCGGGGAAAAGCAGCGCGTCTCGATCGCCCGCGTGCTGGGGACCGAGCCCGACATCATCATCTGCGACGAGCCGACATCGGCGCTCGACATCTCGGTGCAGGCGGCGGTGCTGAACGCGCTGTCGGACCTTCAGGCCCGCCACGGCCTGTCGTACATGTTCATCTCGCACGACCTGGGCGTGGTGCGCTACATCTCCGACCGCGTGGCGGTGATGTATCTGGGCGTCGTGGTCGAGACCGGCCCGACCGAGGCCGTGTTCAAGGCCCCGCACCATCCCTATACCGAGTCGCTGGTCGCCGCGCTGCCCGACATTTCCGGCCCGGCCGGCAAGGCGGAGGTGCGGCTTCAGGGCACGCCGCCCAGCCCGACCGTGCAGGTCAGGGGTTGCGTCTTCGCCTCGCGCTGCCCGCGCAGGCTGGGCGCGGTCTGCGAGACGGTGCCGCCGCCCGTCCAGGCCCTGGCCGAGGGGCGAAAGCTCGCCTGCCACATCCCGGTCGATCAGCTCGCGCAGCTCCAGGCCGGCGCGCCGGCCGCGCCGTAACAGATACCCATCGAGGAGACCGCCATGCCCAAGCTCGAAATCGCCTGCGCTTCCTATGACCGCGTCAAGCCGCTCCAGGAGGGGCGCGCGCGGATCGAGGGCTACGAACTCGGGTTCCACCACATCCCGGCGGGCGAGATCCCCAAGGCCTGTTTCGACGCCGGCAGGTATGCGGTGGGCGAGGTGTCGCCGGCCAATCTCGCCGCCCAGATCGACCAGGGGAAGAACGCCTATTCCGGGCTGCCGGTGTTCCTGTCGCGCGCCTTCCGCCACGGCGGGATCTTCGTGGCGAAGGACGGCAGGGTGAAGACGCCGGCCGACCTGAAGGGCGGCCGCATCGGCATGAGCGACTTCTACGGCACCACCGCCATGTGGCAGCGCGGCGTGCTGCAGGACGACTACGGGCTCGATATCTCCAGGGTCACCTGGGTCGTCGGGGCGAACGAGCCGGGCGGGGCGTTCAAGCCGCCGCCGCCCGGGCTGGACGGGAAGTTCACCATCGAGGTCGCGAAGGACGGCGACGACCTGGCCAGCATGATGGCGCGGGGCGAGCTTGACGCGATCCTGGCGCTGCGCACGCCCAAAGCCCTCGCCGAGGGGCGGATGGCGCGGCTGTTCGGGAACTACCGCGAGGTCGAGGAGGACTACTACCGCAAGACCGGCATCTTCCCGATCCTGCACATCCTGATCCTGCGCAACGAGGACGTGGCGCGCGACCCGCAGCTGCCGGCCAGGGTCTTCTCCGGGTTCGAGGAAGCCAAGAACCTGACGCTGCGCGACATCGAGGAGACCGCGTTCTACTTCACCTCGCTGCCCTGGCTGGGCGCCTCGGTCGAGCGCGCCAGGGGCGTGATGGGCCCGGACTTCTGGCCCTATGGCCTGAAGGAGGGGCGCAAGGCGGCCGAGACCTTCCTGCGCTACAGCCGGGAACAGGGCCTCACCGGGCGCCTGCTGACGGTCGAGGAATTCTTCCCCCATTCGTGACGGGCAAGGCGGAGGCGCGACGATGAGGATCCTGCTGTTCGGCGCCGGCGGGCGCGTGGGCAAGGTGGTGCTGGCCGAACTTGCCGCCCGCGGCCACCAGGTGACGGCGGCCTTCCGCGCCGAGCCGTTTCCGCCCGGCCTGCCGGCCGGCACCGCGCCCTTGGCGGCGGATGCGACCGACGCCGCCTCGGTCGCCGCCGCCGCCCGGGGCCATGACGCGGTGGTCAGTGCGGTGGGCCCCGGCGTGCGGAAGGATGCCGGGGTGATCGAGGCCGCCGCGCACGCGCTGGTCGCGGGGCTGGAGACCGCCGGCGTCGGGCGGCTGCTGGTGGTCGGCGGCGCCGGCACGCTGGAGCTGCGGCCCGGGATGATGCGGCTGGACGATCCCGGCTTTCCCGAACAGTACCGGGCGCAGGGCCTGCGGCAGAAGGCGGCGCTGGCGATCTTCCGGGCCTCGCCGCTGGACTGGACCTACATAAGCCCGCCGATCCTGTTCAGCCCGGGCGCGCGCACCGGCCGATACCGGACCGGCGGCGACGCCGTGCTGGCCGACGAGACCGGCCGCAGCGCGATTTCCTTCCAGGATTTCGCCATCGCGCTGGCCGACGAGATCGAGACGCCGCGCCATCCGCGCCGTCGCATCACCTTCGCCTATTGAAAGGCAGCCGAAATGCCCTCCGACGACGACGAGACGACGATGCTGCGGATGCCGGTCCATTTCGGCCCGGCCACCGGACCCCGGCGCGGCCCCGACGGCAGGCGGTTCGATTGGGCGGGCGCGCCCACGCGCCTGTCCCTGCTCACCCGGTTCAGGACCGACCCGCCCGCGCTGGCCGCCATCCTGCCGCCCGGCTTCGCGCCGGACGGCGAGCCGGTCGTCACCGTCGAGGTGCAGTATCTGAGCGGCCTCGCCTGGCTGGGCGGGCGCGGCTACAACACGCTCGGTGTGCGCTTTCCGGCCGTGCATCGCGGCGCGCACGAGACGCAGGGCATGTTCCTGTCGGTGCTGTGGGAAAACCTCGCCGATCCGATCATCACCGGGCGCGAGGAACTGGGCTTCAGCAAGCTCTATTGCGAGATCCCGCCGCCCCGCCGGATGGGGAGCCGGAGCGTGGTCGGCGCGTCCTGGCTGGGGCACGAATTCTTCCGGCTGGACCTTGCCCGGACCGAAGAGGTCGACCCGGCCAGTCTGTCGCGCGACGAGCTGGGCGCCTGGGGCGAGGGGATGCTGCATTACAAGTACATCCCGGCGACCGGCGCATGGGGCAAGGCGGATGCCGCCTATGCCGTGCTGTCGCCGGCAACCGGCAGCACCCCCCGGATCACCGAGGCGTGGCGGGCCGAGGGCGCGCACGGCTTCGTCGAGTCGAGCTGGGAGCAGCTGCCCACGCTCTACCGCATCGTCAACAGCCTTGCCGCCCTGCCCGTGCGCGAGCGCCTCGGCGGGCTGGTGTCGCACAGCCATGGGGGCAAGGATTTCTGGGACCAGACCCGGCTGGAGTAGGCTTGCGGCCCCGGCCGGCGGGAAGGAGACAAGGCGATGGCAGAGACCGCGCGCGACAAGCCCGTTCCGCACAGTTCGCACTGGGGGGCCTTTTCTGCCACGCCCACGCCGCAGGGCCTGCGCATCGACCCCCATCCCGGCGACCCCGATCCCTCGCCGATCCTGCACAACATCCCCGATGCGCTGTCCCACCGCAGCCGCATCACCCGGCCGATGGTCCGCCGCGGCTGGCTGGAGGACGGCGCCGGGCCGGACGACCGGCGCGGCCGCGACGGCTTCGTGCCGCTGTCCTGGCCCGAGGCGCTGGACCTCGCGGCGCGGGAAATCGCCCGGGTGGCGGATAGGCATTCGTGCGAGGCGGTCTTCGGCGGCTCCTACGGCTGGTCCAGCGCGGGGCGCTTCCACCATGCCCAGAGCCAGGTCCACCGCTTCCTGAACACGGCCATCGGCGGCTATGCCCGCTCGGTCAACACCTACAGCGCCGGCGCCTCGGCGGTGATCTTCCCGCATTTCGCCGGCCCGATGGACAGGATCACCCGCTGGGACGCGACCTGGGAGGAGATGGCCAAACACAGCGAACTCGTCGTCGCCTTCGGCGGCATGGCGCTGCGCAACGCGCAGGTCAGCGCCGGCGGGATCTCGCAGCACGTCGCCTCGGGCAGCCTGGCGCGGGCCAGGGCGCGGGGCGCCGCCTTCGTGCTGGTCGGCCCGCTGCGCGACGACCTGCCCCCCGCGGTCGAGGCGGACTGGATCGCCGTGCTGCCGAACACCGATGTCGCGCTGATGCTGGGGATCGCCCACGTGCTGGCCACGGAGGGCTGGGCCGACCGCGCCTTCCTCGACCGCCATTGCACGGGCTACGAACGGTTCGAGGCCTATGTGCTGGGCAAGACCGACGGCATCGCGAAAAGCCCGGCCTGGGCCGGCGCGATCTGCGGGGTGGACGCGGGCCGGATCGCCGCGCTCGCCCGCCGGATGGCGGCGCAGCGCACGCTGATCACCATGAGCCATTCGATGCAGCGCGCCGAACATGGCGAGCAGCCGGTCTGGATGGCAGCTACCCTTGCGGCGATGCTGGGCGGGCTCGGCGGCACGGGCACCGGCTTTGCCTATGCCATCGGGGCCATCGGCAATGTCGGCAAGCAGGCGCTGGCCGTGCCGATCCCGACGCTGCCGCAGGGCACCAACGGCGCGCAGGGCTATATCCCGGTCGCGCGAATCGCGGACATGCTGCTGGGGCCGGGGACGGCGTTCGACTACAACGGCCACCGGCTGACCTACCCGGATATCCGGCTGGTCTACTGGGCGGGCGGCAATCCGTTCCACCATCACCAGGACCTCGGCCGGCTGCGCCGCGCCTTCGCCCGGCCGGACACGATCCTGATCCACGACGCCTTCTGGACCGCCTCGGCGCGCCATGCGGACATCGTGTTCCCCGCCACCATGACGCTGGAACGCAACGACCTCGGCGCCTCGGCCAACGATCCCAGGCTGATCGCCATGAAGCAGGCGGTGCGGCCCTTCGCCCAGGCGCGGGACGATTTCGCCATCTTCTCCGACCTTGCCGAACGGCTGGGCCGGCGCCGCGACTTCACCGAGGACCGCACCGCGGCCCAGTGGCTGGAACACCTCTACGAGCCGACGCGGCAGGGGCTGGCGAGGCTGGGGCTGGAAGCCCCCGGCTTCGCGGAGCTCTGGGCGCGCGGCGAGATCGAGCTGCCGGTCGATCCGCGGCCGGGGATGATGAAGGCGTTCCGGCAGGACCCCGAAAGGTGCCCGCTGCCCACGCCCTCGGGCCGGATCGAGATCTTCTCCGAGACCATCGCCTCCTTCGGCTACGACGACTGCCCCGGCCACCCGGCATGGCTGGAGCCGGCCGAGTGGCTGGGCTCTGCGGCGGCAGGCCGGCATCCGCTCCAGCTGGTGGCCAACCAGCCCGCGACGCGGCTGCATTCGCAGCTCGACTTCGGCAGCACCAGCCAGGCCGGCAAGCGCGGCGGGCGCGAACCGCTGCGCATGAACCCCGCGGACGCGGCCGCGCGGAACCTCGCCTCCGGCGACACGGTGCGCGTCCACAACGACAGGGGCGCGTTTCTGGCCACGCTGGTGGTCAGCGAGGATATCCGCCCCCGCGTGGTCCAGGCTTCCACCGGCGCCTGGTTCACCCCCATCGACGACGCCTCCCCGCCGACCTGCGGGCACGGCAACGTCAACACGGTGACCCGCGACGCCGGCACCTCGCGGCTGGCCCAGGGCTGCACCGGGCAGCTCTGCCTCGTGGAAGTCGAAAGGCACGAGGCGACGGCATGGAAAGACCCCTTCGCCCCGCCCGCCATCGTGGCCCGCCCCGGCGGAGGCGCCGGCCGGGGATAGGGCGCCCTCAATCGTAGCGCCGGCGGTCCTCGATCACCTTGCCGTCGTTCGGAAGCGAGCCGGGGGGGACCAGTTCTATCCGCCCCTTCAGCTTCAGCACGTCCTGCACCGAGCCCTCGTAGAGCGCGGGGTTGGCGGCGCGGGTCTCGACCATCACGGTCATCACGTCCATCTCGCCCTCGCGGTCGGCCACCACCCGGGCGCGGGCGACCTCGGGGTGGCGGGCGACAAGCGCGGCCACCTGCTCGGGGCGCACGAACATGCCCTTGATCTTGGTGGTCTGGTCGGCCCGGCCCAGCCAGCCGCGGATGCGGGTATTGGTGCGGCCGCAGGGGCTGGCGCCCGGCAGGATGGCGGACAGATCGCCGGTGGCCAGCCGGATCAGCGGCAGGTCGAGGTCCAGCCGGGTCACCACCACCTCGCCCACCTCGCCCGGCGGCACGGGGTCGCCGGTGCCGGGGCGCACGATCTCCACCACCACGCCCTCGTCCACGACCATCCCCTCCTGCGCCGCGCTTTCATATGCGATGTTGCCCAGCTCCGCGGTGGCATAGCATTGCAGGCAGAGGATGCCGCGTTCGGCGTATTCCCGGCGCAGCGAGGGGAAGAGCGCCCCGCCGCCGACCACCGCCTTGCGGAAGGCCAGGCCCTGCCCCAGCGCCTCGGCCCGGTCCAGGATCACCTTCAGGAAATCCGGGGTGCCGGCATAGGCGGTGGCCCCCGTATCGGCGGCGGCGCGCACCTGCAGGTCGGTCTGCCCGGTGCCGGCGGGGATCACCCGCGCCCCCACCGCGCGCGCGCCGCTTTCGAAC
>JBBCJM010000126.1:0-6199 GCA_037190175.1 Paracoccaceae bacterium | reverse complement strand
TCCGCCGCCAGCTTCTTGCGCCCGGTGGGGTTGATCCGCTCGCCGATCACGCAGAACGGCTCCTCGAACCCGATCACCACGGTCTTCGTCCTCGATTCCAGCACGGTGCGCGTCATGATCAGCCTTTCTGGGTGGGGGTCTGGCCGCGGGCGATGGTCCAGTCGGCATTGGCCTGGATGCCGCCCAGCGGGAAGAAATGCACGGCCTCGATGCCGAAATCCGGGTGGCGCGTCTTGTGGGCGGCCAGTGCGGTCAGGAACTCGTCGGGCTCGTAGGGCAAGAGCAGCTTGGTCACGTCCATCGCCCGGCGTTGCAGGACGCGCAGCGAGGGGCCGACGCCGCAGGCGATGGCGAATTTCAGCAGCGTCTGCAGCTTGGCCGGACCGGCCACGCCGATGTGGATGGGCAGGCCGATGCCCTCGGCCGCCAGCCGGTCGGCCCAGGCGATCACCGGGGCGGGCTCGAAGCAGAACTGGGTGGTGATGGCCATCGCCGCGTCGGTGCGGTTCGCGAAGTCCTGCTTCCAGCGCAGCGCCTGCATCGCCATGCGGTCGGAGCCGTCGGGGTCGATGTCCTTGTTGCCCTCCGGGTGGCCGGCGACGTGCAGGCGGCGGAAGCCGTCGAAGAGCCCGGTTTCCAGCAGTTGCATCGAGGAGTCGAACTCGCCCGCCGGCGTCCCCACGCCCCCGCCCAGCAGCAGCGCCTCGCGCACATCCGCCTCGCCGCGATAGCGGGCCAGCCAGTCGGCCAGCGTGGCGCGGTCGGGGATCAGCCGGGCGGGGATATGCGGCATGGGCTCGAAGCCTTCGGCGCGCAGCCGGGCGGCGGTGGCCGCCATGTCCCCGATCGCCGTGCCCTCGATATGGGCGATGTAGACCCGGGTGCCGGCGGGCAGCAGGGCGCGGAAATCGGCCACCTTGGCGGCGGTGCGCGGCATCACCTCGATGGAAAATCCGTCGAGAAAGCCGGCGAGCGGGGCCGCGGCAGGCCGGGACCGGCGGAGGGGGAAAAGCGCCATCAGGTTGCTCCAGACCTTGGGCGGGACCATTCAGGCCCAGCCGCCGTTGTCGATCAGACGTCTCAGCGCGGCGGGGTCGTGGCTGGCCTCCAGCCGCGCGGCCTCGGCGCGGGCCACGGCCTCGGGCTCGCCCTCCACCTCGTAGGGGGGCGCCTTGCGCCATTCGGCCAGGTAGGCGTCGGTGTCCCGCGCGCCCACCTTCATGGCGCAGCGGTCGATGGCCTGTTCGAACCGCTCGGGCAGTTGCACCTTGGCCGCCGCCCGCCGGCCGGAGCCCACGATCACCTGCGCCGGAATGTCGCGCCAATAGACCACCGTCACCGCCGGCATCGCCCCGCTCCCCTGACCTCGCCCGCCGTTCTAGTTGCCTCGCAGCGACAGGCAGCGCCGTTTTTCGACCTGTCGCAGCCGTTCCGCGACGGCGCCGTCATAGCAGCCGCCGCGGCCCGCGGCGAGCATGCGCAACGCCCATTCTTCTCAAGGGAAACATGAGGCCGGGCTCATGTCCGCCCCTCAAGCCTTGCGCCGGGGGGCCGCGGCCGTTACTCTGACCCCCAACCATGAATGGAGGGCGTTTCATATGACGCCCGAGCGTCCCCGGGAGGAGGACGCGATCCCGCTGGACCTGCCCCCGGGCGAGGCCGCGGTCGAACCGTCCACCTCCCCCGAGCCCGGGCCGGCGCCGCTTTACGCGGCGCTGGATCTGGGCACCAACAGCTGCCGGATGCTGATCGCCCGCCCGCGGGGGGCGCAGTTCCATGTCGTGGACAGCTTTTCCAAGACCGTGCAGTTGGGGCTGGGGCTGGAAGCCTCGGGCCGGCTCAGCCGCGCCTCGATGGGCCGCACGGTGCAGGCGCTGCGGATCTGCCAGAAGAAGCTGGAGAAGCACGGGGTGGCCCGGATGCGGCTGGTGGCGACCGAGGCCTGCCGCCGCGCCCGCAACGCCCGCGACTTCATCCGCCAGGTGCGGCGCGAGACCGGGCTCACGCTGGAGATCATCCAGCCCGAGGAGGAGGCGCGGCTGGCCGTCATTTCCTGCGCGCCGCTGGTCAGCACCCGGGCGGAACAGGTGCTGATCGTGGACATCGGCGGGGGCTCGACCGAGCTCGTGTGGATCGACCTGTCGCGCGTCGCCCCGCCCGACCGCCCGCGCGCCATGATGCTGCTGAAGGAGGGGCTGCGGCGCGAGGAGGGCGAGGGGCTGGCCCGCGTGGTGGACTGGATCTCGGTCCCCTGGGGGGTGGCCACGCTGAAGGAGCAGTTCGGCGACGTGGAGGACGACGCCGCGCGCTTTGCCCTGATGAGCTGGTTCTTCGAGGAGAACCTGGCCAATTTCGCCCCCGCCCGGGCCGGCACCGCGCGCGACGGGTTCCAGATCATCGGCACCTCGGGCACCATCACCACGGTGGCGGCCTCCTATCTGGGGCTGCGCCGCTACGACCGGGCCAAGGTGGACGGGCTGACCATGACCTCGGAACAGATCGACCTGGTGATCCGCGACTATCTGGCGCTGGGGCCGGACGGGCGGCGCACCGATCCGCGCATCGGCCGCGACCGCCATACGCTGATCATGTCGGGCGCGGCGATCCTGCAAGCCTTGATGCGGATCTGGCCCACCGACCGGCTGTCGGTGGCCGACCGCGGGCTGCGCGAGGGGCTTCTTTACGCCCAGATGAGCGCCGACGGGGTGCTGGAGGACGCGCCGTGACGGACGGGGGAAGGGGCAGCCGCGACCTGCGGGTGAAGGTGAAGACCGCCAAGGGGCGCAAGCTGTCGTCCACCCTGTGGCTGGACCGGCAGCTGAACGACCCCTATGTGCAGCGGGCGAAACGCGAGGGCTATCGCGGCCGCGCCGCCTACAAGATCATGGAACTGGACGACAAGTACGGCTTTCTGAAGCCCGGCGCCCGGGTGGTGGACCTGGGCTGCGCGCCGGGCGGCTGGTGCCAGGTGGCCGTGCCGCGGGTCAATGCGCTGGGCGAGACGAAGGGCAAGCCGGTGGGCCGGGTGATCGGGGTGGACCTGCAGAAGGTGGAGCCGATCCCGGGGGCCGAGATCCACCAGCTCGACTTCCTGTCCGAGGAGGCCGACGCGCTGGTCAAGGGCTGGCTGGGCGGCAAGGCCGACGTGGTGATGTCCGACATGGCCGCCGCGGCCTCGGGGCACAAGGCGACCGACCACCTGCGCATCGTGGCGCTGGTCGAGGCCGCGCTGGCCTTCGCCTTCGACGTGCTGGAGGAAGGCGGCACCTTCGTGGCCAAGGTGCTGGCGGGCGGGGCCGAGAACGAGATGCAGGCCACGCTGAAACGCGCCTTCCGCAAGGTGGCGAACGTCAAGCCGCCCTCCTCCCGCTCGGATTCGTCCGAGAAATTCGTGGTGGCGCAGGGGTTCCGCGGGCTGCCGGAAGGGCAGGGCGGGTGAAGCGGCGGGCCGTCCTGACCGGGTTGCTGGCGCTGGCCGCCTGCGGATCGCCGCCGCGGCTGGAGGGCGACGAGTCGCAGCGGATGGCGGATCTCGCCCGCGACATCCTGGCCCTGGGCGAGGGGGTCGACCGCGAGGAGGCGGCGCGCGCGGCCCGGGTGACCTTCAATTACACCCGGCAACTGGTGGTGGAATACGGCATCACCGACCCGCCCCTGATCCACAACACCAAGGTCAACATGGGGCTGCGGCCGCGGGGCCTGTGCTACCACTGGGCCGAGGACATCGAGGCGCGGCTGAAGCAGGAAGGCTTCCTCACGCTGGACCTGCACCGCGCCATCGCCCCGGCCACGGCCTTGCGCATCGAGCATTCCACCGCGGTGATCAGCCGCAAGGGCGACAGCCTCTACGACGGGCTGGTGCTCGACCCCTGGCGGACCGGCGGCGTGGTCTACTGGGCCCCGGTGCGGGCCGACACCCGCTATGCCTGGCGCCCGCGCGAAGAGGTGCTGGAGAAGCGCCGGCAGGAACTGGCCGCCGCGCCCTGAGGGTGGCCGGCCCGGCGCCGCATTGACCCTGCCGGGGCCTGACCCTATGAGCAGGGCGCCGCTGCGCGAGGGGCCCGCCATGCCGACCACCACCGGACTTCCCAGGAGCTTTCAGGAGATCATCCTGCGGCTGCAAGCCTACTGGGCCGCCCGCGGCTGCGCGATCCTGCAACCCTATGACATGGAGGTGGGCGCGGGCACCTTCCACCCCGCCACCACCCTGCGAAGCCTGGGCAACAAGCCCTGGGCCGCGGCCTATGTGCAGCCCTCGCGCCGGCCCACGGACGGGCGCTATGGCGAGAACCCCAACCGGCTCCAGCACTATTACCAGTACCAGGTGCTGATCAAACCCTCGCCCCCGGATCTGCAGGAACTCTACCTCGGCTCGCTCGCCGCCATCGGCATCGACCCCGCGCTGCACGACATCCGCTTCGTCGAGGACGACTGGGAAAGCCCCACCCTGGGCGCCTGGGGTCTGGGGTGGGAGGTCTGGTGCGACGGGATGGAGGTCTCGCAATACACCTATTTCCAGCAGGTCGGCGGCCACGACTGCCGCCCGGTCTCGGGCGAGCTGACCTACGGGCTGGAGCGGCTGGCGATGTATGTCCTGGGCATCGACCACGTGATGGACATGCCCTTCAACGATCCGCAGAGCCCGATCCCGCTGACCTACGGCGACATCTTCCGCCAGACGGAGGAGGAATATTCCCGCCACAACTTCGACGGCGCCTCGACCGAGATGCTCCTGCGGCATTTCGAGGACGCCGAGGCCGAATGCGACCGCCTGCTGGCCTTCCCCGCGGAGGACCCGAAGACCGGCAAGCGCATCGTCATGGCCCATCCCGCCTATGACCAGTGCATCAAGGCCAGCCACCTCTTCAACCTCCTGGACGCCCGCGGGGTGATCTCGGTCACCGAGCGGCAGGCCTACATCGGCCGCGTCCGCGCCCTGGCCAGGAAATGCGCCGACGCCTTCGTCACCACCGAGGCGGGGGCTTCGGTCTGAGGATGCGCCTCTCGCTCGCCCGCCTCGGCATCCTCGCGATGCTCGCCGTCGCCGTCCTTGGCGGCGGGGCGATGTGGTACTTGCAGACCCGCGGCTATTACCACCGCATCGACCCCACCTCGGCCGCGGCCGAGATCGTGGTCACCCGCCGCGACGGGACCGAGGAGGTACTGCCGGTCACCGGCTTCCAGGGGATCGACGCCGCCTCCTCCCCCTTGCGCTATCGCGCCTGCGCCCGGCTGACCGGGGCGGCGCCCTCGGCCGAGACCCACCTGCCCTACGAGGGCGCCGAGGCGCTGGTCACCCCCGGCTGGTTCACCTGTTTCGACGCCGGCGCGCTCGACCAGGGCATCGCCTCGGGACGGGTGCCCGTGTTCCTCTCGCGCGCGCACCAGCCCTGGGGGATCGACCGGGTGGTGGCCGTCACCCCCGAGGGGCTGGTCTTCGTCTGGCCCCAGCTCAACGCCTGCGGGCGCGAGGTTTTCGAGGGCCGGCCGATGCCGCCCGGCTGTCCGCCGCAACCCTCCCGCGAAGGGACCTGACCGATGCCCGACATGCTGCTGGAACTCTTCTCCGAGGAAATCCCCGCCCGGATGCAGCCCCGCGCCCGCGAGGACCTGCGCCGGATGGTGACCGAGGGCCTGGTCGAGGCCGGGCTGACCTATGCCCACGCCGGGACGTTCTCCACCCCCCGCCGGCTCACGCTGGTGGTGGAGGGGCTGGACGCGACAAGCCGCCCGGTGCGCGAGGAGCGCAAGGGGCCGCGGGTGGACGCGCCGGCCGCGGCGGTGGAAGGCTTCCTGCGTTCCACCGGGCTCACCCGCGAGCAACTGGAGATCAGGGCGGACAAGAAGGCCGAGGTCTATTTCGCGGTGATCGAGAAGCCCGGCCGGCCGGCGGCGGAGATCGTGGCCGGGGTGGTGGAAGGCGTGATCCGCACCTTCCCCTGGCCGAAGTCGATGCGCTGGGGCTCGGGCTCCCTGCGCTGGGTGCGGCCGCTGCGCTCGATCCTCTGCCTGCTGCATGACGAGGGCGGCCCGGCGGTGGTGCCTTTCGAGGTCGACGGGATCGCGGCGGGCGACACGACCGAGGGCCACCGATTCATGGCCCCGGGGCGGTTTCCCGTCGCGAATTTCGAGGATTACCGGGCGAAGCTCACCCGCGCCTTCGTGCGGCTGGATGCGGCCGAGCGCGATGCCGCGATAC
>JBBCJM010000125.1:0-54416 GCA_037190175.1 Paracoccaceae bacterium | reverse complement strand
TCGAGCCCCCCACCCCATCCCTCCCCCACGGAGGGGAGGGAGGCGCGAGACCTGATGCCGTGGCTCGGGTGGATTCCCGCGCAGGGCTCAGTTGTAGCCGGCGTCCTTCATCTCGGCGGCCACCAGCGCCTGTGCCGCTGCCAGCGCCTGATCGGCGGTCTGCTGCCCTGCCAGCGCGGCCGAGAACAGCTCGCCCACGCTGGTGCCCAGCCCCTGGAACTCGGGGATCGCCACGAACTGCACGCCGACATAAGGCACCGGCTGCACGGTCGGGTTGTTCGGATCGGCCGAGTTGATCGAGTCGATGGTCATCCTGGCGAAGGGCACCTGCGCGTATTCCGCGTTTTCATACAGCGAGGTGCGGGTGCCGGGCGGCACGTTGGCCCAGCCCTCGTTCTCGGCCACCAGCGCGAGATAGTCCTTGCTGGTCGCCCAGTTGATGAAGGTCTTTGCCGCGTCCTGCTTCTTCGAGGACGAGGGCACGGCCAGCGACCAGGCCCACAGCCAGTTGCCCCGCTTGCCGAGGCCATTGTCGGGGGCCAGCGCGAAGCCCACATGCTCGGCCACCGTGGAATCCCGGCCGGTGACAAAGCTGGCGGCGACCGTGGCGTCGATCCACATCCCGCACTTGCCCTGCTGGAACAGCGTCAGGTTCTCGTTGAACCCGTTGTTCGAGGCGCCGGGCGGCCCGTAGTTGTTCATCAGGTTCAGATAGAAGTCGAGCGTCGCCTTCCACTCGGGGCTGTCGAACTGCGGGTTCCAGCCCTCATCGAACCAGCGCGCGCCGAAGCTGTTGGACATGGCGGTCAGGAAGGCCATGTTCTCGCCCCAGCCCGCCTTGCCGCGCAGGCAGATGCCGTACTGTTCCTTCGACTTGTCGGTCATCGCCGCCGCGGCCGCCTCGATCTCGGCCCAGGTCGGCGCGTCGGGCATGGTCAGGCCGGCGGCCTCCATCAGGTCCTTGCGGTACATGACCATCGAGGACTCACCGTAGAACGGCGCGGCGTAGAGGTTGCCGTCCACCGTCAGGCCGCCGCGGATCGCGGGCAGGATGTCGTCCACATCGTATTCTGCCGGCAGGTCGTTCAGCGACACCAGCCAGCCCTGGGCACCCCAGATCGGAACCTCGTAGGTGCCGATGGTCATCACGTCATACTGCCCGCCGCCGGTGGCGATGTCGGTGGTGACGTTCTGGCGCAGCACGTTCTCTTCCAGCGTCACCCAGCGCACCTCGATGTCGGGGTGCCTGGCGTTGAAGTCGGCCATCAGGCCCTGCATCCGGATCATGTCACCGTTGTTCACGGTCGCCACGGTGATCGTTTCGGCCCCGGCTGCGGCGGTCAGCGCGCAGACGGCCGAGGCGCCCATCAGCGCCCGGATCGTGAGTGTCATGTTCTTCCTCCCTGGGTGTGAGCATATGCCCACAACGTGAGCAAATGATCGCAGCGAGACAGGCGAGTTGTCAACGGGAAATTCCCGTGGCGGAACAAGGGGGATCAGGAGAGCAGCGCCTCGGCGGTGGGTTCGTCGGTGACCAGGCCGTTGATGAGTCGCCCCGCCAGCGCCGCGCGCAGGGCGCGTTCCTTGGACCGGCCCGCGGCCACGCCGATCACCGGCGCGGCCCGCCCGGGCTCCACCCGCACCCCGCCCATGCGGGCGGAGAGGGGGGTTTCGATGTACCTGCCGTCGGCGTCATAGACCGAGCCCGCCAGTTCCCCCGCCGCCCCGGCCGCCTGCATGGCCATCAGTTCCTCGCGGCTGACGAAGCCGTCCTTGTAAAGCGGCGCGTCGTCGCCCATCTGGCCCACGCCCACGAAGGTCACGTCCGCCTGCTGCGCCAGCCGCACCACCGCCTGCACCGGGGCCAGCGCGTGATAGCGCGCGCGTTCCTCGACCGTGGCCAGCACCACCGGCACCGACATCGGATAATGCGGCGTGCGCAGGCGTTCCGAGATCCGCAGGATCACGTCATAGAAGCTGGCCGAACCGTCCTGCGCGATATTGCCGATCAGCGAGACCACGCGGTGCCGCGCGGCGTCCTGCGCCACCACCTCGTCGGCCATCGCCGCCAGCGACCGCCCGGTGCCGAAGGCGATGACCAGCGGCTCCAACCGGGCCAGATGCCGCTCCAGCACCGCCGCGGCGACCGAGGCCGTGGCCCGCGCCGGATCCGCCCCCGCCCCCAGCCCCGGCGCCACCCGCACCTCGCCCAGGCCGAAGCGGCGGGCCAGTTCCGCCTCCAGCCGCAGGCAGGTGGCCAGCCGGTGGTTCAGCCGCACGTGGATCAGCCCCTCGGCCATGGCGCGCGCCACCAGCCTTTGCGCCCGCTGGCGCGAGACCCCCATCTCGGCCGCGATCTGGTCCTGCGTCAGCCCGCCGACATAGGACAGCCATCCCGCGCGGGCGGCATCGTCCAGGGGGGTGGTGTCGGGCTCGATCCGGTTCATGCCTGCCTCGCTTGCCGGGCGGCAATCTGACCGATTTCCCCCCCGCGCGCAAACCCGGCTTGCCGGGGGGGCATGGCGTGCTAACACTGGGGCAGGCGCAGGATTTCGCGCCGCACCGCATTCATCGGCCCCGCCGGGCCGCCCCCCGATTGGAGAGCGTGAGGACATGGTGAAAAAGGACAAGCCCGGGCGCAAGGGCCGCGACGACGAAGACGACGAGGACAGCCCGTTCATGCCGCTGGAGGACGTGCTGCGCAAGCTGAAGGCCGGGCCGCTGAACTTCGGCGTCTACCAGACCGGCGACAAGAACAACCCGGTGATGATCGCCGCGCACAAGCGCAAGAACCCCGCCTTCCTGGGCAAGCAGGCCAAGAAGGAGGCCGGCACCAGCAAGGGCGCCTATGGCACGCTGACCCTGCAATCGGGCGTGCTGCAGTTCGAATGCGAGAACGACGACCCGCCCGCCAGCCTCAAGAAACGCATCAAGTCGATGCTGCGCGAGATGGGGTTCAACAAGTTCAAGCCCAAGATCCTGCTGCCTGGCGGCGGCGAGCTGGGCGACGACGACGGCGACGACGAGGACGACGAGGATGCCCGCGCCGCCGCCCGCCTGATCGCCCCCGGCGGCGCCGCCACCCGCACCCGCCGCGGCGGCAAGGGCAAGGACGACCCCGAGGCGCTGAAGGCCGAGGCGGCCGAGGCGCTGAAGGCGCGGATCGCGGAGCTGGAACAGGAACTCGGCAAGGCCGGGCTGGAGGGGGAGCGCGAGCTTCCGGGCCTGCTCTCCGACGCCCGCGCTGCCGCGGGGGCGCTGAAGCTGAGGAAGGCCGAGGGGCTGCTGGACCGTTTCGACAAGTCCTACCGCAAGGCGCAGAAGGCCGCGGGCGAGGCCGGCGACGCCGCCCGGGGGCAGGCGAAGGTCGAGGCCGCCTTCGCCGATCACGAGGCCCGGCTGGAGGCGCTGGCCGGGGGTGGCGACCGGCAGGCCGACAAGCTGCTGGGCGTCATGCGCAAGGCCATCGAGGGCGGCGACTGGAAGAAGGCGCAGGGCGCGCTGAAACTGGTGGCGAAGTTCACCGGCGCGGCAGAAACGGAGAAGGGCTGAACTCCCTCCTGCTTTCTTTGGTGTCTCAAATATCCTCGGGGGGTCCGGGGGGCAGACGGCCCCCCGGCGCTCTCCGCCGGGCCGAACGCTCGGCAAGGCTGCCAAGGAAGCCCGCGAAGCTGTCGAAGCGGTGGTCGGGCCGGGCGTCCTCCGGTTCCGGCTCGGCGACGCCTCGCAGGTGGCTGGCCCCGGTGAAGCGCCAGACCTCCATCCCCGCGGCATGGGCGGCGCGGATGCCGGTCAGCGAATCCTCGATCACCAGCGTGGCCCCGGGCCGCACCCCCATCCGCGCCGCGGCATGCAGGAAAAGGTCGGGCGCCGGCTTGCCGCGCGCCACTTCCGAGGCGGTGAAGAGCCGTCCCTCCACCCGCCCCCACAGTCCGGCGATCTGCAGCGACCGCTGCGCCCGCCGGGGGCTGGACGAGGTGGCGACGCAGAAGGGCACCGCGATCGCCTCCAGCACCTCGGCCACATGCGGGATCACCTGCAGCCGCGTCTCGAAGGCCGCCAGCAGCCGGGCGCGGTATTCGTCCTCGAAGGCAGGGGGCAGGTCCAGCCCGAAGTCGCTGCGAATCTGCTGCATCACCGTGGGATAGCTGCGGCCCAGGAAATGCCGCGCCACATAGGGCAGGTCGATCGCCACCCCCAGCCGGGCCAGTTCATCGACCAGCATCTGCGCGCTGATGATCTCGCTGTCGATCAGCACCCCGTCGCAGTCGAAGATCACCAGGTCGAACATCCCATTACCCCCGCCGCCGTCATAGCAGGGGCGGGGGGCTGCGGTCAGCCCATCTGCCACTGGAAGCCGGTGAAGCCCTCGCGGTGGGCAAAGGTGGCCAGATGCTTGTCCACCACATAGCGCGCCTCGATCATCTCGCGGATCCCCTCGGCGCGCAGGGTGACGGATAGGCCCTCGGGGTCGGCCGCCAGATCCACCTGGCCCGTGGGCAGCTTCGCCCGCCCGGCGCTGTCGTCGAAGCTGACCTCCACCTTGTGGGCGAAGTGCTTGCACAGCTGTTGCAGGTATTTCGACCCGTGCGGGGTGGCGAAGCGGGCGGTGGTGACGAACATCGGGGTCCTTTCAGTGAACCAGCCGCAGCGCCGGGCGCGGCGTCTGGGCGGGGAAACGCGCGGCCAGCATCAGCCCGGCCTCCACCAGCCGGGCGTCGGCCAGCCCGCCGGTGACCTCGGCCAGCCGCAGCCGCGCCGGGCCGGTGCGGTTGCGCCGCATGTGGTGCAGCATCATGACCAGCGCCGCCTCCTCGGGCGTGGCATGGTCGCGGCAGGCGGGGCACAGGGGGTTGGCGAAGCCGAACTCCGCCACCCGGGCGCGGCGCATCTCCTGCACCACGCGCAGCAGGGCGAAGGCGGCGCAGGGCCCTTCCTCCGGCCCCCAGCGTTCCGCGGCGATGGCCAGCGCGTGCTGCCAGCCCTGGCCCTGCGGCTGGGCGAAGGACTGCATGAAGTGCCGCATCACCGCCAGCAGCCCGGTCTCGAAGACGTCGAGCCCCAGGCTCGCCACCGGCACCGCGTCGGCGCCGGGCAGGTGGTCGTCGAAAAGCGGATCGGGCCTCATGCGCGGCGCCTTTCGCTGCGGTCTGCGGGGCGCAGCGGCACCGCATCGGCGGGCCGCTCCCCGCGCAGCCCGACCGCCGGGCCCGCGGAATGGGCCCGCCACCGCCCGTCCTCCTCCACCGCCTGCCGCAGCCGGGGGTGCAGCCCGCCGGCCCCCTGCCGCCGCGCCAGCCCGTCCAGCGCCAGCAGCGCCGCGAAATCGCCCGTTCCTGCCATGACTTGCATCCTTTCCCGCCGCCCGTGCGGCGTGGTCACCGATCTGGCGCCGGGCTCGATCCCGAGTCTCCTAGTGTTTCTGTCGGAAATAGGCAAGCACCCTTCGCAACCCGCGCCCGCGAAAACGGTTTCCCGCCCCGCGGCGCTTGCCACGCGCGGCGGGCGGGGCTAGCAGGGGGGCGTGTCCTCGTTCTCCCTCCCTCCCCTTCTCCGCATGGCACTGGCGCTGGCGATCGGCGCGGCGGGCGGCGTGGCCTTCTTCCTGGCGGGCCTGCCGCTGCCCTGGATGCTGGGGCCGCTGACCTTCGCGCTGATCGCCGCGGTGTCGGGCGCGCCGATCCGGGGGCCGGCGCGGCTGCGCCCGGCGCTGGTCACGGTGATCGGGGTGCTGCTGGGCGCGGGGTTCAAGCCCGAGCTCCTGGGCCGGCTGGGCGACTGGACCCTCTCGCTGGGCCTCATGGCGCTCTATCTCGCGGTCACCGCGGCGGTCTCGCTGCCCTGGTACACCCGCTTTTCCGGCTTCGACCGCAAGACCGCCTTCTTTGCCGGGATGCCGGGCGGTCTGGTGGAGATGACGGCGCTGGCCCGCGAGTATGGCGGCGACGAGCGGCGGGTGATCCTGGCCCATGCCGCGCGCATCGTGGTCGTGCTGGCGATCATCGGGCTGTGGTTCCGCGTGATCGAGGGGCGCGCCGTCGGCAGCACCACCGGAGGGCCGCCGCTGACCGCCATGGCCTGGCAGGACATCGCGATCCTGACCGCCTGCGGCCTGGCCGGCGCCTGGATGGGGCTGCGGCTGCGGCTGCCGGCGCCCACGCTGCTGGGCCCGATGATCCTCAGCGGGGCGGTGCATCTGGCCGGGCTCACCTCCAGCGCGCCGCCGCCCGAGGTCGTCATCCTGGCGCAGGTGATCATCGGCACCACCATGGGCGCGCGCTTCGTGGGCACGCGGGCGCGCGAGGTGGCGATGGCGCTGTTGCAGGGGCTGGGGGCGATCCTGATCGCCATGGTGCTGGCCTTCCTCTTCGCGCTCGTCGTGGCGCGGCTGATCGGCGAGGATGTGGAACAGGTGGTGCTGGCCTTCGCCCCCGGGGGGCTGACCGAGATGAGCCTGGTGGCCATCGCCATCGAGGCCGACGTGGCCTTCGTCGCCCTGCACCACATCCTGCGCATCGCGATCGTGGTGGGCTGCGTGCCGCTTCTGGCCCGCTGGATGGCGCGGCGGGGCTGATTCCCGTTTCCCTGCCCCGAACGATCCACAGAATTCCCCCGCATCGTCGCGTAACCGCCGTCATTGTGCCCGATTTGGCGACCAGAACGGGCGCCAGCTGCTGCACTGCCTGCCTTGGGGACGCCAATGGACCGATTGACCGAGATGGAAGCCTTCGCCACCGTGGTGGACCAGGGGGGTTTCACCGACGCCGCCAAGAAGATGGGCATCTCCAAGTCCGCGGTGTCGAAACACGTCTCGGCGCTGGAGGCGCGCCTGGGGGCGCGTCTGCTGAACCGCACCACCCGCCGCGTGTCGCCCACCGAGATCGGCCTGGCCTATTACGACCGCGCCCGCCGGGTGCTGAACGACGCGGGCGAGGCCGATGCGCTGGTCACCTCGATGCAATCGGCGCCCTCGGGACTGCTGCGGGTGTCGGTGGCCACCGACTTCGGCGTCAGCCTCTTGTCGCCGATCCTGGGCGACTTCCTGGCGGAATACCCCGAGATCACCGTGAACATGGTGCTGAACAACCGCTATGTGGAGCTGATCTCCGAAGGATTCGACATGGCGATCCGGGTGGGGGACCTGGAGGATTCGAGCCTGCGCGCCCGCAAGCTGACCGACACCACCCGGCGGATGATCGCCTCGCCCTCGTATTTCCAGCGGTACGGCCGCCCGCAGCGGATCGACGACCTGAACGAGCACAAGCTTTTGCACTATTCCAGCCAGGCCAACGGCAATGTCTGGCGCCTGCCCACCGCCTCGGGCGAGAAGCGGCAGGTGAGGACGGCCGGCTGGCTGACGGTGAACGACGGCCAGTCGCTTTTGAACGCCGCGGTCTCGGGCCTTGGCATCGCCTATCTGCCCTCGTTCCTCTATGCCGAGGCGATGCGGGAAGGGCAGGTGGAAGAGGCGATCCCCGGCCTGCCGGTGGAGATCCTGGGGATCTACGCCGTCTATCCCCCGGGCCGCTTCACCCAACCCAAGGTGCGCGCCTTCATCGACTTCCTGGCCCGCCGCTTCGCCGACAAGGGGCCGGACAACTGGTGAGCTGTCAGTCCGCCACCTCGGCGTGGCGGAAACAGCCGGTCAGGTGATCGTTCACCAGCCCCGCCGCCTGCATGAAGGCATAGGTGATCGCGGGGCCGCAGAACTTGAAGCCCCTCTTCTTCAGCGCCTTCGACAGCGCGACGGCCACGGGCGGCGCGGCGGGGATCTCGCGCAGGGTACTGGCCGCGGTGCGCAGCGGCCGGCCCTCCACGAAGGACCAGACGAAGGGGGAAAAGCCCTCCCCCGCCTCCAGCTCCAGATACGCCCGGGCGGAAGCGATGGTGCCCTCGATCTTGCCCCGGTGGCGCACGATGCCGGGGTCGGCCAGCAGCCTTGCCACCTCCTCGGAACCCCAGCCGGCGATCACCGCGGGGTCGAAGCCGGCGAAGGCGCGGCGGAACCCCTCGCGCTTTCGCAGGATGGTGATCCAGGCGAGGCCCGCCTGGAACCCCTCCAGCACCAGCATCTCCCACAGCGCGCGGGGGTCGCGCTCGGGCACGCCCCATTCGGTATCGTGATAGGCGACGTAGAGCGGATCGTCCCCGCACCAGGGGCAGCGGCAGGTCATCGGGGCCTCGCGTGAATTGGCTCAAATTGGAACGAACCGGGAATCTTTACCACGGATTAACCCCCGGGGCGCAAGTCTGGCGAAAGTTCGGGCGGCGAAAGGCAACCACAGATGGACATACCGCTGGCGGATCACCTGAGTTCGGAGGCCAGCCCGCTGGCCTTCGCCATGGGCGAGCAATCGGCGCAGTCGCTGGCCATGGTGCGCGAGGCGCTGCGCTCGCGCCGGCTGGCGCTGGCCTGGCAGCCCATCGTCTGGGGCGCCGAGCCGCGCAAGATCGCCATGTACGAAGGGCTGATCCGCGTGCTGGACCCCACCGGCCGCAGCATCCCGGCGCGGGAGTTCATGCCCTTCGTGGAAACCATCGAGCTGGGGCGCGAGATCGACTGCGCCGCGCTGGCCCTGGGGCTGGAGGCGCTGCGCAGCTATCCCGCGCTGCGGGTGGCGGTGAACATGTCGGCCCGGTCCATCGGCTTTCCGCGCTGGATGCGGGTATTGCAGCACGGGCTGGCGGCCGACCCCACCGCGGGCGAACGGCTGGTGCTGGAGATCACCGAGACCTCGGCCATGCAGGTGCCCGAGATCGTGGTGGCCTTCATGGACGAGGTGCGGGGGCTGGGCGTCTGCTTCGCGCTGGACGATTTCGGGGCCGGGTTCTCCTCCTTCCGCTACCTGCGCGACTTCTGCTTCGACATCATCAAGATCGACGGCCAGTTCATCCGCGGCATCGACCGCAACCCCGACAACCAGGCGCTGACCCGGGCGCTGATCGCGGTGGGCCGGCATTTCGACATGATGACCGTGGCCGAATCGGTGGAGACCGAGGCCGAGGCGCGCTGGCTGCAGGCCGAGGGGGTGGACCGGATGCAGGGCCACCTGTTCGGCAGCCCGACCGTGCGCCCCGTCTGGGCCGAGGCGGCGCAGCGCAGGCGGGCGTGAGAGGGGCCGCTCATCGAGCCTGCCGGCTCTTGCCGGTCCGGCCCCCCGGGAAAGCGAAGAAAGCCGGCAGGCTCGATGAGCGATCCCGGCCCTCCCTGCGCGCCGATGCCGCATCGCAGCGAAACGATGCTGCCCCTGCGGCAACTTGATTTCGCGGCCCCGCCGGCATAATGCCGGGAAAGGGAGGCGGGGGCCGGTTCTTCGCCTGATCGGGTTCAGGGAAAGGACCAGCCATGACGAATGTGGTGATCGTCTCGGCGGCGCGGACCGCCGTCGGCAGTTTCAACGGCGCCTTCGCCAACACCCCCGCCCACGACCTGGGCGCCGCGGTGATCGAGGCGGTGGTCGCCCGCGCCGGCGTCGACAAGGGCGAGGTCTCCGAGACGATCCTGGGCCAGGTGCTGACCGCCGGCCAGGGCCAGAACCCCGCCCGCCAGGCGCATATCAAGGCCGGCCTGCCCAAGGAATCCTCGGCCTGGGGCATCAACCAGGTCTGCGGCTCGGGCCTGCGCGCGGTGGCGCTGGGGGCGCAGCACATCCAGCTGGGCGATGCCGCCATCGTGGTGGCCGGCGGGCAGGAGAGCATGAGCCTGTCGCCCCACGTCGCCCACCTGCGCGCCGGGCAGAAGATGGGCGACCTGAACTTCATCGATTCGATGATCAAGGACGGGCTGTGGGATGCCTTCAACGGCTATCACATGGGCCAGACCGCCGAGAACGTGGCCAGCCAGTGGCAGATCGGCCGCGACGAGCAGGACCAGTTCGCGCTGGCCAGCCAGAACAAGGCCGAGGCGGCGCAGAAGGCCGGCAGGTTCAAGGACGAGATCGTTCCCTTCACCATCAAGACCCGCAAGGGCGACGTGGTGGTGGATGCCGACGAATACATCCGCCACGGCGCCACCATCGAGGCGATGCAGAAACTGCGCCCCGCCTTCGTCAAGGACGGCTCGGTGACCGCGGCCAATGCCAGCGGCATCAACGACGGCGCCGCGGCGGTGCTGCTGATGCATGAGGACGAGGCGGCGAAGCGCGGGCTGCAACCGCTGGGCCGCATCGCCGCCTATGCCACCGCGGGGCTCGACCCCTCGATCATGGGCGTGGGGCCCATCCACGCCAGCCGCAAGGCGCTGGAGAAGGCCGGCTGGAAGGTGGGCGACCTCGATCTGGTCGAGGCCAACGAGGCCTTCGCCGCCCAGGCCTGCGCGGTGAACAAGGACATGGGCTGGGATCCGGCCATCGTGAACGTGAACGGCGGCGCCATCGCCATCGGCCACCCGATCGGCGCCTCGGGCGCGCGGGTGCTGAACACGCTCTTGTTCGAGATGGCCCGCCGCGGCGCGAGGAAGGGCCTGGCCACGCTCTGCATCGGCGGCGGCATGGGCGTGGCGCTCTGCGTCGAACGCGGCTGATCTTTCTGCACCTGCGAATGCCTGCGCAATATTGTTGCGCAGGCATTTTCATGCAGATAACACTATTTCAAACACGCCGTTGATGGAGGAATGAATGGCAAGGGTAGCACTGGTCACGGGCGGCTCGCGCGGCATCGGCGCGGCGATCTCGACGGCGCTGAAGGCGGCGGGCTACAGCGTGGCGGCCAACTATGCCGGCAATGACGAGGCGGCCTCGGCCTTCACCAAGGAAACCGGCATCCCGACCTACAAGTGGAACGTGGCCGACTACGAGGCGTCCGAGGCCGGCATCGCGCAGGTCGAGGCCGACCTGGGCCCCATCGACGTGGTGGTCGCCAATGCCGGGATCACCCGCGACGCGCCCTTCCACAAGATGACGCCGGACCAGTGGAAGCAGGTGATCGACACCAACCTGACCGGCGTCTTCAACACCGTCCACCCCGTCTGGCCCGGGATGCGCGAGCGCAAGTTCGGCCGGGTGGTGGTGATCAGCTCGATCAACGGGCAGAAGGGCCAGTTCGGGCAGGTCAACTATGCCGCGACCAAGGCCGGCGACCTGGGCATCGTGAAGTCGCTGGCGCAGGAGGGCGCGCGGTTCGGCATCACCGCCAACGCCGTCTGCCCGGGCTATATCGCCACCGAGATGGTGATGGCGGTGCCCGAGAAGGTGCGCGAGAGCATCATCGCCGGCATCCCCGCCGGCCGCCTGGGCGAACCGGAGGAGATCGCGCGCTGCGTGGCCTTCCTGGTCTCCGACGACGCGGGCTTCGTCAACGGCTCTACCATCAGCGCCAACGGGGCGCAGTTCTTCGTGTGATCGCGGGGCGGGATGGCGGGCCGCTGCCATCCCGCATCAACGTGAGTTGCGCGACCGGCCCTTTGCCGCCTATCAGGCGGGCCATGATCCGCGCGCTTGCCTTCCTCCTCCTGCTGACCGTCCCTGCCCTGGCGCAGGATCCCGCCGCCCTCCGCCGGGCGCTCGACGCCGCCGCCGCGCAGGACTGGGCCGCGGCCGCGGTGGCCGGCGCCCAGTCGGGCGCGGTGGGGGCCGATGTGGTCGAATGGCTGCGGCTGCGCGCGGGGCAGGGCACGCTGACGGAATACGAAGGCTTCCTGGCCCGCCGGGCGGACTGGCCGGGCCTCGCGCTCTTGCGGCAGCGGGGGGAGGAGGCGGTCGCGCGTTCCACCACCCCCGCCCGGGTGCTGGCCTGGTTCGGCAATACCCGCCCCGCCACCCCGAAGGGCGCCGGCGCGCTGATCGGCGCGTTGCGGGCCAGCGGGCGGGCGGAGGAAGCCGCCACCGAGGCCCGCCGCGCCTGGATCGCCCTGCCCTTCGACGCCGGCGACGAGGCCGCTTTCCTGACCATCGCCGGCCCCGCGATCCGCGCCCAGGACCACGCCGACCGCACCGACCGCCTGCTGTGGGAGGGCCGGCTGGCCGAGGCGAAGCGGATGCTGCCCCGCCTCGGCCCCGGGCCGAAGGCGCTGGCCGCCGCCCGCATCGCCCTGCGCGAGGGGGCCGGGGGAGTGAACACGCTGATCGACGCGGTGCCCGCGGCGCTGGCCGGCGACCCGGGCCTCGCGCATGACCGTTTCCAGTGGCGGATGAACCAGGGCCTCTACGACTCCGCCGCCGAGCTGATCCTGCAACGCTCGCCCGACAAGCTGGGCCGCGCCTTCGCCTGGGGCCCCCGCCGCGGCAACCTCGCCCGGCAACTGGTGTCGGAGGGCAAGCACCGCACCGCCTATCGCGTCGCCGCCCTGCACGGGCTGGATTCGGGGGGCGACTTCGCGGACCTGGAGTTCCTGGCCGGCTTCATCGCCCTGCGCCACCTGGGCGACCCCGGAACCGCGCTCACCCACTTCCGCCGGCTGGAGGCCGGGGTGCGCACCCCGGTCAGCGTCTCGCGCGCGCAGTTCTGGATCGGCGAGGCGCTGTCGCGGCAGGGCCAGGCCGAGGCCGCCCGCAGCGCCTGGGCGCAGGCCGCGCGGCATTCCACCGCCTATTATGGCCTGCTGGCCGCCGAAAGGCTGGGCGCCACGCTCGACGCCGCGCTGGTCGCCGACCGCCGGCCGGGCGACTGGCGGCAGGCCGGCTTCGCCCGCTCCTCGGTGCTGGAGGCGGCGCGGCTGCTGCTCATGGCCGGCGACCGCGGGCGGGGCAAGCAGTTCCTGCTGCATCTGGCCGAGGGGCTGGACGCCGAGGGGCTGGACCGGCTGGCGGACATGGCGCTGGCGATGGGCGAGCCGCATGTGGCGCTGGCCATCGCCAAGCAGGGGGCCGAGCGCGGGCTGATCCTGCACCGGCCCTATTTCCCGGTGCCCGACCTGGTGCCCGACGGCCTGCCGGTCAGCCGGGCGCTCGCGCTCTCCATCGCCCGCCGCGAATCGGAGTTCGACCCCGCGGCGCGGTCTCCCGTGGGCGCGCTGGGCCTGATGCAGGTGATGCCCGACACCGCCGAGATGATGGCCAGGGAAACCGGCCAGCCCTTCGCCCGCTCGCGCCTGACCACCGACCCGGCCTACAACGTGTCGCTGGGCGCGGCCTACCTGAAGAAGCTCTTGGACGAGTTCGGCCCCTCGGTGGCGCTGATCGCCGCGGGCTACAACGCCGGCCCGGGCCGGCCGCGGCGCTGGGTGACCGAGTTCGGCGACCCCCGCGACCCGGCCGTGGATCCGGTGGACTGGGTGGAGACCGTGCCCATCGCCGAGACCCGCACCTATATCATGCGGGTGGTGGAAAGCCTGGTGATCTACCGCGCCAAGCTGCGCGGCAGCCCCGGCCCGGTGCGGGTGACGCAGGAATTGACGGGGCGGTGAGATGTGGTTTTGGCGGGATAAATCCCGCCCCACGTAGGGCGGGGTTCACCCCGCCAAGCCTCATCTCACCGGCAGCAGCCGCGCATCCTCCAGCCGGCAGTCGCGCGCCACGTCCGGGGCGCAGTCGCGGGGCTCCAGGTCGCGGGTCAGGCAGATGCGCACCTCCTGGATCAGGCCGGCCCGGCAGGTGACGGTGACCATCCGCGGGGTCAGCTGCGGGTTGCGCTCCAGGAACGCGCCCTCGATCAGCCGGGCGGGCACGGTCAGCGGCCGCTTCGCCTCCAGCAGCACCGGCGGCGGCGTCACGCTGGAAAACGCCCGCCTCGCCAAGGCGTAGTAGTCCCGCGGCGACAGGCCCGCACAGCGCCCGTGCTTCTTCCACTGATAGAACGCCGCCCCCGCGCCGCCGAACAGGTCGGCCACCGCCGCGGTCTCGCCCCGGGTGGGGTCGCGCTCGCCCGTGCGGCAGTATTGCGGCCAGCCCGCCTCGTACTGCGGCCAGAGCCCGTGCAGCACGAATCCGGTGCGCCGCCCGGCCTGGCATTGCGGCTCGCCCCGCGCCGCGCCCTCCAGGTCGCAGAAGGCGGGCGACCAGCTGAGCGCCATCACGTAATAGTCGAAGTCCCCCGCCGGCTCGCCATCCGCCCGGGCCGCCGCGGCCCCGGCCAGAACCAGCGCAGCCGCCGCGATCCACCTGCCCAGCCCTTGCATCGGCCCTTCCCTCCGCCCGCGTTTCGCACTATATGCCACGTCAATTCCCCGACATCGAGGAACCGCGGGCAAGGCGCCCGCAGCCGATTTCCCGGCCCGGAGAAGCCATATCCGCGCCGCCGAGACAAGGAGCCCGTGCGATGAACAAGCCCCTGATGGCCAAGGCCACCGCCGTGTGGCTGGTCGAGAACACCACGCTCACCTTCCGCCAGATCGCCGAGTTCTGCGGCCTGCACGAGCTGGAGGTGCAGGGCATCGCGGACGGCGATGTGGCCGGCGGCGTCAAGGGCTTCGACCCCATCGCCAACAACCAGCTCGACCCGATCGAGATCGAGCGCGGGCAGGCCGACCCGCTGTACCGGCTGAAGCTGAAGTACAACCAGGCCGCGCAGGGCGAGGAAAAGCGCCGCGGGCCGCGCTACACGCCCCTGTCCAAGCGGCAGGACCGGCCGAACGCCATCCTCTGGCTGGTGAAGTTCCACCCCGAACTGGCCGACGGCCAGATCGCCAAGCTGGTGGGCACCACCAAGCCCACGATCCAGACCATCCGCGAGCGCACCCACTGGAACATCGGCCAGATGCAGCCCATCGACCCGGTGGCGCTGGGGCTCTGCAAGCAGTCCGAGCTCGACGCCGCGGTGCAGGCGGCGGCCAAGCGCAAGGCGGCCGAGGGCAAGGTGATGTCGGACGACGAGCGGCGCAAGCTGGTCTCGACCGAACAGAGCCTCGGCATGGCGCCCGAGGCGCGCATCCCCTCCTCCATCGCCGCGCTGGGCGACTTCAGCCTCTCCGAGGGCAGCAAGAAGCCGGCGGACTATTCCGACGCTGAGAGCTTCTTCAACCTGCCCCAGGGCGGCGAGGACGAGGAAGAGGACGACGACGACAACCTGGTGCGCTGAGGCCCGCGGCAGGCAGGCGGAGTAGGGTGGGCGATGCGCCCACCATGCCGGCGTCCCGTGGTGGGCAGATCGCCCACCCTACGGGATCCGGGTGTGAAACCCCCGGCCTTTCCATCCGCGCTACGCCCGTTCACTGGTTCGGCACATGCACCGAGATGATCCGGCAGATGTGCCGGCCGTTCTGCCGGGCCACGGTGCGGCCGGCGGTGGTCATCTGGGTCAGCGCGTCGCGGGTGGAGTTCTCGCATTCGTCCAGCGCCGCGGTCTCGGCCGCCGCCTGGCTGTCGCTGCCGATCGCGGTGCCGCTGGAGACCGCCGAGGCGGCGAAGGCGGCGAAACCCAGATCCAGCCCGCCCTGGTAGAAGCCGCGAAAGCTTTCCGAGGCCGGCCCGCCCAGGGTGATGACGTTGCCCAGCCGCGGCCGCCAGCCCTCGGGGTCCACCCGGGCGAAGAGCACGCAGGTGCGCCCCGGCCCCACCTCGGCCAGGCAGGAGCGATAGGCCACCTCCAGCGCCACCTCGGGCGACTGGTAGCCCGAGGTCCAGTAGGCATAGTCGCCCTCGGAGGGGTCCACCACCAGCGCGCCGTAATAGTCGCGCAAGCCCTGGAACTCGACCAGGCTCTGCACCTCCTCCGGCCCCAGCGTCACGTTGCCCACGATCATCAGCCGGGGCGGCGTGTCGTAGATCACCACGTCGCCCGCGGGGCCGCGGTGGATCTCCTCGGCGCCGGCGGACCCGGCCAGCAAAGCCAGCGCCGCCGCGACCTGCCCGATCCTGCCCATGCGCACCCCCGCCTTCCCAACGCGACTTGACCGCGGCCCGGCCCCGGATGTCAACCGCCGCGGCGGGGTCAGGCCGCGAAGAGGCCGGGCGGCAGCCGCAGGATCAGGTTGGGGTCGGGGCTGATCACCGCCCAGACCGGCCAGAGGCTGCGGTGGCCCACGCCGGGAAAGTTCGCCTTGCCGGCCTGCCCCAGCCGGTCGGTGATCAGCTGCAGGTGCAGGTGCGGCGCCCAGCCGCCGTTCTCGGCGCGGCTGCCCAGGTGTCCCACCGCCTGCCCCGCCGCCACCGCCTGCCCCTGCCGCGGCAGCCCGGCGCCCAGATGGCCGTAGAGCGTCCAGAACCGGCAGCCCTCCAGCGAATGTTCCAGGATCAGGGTATGGCCATAGTCCAGCGGATCGGCGTTGTACCCCGCCGCCGCCACCCGGCCGGGCAGCGGCGCGTGGACCGGGGTGCCCGCGGGGGCGAAGACATCCACGCCCAGATGGATCGTCCGCCGCTCGGGGCTGGCCGGGCCGGCGAACTGCGCGCTGCGGTAGACCGCGCGTTCCTCGCCGTAGAGGCCGAGGCCGTACACCGCCCCGGTGGCGGCGAACCAGGGCTCGAAGGCGGGGTCGCTGAAGTCCGGCATTCCCGGCCGGCCGGCGGGCAGGGCGATGGTGCGGCTTTCCCCGATCCCGGGCAGGAACACCGGCGCGATCTCGGCCCGCGACAGCACCCCGCGCAGGAACTGCGCCCCCGGCACCGGCTCGAACCCCGCGGCGTGGCGGGCCACCGCGTGCAGGAAGCCGGCATCGGCGGCGCGCAGCCTTTCGCCCGGCTCGTCCGGCAGCCCCTCGCGGATCGCATCGGCCAGCGCCTCGGCCTCGGCGGGGGTCGCGGGTGCGGCGCGCAGCACGGCGCGGCCGAGGGCGGCGTGGAGATCGCGTTCACCCGCGGCCCAGGCGGCCAGGATGAACTCCACCGGGGTCACAGCCGCCGCCTCGCCCGCAGCGCGGCGCCGATGGTGCCATCGTCCAGATAGTCCAGCTCTCCCCCCACCGGCACCCCCTGCGCCAGCGAACTGACCGCCACGCCGGCGGGCAGCGCCTCGGCAATGTAATGCGCGGTGGTCTGGCCATCCACCGTGGCGTTCAGCGCCAGGATCACTTCGCCGGCACCCTCCTCGGCCACCCGGGCGATCAGCTCGGGGATGCGCAACTGGTCCGGCCCCAGCCCCTCCAGCGCCGAAAGCGTGCCGCCCAGCACGTGGTAGCGGCCCTTGAACACCCCCGCGCGCTCCATCGCCCAGAGGTCGGCCAAGGTCTCCACCACGCAGATCTCGCCGGTGGCGCGGCGGGGGTCGGCGCAGATCGGGCAGAGGTCCTCGGTCGAGACATTGCCGCAGCGGATGCAGTCGCGGGCCGAGAGCGCCACCTGCGCCATGGCCTGCGCCAGCGGCGCCATCAGCGCCTCGCGCCGGCGCAACAAGGCCAGCACCGCGCGCCGCGCCGAGCGGGGGCCCAGCCCCGGCAGCCGGGCCATCAGCTCGATCAGGCGTTCGATGTCGCGCGGGGCCTCGGCCATGGCCTCAGAACGGCAGCTTCATGCCCGGCGGCAGCCCCAGCCCCTCGGTCAGCCGGCCCATCTCCTGCTGGTGGCGGGCCTGCGCCTTGGCCTGCGCGTCCTTCACCGCGGCGATGATCAGATCCTCGACCACTTCCTTCTCCGAGGCGACGAAGATCGAGGGGTCGATCTCCAGCCCTGTCAGGTCGCCGGTCGCGGTGCAGCGGGCCTTGACCAGCCCCGCGCCGGCCTCGCCCACCACTACGATGCGGGCCAGATCCGCCTGCAGGCTCTGCATCTTCTCCTGCAGCTCCTGCGCCGCCTTCATCATCTTGGTCATGTCGCCAAGACCGCCCAAGCCCTTCAGCATCCGTCTCTCCTTGTCAGCCGTCCTCGAAGGGATCCCATTCGTCTTCCACCTCGGCCAGCGCCTCGGCCGCCGCCTCGGCGCTCAGGTCGCGGATCTCCACGATCTCGGCCCCCGGAAAGGCCGCCATCACCGCCGCCACCAGTGGATCGCCCGCCACCGCCAGCCTTGCCGCGGCCTGTTCCTCGGCCCGCTGCTCGGCCAGCGTGGGCTGGCCCCCGGCGCTGACCACCGAGACGCCCCAGCGCGCCCCGGTCATGGACTGCAGCCGGTGCGCCAGCCGCTGGGCGAAGTCGGGCTTCGCCCCTGGCGCGGGCTCGAACTCGATGCGGCCGGGGGCATAGCGCACCAGCCGCAGCGCGGTCTCGATCTCGACCAGCAGCGTCATGTCGCGCGCCTCGCGCACCAGGTCGACCACGTGGTCGAAGCTGGCCAGGCGGTGCAGCCCGGGGTCGGCCTCGGCCGGGGCCGGCTGGGCGCCGCCGCGGGCCACCATCCGCGTCCCGCCGTTGCCGCCATTGCCGGAGGGGGCGGGCACATGCGTCGCACCGGCGGGGGGGGCGGCGGAAGTCAGCTTGCGGATCAGCGTCTCGGGGTCGGGCAGGTCGGCGACATGCGTGAGGCGGATCACCGCCATCTCGGCCGCCATCATGGCGTTGGGGGCCAGCGCCACCTCCTCGATCGCCTTCAAGAGCATCTGCCAGGCCCGGCTCAGCGCCCGCAGCGGCAGGGCGGCGGCCAGGGCGCGTCCGCGGTCGCGCTCCTCGGGCGGCACGGTGGGGTCCTCGGCGGCCTCCGGGGTGATCTTGACCACGGAAATCCAGTGCGTCACCTCGGCCAGATCGCGCAGCACCGCCATCGGGTCGGCGCCGTCGGCATATTGCGCGGCGAGTTCGGTCAGCGCCGCCGCCGCCTGCCCGCGCATGATCGCCTCGAACAGGTCCAGCACCCGGCCGCGGTCGGCGAGCCCCAGCATGGCCCGCACCTGCTCGGCGGTGGTGGTGCCCTGCCCGTGGCTGATGGCCTGGTCCAGCAGCGAGGTGGCGTCGCGCGCCGAGCCCTCGGCCGCCCGGGTGATCAGCGCCAGCGCCTCCTCGGTGATCTCCGCCCCCTCGGCCGCGGCGATCCGGCGCAACAGGCCCAGCATCACCTCGGGCTCGATCCGCCGCAGGTCGAACCGCTGGCAGCGGGACAGGACGGTGACCGGCACCTTGCGGATCTCGGTGGTGGCGAAGATGAACTTCACGTGTTCGGGGGGTTCCTCCAGCGTCTTCAGCAGCGCGTTGAAGGCGCTGGTCGACAGCATGTGCACTTCGTCGATGATGTAGATTTTATACCGCGCCGAGGCCGCCCGGTAGTGGACCGACTCGATGATCTCGCGGATGTCGCCCACCCCCGTGCGCGAGGCCGCGTCCATCTCCATCACGTCCACGTGTCGGCCCTCGGCGATGGCGCGGCAGGGTTCGCAGACCCCGCAGGGCTCGGTGGTGGGGCCGCCGGTGCCATCCGGGCCGATGCAGTTCAGCCCCTTGGCGATGATGCGGGCGGTGGTGGTCTTTCCCGTGCCGCGGATGCCGGTCATGATGAAGGCATGGGCGATGCGGTCGGCGGCGAAGGCGTTCTTCAGCGTGCGGACCATCGCCTCCTGCCCGACGAGATCGGCGAAGGTCTCGGGGCGGTACTTGCGGGCCAGGACCCGATAGGCGGGGGCGTCGGTCATGCCGCAAACCTAGGGGCTGCGGCGGGCATAGTCCATCGGGGCCGGAAGGCCGGATTGCGACCGGCGCGCGGGATTGCCGAGAGGGAGCAGCCGGCGCGCCGGTCGCGCGCCCCCCGGAGGATGCCGCCGCGGGGCGTGCCGGATGCGGTCAGAGCGTTTCGACCGCCGCGCAAAGCTCGGCCATCTGCGCCGCGGTCAGGCTGACCCCGGTCGCATTCGGGTCGCCGGGCATCGCGCCGGTGGTCGCGCCCGTGCCGGCGCTCAGCGCGGCGCAGTCGCGGCGCACCATCTCCTGGTCCTCGGGCGACAGCGTGCCCCACTGGGCCCGCAGTTCGTCGGCCGAGCGCAGGGTGGTCCGGGTGTCGTCGGTGAAGATCGCGGCGCCCAGGTCGGTCGACCAGTCGCTGCCGAAAGTCTGGCCGTCCGAGCCATCGGTCTGGGCCAGGGCGGCGGTAGCGAACAGCGGCACGGCCAGCAGGGCGATCAGTCGTTTCATGGTATTTCCTCCGTTTGCGCAAAGCGAACCCGCCCCGGCGCCGGCCCTCACGGCCCGCACCGGCGGCTTGGGCAGGTTCAACCGGAGGCCGGCCGGATTGTTCCTGCCGATGCGCGGAGGTCAGCGGCCATCCCCCACCACCACGAAGGGCGCCCAGGCGGAAGGATGCGCAAAGGCGGGGTCGGCGCGCAGTTCCGCCATGGCCGCGGCCAGCGCCCGGGCCTGCCCCTCCTCCGGCCGCTCGGCGAAGCGGGCGACGGCCAGCTGGGTCAGCCGCTCGGCCGAGATATCGCCCACCGGCCAGTGGCTGACCAGCATCCCCCGCGCCCCGGCGTAGAGAAAGGCCGAGGCCAGGCCCGACAGCCCCTCGGCCCCCGGGGTGCCGTCGCCGGCGGCGGTGTTGCAGGCCGACAGGATCACCCAGTCGGCATCCAGCCGCAGCTGCGCGGCCTCGGAGGCGGTCAGAAGCCCGTCATCCTCGGCCGAGGGTGCGCGGGGCGGGGTGAAGGCCAGCGCGGGCTCGGCCAGCCCGTCGATGTCGCCCGCCACCAGCCCGTGGGTGGCGAAGGCCACCACGCCCAGGCCGGTCAGCGCCGCCTGCTTCACCGCCGCCTCGGTGGCGGCGGGGCCGAGGAACAGCGCCTCCTCCCCCGCGCCCAGCCGGCGGGCGAGGCCGAGCAGTTCGCGCCGCGTGCCCGGCAGCGGTGGCAGGGCGGCGATCGCCGTGCCCCGCGCGGTGGGCCCGTCGAACAGCGCGGCCACCGCGACCGCCTGCCCGCCGCCCGCGAAATCCGGGGCGCCGAAGCCGGCGAAGCCGGGCCGCGCGCCGGGATGCGGCCGGTCGCGCAGCCCGGCCAGCGCCTGCACCGAAGGAAGGGTGGCGAAGGCGTGATGCCCGGCCAGCCAGTCGGTGGCGGAAAGCGCCGCGGGATCGGCATCCTCGCCCTGCGGCGGGCTGGCCACCAGCACGGCCAGCGGCAGCGAGGTCAGCGCCCCGTCCGCCACCACCAACACCCGGCCGCCCTGCGGCAGCACGCCCGCCACCGGGGCGACCAGCGCATTGTAGAGCGCATGGGCGGCGGCGCGGTCGAAGGTCGGGCCGGAGGGGCCATCGGGCTCGTCCAGCGCCACCGCGGCGCGGGCGGGGCCGGTGGGGTCGAGATCGGCGCGCAGGTGGCGCACCGCGGCCTCCAGCGCCTCGGCGGTCATCTCCGCCCGGTGCCAGGCCGTGCCTTCATGCGAGACCGCAAAGACCCATGTGTGTTCGTGGTCGGAGACCAGCATCGCCAGCGCCTCGTCCGCCGCCAGCCGGCCCTGCACCTCGGCCAGCGACAGCACGCCCGGGGTCACCAGCGCGGCATAATCGGGAAAGCGCGCGGTCAGCGCGGCCTCGGCCACCTCGATCTGCACTTGCAAAGCGTCCAGCCGGGCGCGCTCGGCCCCCGCCTCGCCCTTGGCCAGCGCGGCGATCCAGGCGCGGTCGGCCTCCTGCCAGGCGTTGACCAGATCCTGCTTCTGCCGGGCCAGCGCCGCCAGTTCCCCGTCTGCCGCCGCGGTGCGGGCCGCCATCCGCTGGGTGGCGCGCGAGGCGGCGGTCATCGTGGCCCATTGCGCGGCCTGGAACGCCTCGTCCATCAGGCCCCGGTTGTCCACCGCCCAGGCCGCCGAGACCATGGGCAGCACCAGCCGCCGCAGATCCTGCCCGCCCGCCGCCGCCACGGTGGCGTCCGCCCCGGCCAGCCGCAGCCGCGCGGTGATCGGTCCCATGGCGGCGCGGGTGAGCGCCAGCGCCGCCTGCGCCTCGCCCTCGACCAGCGCCACCATGCCGGCGACGATCCTGGCATAGACCAGCTCGGGGCTGTCCGCCGTCAGCAGCGCCGCCAGCTCCGCCTCGGCCGCCCGGGCGCGGGCGAAGGCCGGCTGTCCCAGCGCCGCCTCGGCCGCGGCCAGCCGCAGCTCCGACTGCGCCGCGCGCCGCCGGTCGCCCCCCGCCCGCGCGATCTCCACCGCCCTGGCCAGCGCCGCCCGCGCGGTGCCGGCATCGCCCGCGCGCAGGATCGTCTCGCCCGTCACCGCGAAGGAGGCCGCCAGCACCGGGCTGTTCCCCGGCAGGGTGGCCAGCCGCAGGTCCAGCGCCACGCGATGCGCGTCGTAGGCCGCCTGATACTGCCCCAGCGCCGACAGCGCCCCGCCCAGCCCGTCATAAAGGATCGCCCGCACCAGCGGCGCGGCGCCCCTCGCCTCGGCCACCCCGATCGTCTCGCGGAACAGGGGCTCGGCCTCGCGCGCCCGGCCCTGCTGCAACAGCATCGAGGCCAGGTTGCCGGCGATGTTCAGGTGGTCCTGCAGGCTCCAGGTGTGATCGTCGCGCGGCACGGCGGCGGCATGGCGGGCAGCCTCGCGATACGCGGCCTCGGCCAGTTCCGGACGGCCCGCCAGCGACTGCACCCGGCCCAGCGCATTGAAGACCCGCGCCACGTCGGCGGTGGTCAGCTGCGGCAGCAGCGGCTCCAGCTCCGCCATCATCCCGGCCGCGTCGTCATGCCGGCCGGTGCGGGCGTAGAACACGGCCAGCCCCGCGAAATCCCCGATCAGGTAGGTCTGGTCCGCCTGCGGGTCATTGAGCCGCAGGTTGACCGAGAGCTCCAGCGCATCCCGCGCCTCGGCCACCCGCTCCAGATCGTCGAGGATCGAGGACATCAGCCGGTGCGAGGAGGCCAGCGCATTCGCCACCGCGCCGTTCTGCTGCCGCAGCCCCAGCGCCGTCTGGGCAATCGGCAGCGCCTGGTCCAGCCGCCCGAGGTCGGCGTAGAGCCCGGCGAGGTTGTGCAGGATGGCCGCGCGGGTCAGCGGCTCGCCCGGCAGCTCGCGGTCGATCAGCGCCAGCATCTGGGCATGGATGGCGATCGCGCCCGCCAGATCGCCCGCCCCGCTGCGCTCGCCGGCCGCGGCCGACAGCTGCCACAGCGCCTCATAGGCCGCCTCCTCGGCCTTGGTCATCTGCTGGGCGAAGGCCGGCCCCGCCAGCCAGACCGCCAGTGCCGCCGCCGCCCAACGTCCCATCCCCAGCCCTCCGCTTTGGGCCAGCATGGGCGCGCGCCCGGCGCCGGGCAAGTGACAAGCGGCTACAGATGCAGCGCGACCCTGCGCCCCTCGTGGAAGGCATAGGCCGCCTGCCGGGGCGCGGCGCAGTCGCCGATGCGGTGCAGGGTCTTGCCGGGCAGCGCCTCGGGGAAGGGGTCGAAGGCGATGTTGGTGGTCGCCACCACCAGCGCCGAGGCGGGAACGGTTTCCTCCGCCCCGGTCAGCAGGCTGCGGATCGTGGCGCCGTTGCCGTGCCAGCGGGCGATGACATGTTCGGTCACCAGCCGCGCCCCCGCCCGCGCCAGCCGCGCCCGCGCCGGGCCGTCGGCCGAGGTGCGGGCGATCTCTTTCCCCACGAAGGGGTCGGGGGTCACCAGCACCACCTTGCGCCCCTGTTCGGCGATGGCCCAGGCGGTGCCCACCCCGCGCCAGTTGCCGCCCTCGTCCAGCACGACCACCGTGTCGCCCAGCCGCGCCTCGCGCCGCATCACATCTTCGGCCGACCAGACATTGCCGTTTTCCAGCCCCGGCAGGCGGGGCGCGGAGGGCAGCCAGCGTTGCCGCGCCTCCGGGTCGGGCAGCGAGCCGGTGGCGAGGATCACCCGGGCGGCCGGATGGGCGGCGATGTCGTCCACGTCGAGACAGGTGTTCAGCCGCAGCGCGACCCCCAGCCGGGCGAATTGCCGTTCGTACCAGTCCAGCAGCTCGAGGATCTGCCCCCGCCGCGGCTGCATTCCGGCCAGCCGGAACTGCCCGCCGACCTGCGGCGCGGCCTCGGCGATCTCCACCCGGTGGCCGCGCTCGGCTGCCGCCCGCGCGGCCTCCAGCCCCGCCGGGCCGGCGCCGACCACCAGCACGTCCTGCGGCGCCCCGGCAGGGGTGAAGCGGTCGCCGCCCCATTCCCATTCGCGGCCCGCCGAAGGGTTGATGAGGCAGGAAATCCAGTAGTCCCGCGACCGCCGCCCCCAGCACATCTGGTTGCAGGAGATGCAGCCGCGCACGTCCTGCGCTCGCCCCTCGGCCACCTTGCGTGCCAGATGCGGGTCGGCGATCTGGCCGCGCACGATCGAGACCAGATCGGCCTGCCCCGCGGCGATCACCGCCTCGGCGTTCTCTGGCGTGCGGACATGCGCCTCGGAGGTGATCCTGGCGTGTTTCACCGCGCCTTTCAGGATCTCGGTCACCGGCGCGGTCAGCTTCTCGCCGAAGAGGAAGGTCGGCATCAGCCGCTCGAAATCCAGATAGCCGCCGTGGCCGCAGGTCACGTAATCGACATGGCCGGTGGCGTCGTGCAGCGCCACGATCTCGGCCAGGCTTTCGACCGAAAGCGTCACGTCATGCGCGTCAGAGGTGGAGACGGCGAGGCCGATGATGAAATCCTCGCCGCAGGCGCGGCGGATGCCCTCGATCACCCGGCGCGAGAAGCGGGTGCGGTTTTCCAGCGAGCCGCCCCAGTCGTCGTCGCGGGTGTTGGACCACGGGGTCCAGAACTGGTCGAGCAGCGAGTGATAGGCCGCCCAGACCTCCACCCCCTGGAACCCCGCCTTGCGGCAGCGCACCGCCGCGGCGATGTGGGCGGCGATCAGCTCCTCGATCTCGGTCACGGTCATGCGGTGCGAGCCGTCGCTGTCGTGATAGCTGGGCCCGCCCGAGGGCGACCAGTGCGGCTGGAAGCTCAGGTCGGAATCGCCATGCGCGCCCACGTGGTAGATCTGCTGCACGATCACCGCGCCGGCCGCCTTCACCGGCTCGGTCAGGGCGCGGAAATGCGGGATGATCTCGTCGGTCTCGGCCAGGAAGTTGCCGCGGGTCAGCACCCCGGTGCGATGCGCGGGCACCGGCTCGCACACCACCATCGCCGCGCCGCCCAATGCGCGTTCCAGCAGATAGGCGCGGCTGCGCGGGCCGGGCAGGCCCATCTCGGCCATGTTGTTGGTATGTGCGCCGAAGACGATGCGGTTGCGCAGGGTGTGCCCGCGCAGGGTAAGGGGCGACAGCAGATGCGGGTGGCTCACGGGCGGCCTCGCGGGGTCAGAGATCCTTCACCAGCCGCAGCGCGTCATAGATCGCGGCATGGGTGTTGCGCGCCGCCACCGCGTCGCCGATGCGAAAGACGCGGAAGCGGCCCGCGGGATTGGGGCGCAGGTCCTGCGGGTGGCCGGTGGCCAATGCCTCGTAATCCACCTCGCCCAGGTTCGCGGATTGCGGCTTCAAGGCGAAGTAGAGCTCGTCCAGCGGCCTTGTGCCGTGGTTGACCACGACCTGATCCACCAGCCGCTCGCGCCGCACCTCGCCGTAGTCGCTGCCCAGCACCGCCCGCAGCCGGTTGCCCTCGCGATGCACCTCCATCAGCCGCCAGGTGACGGTGAAGGTGGTGTCGCGCCCTTGCAGCATGCGCATGTAGGGCACCAGGTTCATCGCCATCACCTCGGGCGCGAAGCTGCGGTCGGGCGTCACGATCTCCACCGCCGCGCCGGTGGCCGAGATCAGGTCGGCCGCCTGCAGCGCGGCATGGTCGCCCGCGTCGTCGTAGATCAGCACGTTGGCGCCCGGCTTCACGTCGCCCGACAGGATGTCCCAGGCGGAGCAGACCAGATCGTTGCCCGCCGCCAGCATCTCGACATGCGGCAGCCCGCCGGTGGCCACGATCACCTCCTCGGGCCCGGTGGCCAGCACGGTGTCGGCATCGGCATAGGTGTTGAAGTGGAACCGCACGCCGCGCTTCTCGCATTGCGCCATCCGCCAGGCGATGATCGAGATCATCTCGCGCCGCCGCTCGTCCCGCGCGGTCAGGCGGATCTGGCCGCCGGGCTGGTCGGCGGCCTCGAAGACCGTCACCTCGTGGCCCCGCTCGGCCGCCACCCGCGCGGCCTCCATCCCCGCGGGGCCGGCGCCGACCACGGCGATGCGCTTGCGCTGGGGCGCGGCCGGGACGCTATGGGGCATGGTCTCCTCCCGCCCCGTCGCGGCGTTGTGCAGGCAGAAGGCCATGCCGCCCTGATAGATCCGGTCCAGGCAGTAGTTCGCGCCGACGCAGGGGCGGATGTCGTCCTCGCGCCCCTCGATCACCTTGCGGACCAGATGCGGGTCGGCCATGTGGGCCCGCGTCATCCCCACCATGTCCAGCAGCCCCGCGGCGATGGCGTGGCGGGCGGTCGGCACGTCGGGGATCTTGGCGGCGTGGAAGGTGGGGAAGTTCGTGGCCTTCCTGATCTGCCCGGCGAATTCCAGATGCGGCGCATTGCGCATCCCCTGCACCGGGATCACGTCGGTCAGCCCGGCGTCGGTGTCGATATGCCCCTTCACCACGTTCAGGAAATCCACCAGCCCGCTGTCGCGCAGCTTCTTCGAGACCTCCAGCCCCTCGGCCGCGGTCATGCCGCCGGGCAGGTCCTGGTCGCCGGTATAGCGCAGGCCGACGATGAAGTCCGCGCCCACCCGCCGGCGGATCGCCCGCAGCACCTCGAAGGTGAAGCGCAGGCGGTTGTCGAGGTTGCCGCCCCAGGGCGCCTCCAGGTCGTTGGTCAGCGGCGACCAGAACTGTTCCAGCAGGTGGCCATAGGCTTCCAGCTCGATCCCGTCCACCCCGGCGGCCTGCATCCGTTCGGCGGCATCGGCGAAGTCGCCGATCACCCGGGCGATGTCCCAGTCCTCGATCCGCTTCGGGAAGGCGCGGTGCGCCGCCTCGCGCTCGTGGCTGGGGGCCAGCACCGGCAGCCAGTCCGCCTTGTCCCACCGCGTCCGCCGGCCCAGATGGGTCAGCTGGATCATCACTGCCGCGCCGTGGTCGTGGCATTCGTCGGCCAGCCGCCTCATCCAGCCCACCACCTCGTCCTTCCAGGCGAGTATGTTGTTGAACACCGGCGGGCTGTCGCGCGCGACCGAGGCCGAGCCCGCGGTCATGGTCAGCGCCACCCCGGCCTTCGCCCGCTCGACATGATAGGCGCGATAGCGGTCCTTCGGCATCCCGTCCTCGGGATAGGCGGGCTCGTGGCTGGTGATCATGATCCGGTTGCGAAGCGTCAGGTGCTTCAGCCGGTAGGGCTGCAGAAGGGGGTCGTTCGACATCGCGGCTGCCTTCGGGGTGGGACGCCCGGCCACGCTCGCCGAAATGTTCATCCATGTCAATTCAAAGCTCGATCGTGATTTCCAATATCGACATAAGTGAACATTCCGCAGTTGCCCCCGGCGACATTCCCGTGTAGCAAGGAGGGATGGCAGGGCATCGCGCGACGGAAACCGGCCGGAGCGGCCCCGGGAGGGCGGCATGAAGCCGGGGCTCATCGGGGCGGCCGGCTGGCCGGGCTCGGCCCCGGGCGGGCGCGCGGACAAGCCCCGGCAGATGAGCGAATTCGCGGAAGGGGAGACCTGACCGGAACCCGGCCCGGGGCAATCGCGGCGCCGCCCCGGGCCAGACCGACAAACCGCCGCAACAGGGAATCGACATGAAAAACCGTCTTCTCGCCACCGCCGTCCTGTTCCCCCTTGCCGGCCTTGCCACGCCGGCGCTGGCCCAATGCGGCGACGTGACCATCGCCAGCATGAACTGGCAGAGCGCCGAGGTCCTGGCCAGCCTGGACCAGTTCATCCTCACCCACGGCTACGGCTGCAACGCCTCGGTGATCAGCGGCGACACGGTGCCCACGATCACCTCGATGGTCGAGCGCGGCGCCCCCGACATCGCGCCCGAGGGCTGGGTCGACCTGGTGCCGGAGCTGCTGAACCGGGGGATCGAGGAGGGCCGGCTGGTCCGCGCCGCGGTGTCGATCTCGGACGGGGCGGTGCAGGGCTGGTGGGTGCCGAAATACATCGTCGACGCCAATCCCCAGATCACCACTATCGCCGAGGCCCTCGCCCATCCCGAACTGTTCCCCGACCCCGAGGACGCGAGCCGCGGCGCGGTGCACAACGGGCCGCAGGGCTGGGGCGGCACGGTGGTCACCTCGCAGCTCTACCGCGCCTTCGGGGCCGAGGAGGCGGGCTTCCGGCTGGTCGACACCGGCTCGGCCGCGGGTCTCGACGGCTCGATCGCCCGCGCCTACGAGCGGGGCGAGGGCTGGGTCGGCTACTACTGGTCGCCCACCGCGCTGCTGGGCCGCTACGAGATGGTCAAGCTCGACCACGGGGTGGCGCTGGATGCAGAGGAATGGGCGCGCTGCACCTCGAACGCCGATTGCCCCGACCCCAAGCCGAACGACTGGCCCGCCGACACGGTGCAGACGCTGGTCACCGCCAGCTTCGCCGACCGGGCGGGCGAGGACGTGATGGCCTATCTCAACACCCGCGCCTGGACGAATGCCACGGTCAACGCGCTGATGGCCTGGATGACCGACAACCAGGCGACCGGCGACGACGGGGCGCGGCATTTCCTCCAGAACAACGAGGAGATCTGGCTGGAATGGGTCTCGCCCGAGGCGGCCGAGCGGATCCGCGCGGCGCTCTGACCGGACAGGGGCCGGGGGGCGATGCCCTCCGGCCCTTCCGCAGACGGCCGAAGGCCGCTGCGTCGCGGGCACAACGGCACGACAGGGGGACGGCATGGAGTGGTGGAAGACGTTTCCGCATCTGAACGACGAGACCTTGCGCAACCTGCGGCGCGTGATCGACGACGGCTTCCGCGGCTTCACCCGCGAATGGGGCGGCGCGATCGAGGGCTTCTTCGAGCCCCTGCGCATCTTCCTGATCCAGTCCGAGCGGCTGCTGCTCAACGCCCCTTGGCCCATCGTGCTGCTGGCCATCGCCGCCATCGCCTGGTTCGCCAGCCGCCGCTGGACCATCGTGGCGGGCAGCGTGCTGACGCTGGTGGTCATCGGCTTCTTCGACATGTGGGACGACACGATGCGGACGGTCTCGATGATCTTCGTCTGCACCGTGGTCGCCATCGCCATCGGGATTCCGGTGGGCATCCTGATGTCGCGCTCGAACCGGGCGCAGAGCATCGTCAACCCGGTGCTGGACGTGATGCAGACCATGCCCAGCTTCGTCTACCTGATCCCGGTGGTCATGCTGCTGGGCATCGGTAGGGTGCCCGGGGTGATCGCGGTGGTGATCTATGCCATCCCGCCCATCATCCGGCTGACCAACCTCGGCATAAGGTTGGTGGACAAGGACGTGCTGGAGGCCGCCGACGCCTTCGGCTCCTCCAGCTGGCAGAAGCTGAAGAACGTGCAGATGCCGCTGGCCCTGCCCACGATCATGGCCGGCATCAACCAGACCATCATGATGGCGCTGGCCATGGTGGTGATCGCCTCGATGATCGGGGTGCAGGGGCTGGGCCAGCCGGTGCTGCGCGCGATCAACAACCAGTATTTCACCATGGGCGTGTTCAACGGGCTGGCCATCGTGGGCATCGCGATCATCTTCGACCGGATCAGCCAGGCCTTCGGCCACCGGCTGCAGAAGCACCGGGAGATCGTGCATGGCTGAGACGCCCGCGAACGGATACGGCATCGAGATCCGCGGCCTGTCCAAGATCTTCGGCCCCGATGCCGCGGCCATGGTGCCGCTGGTCGAACAGGGCATGACCAAGGCCGAGCTGAACGAGCGCCACGGCCATGTGCTTGGGCTGCGGAACATCGACATTTCCATGGCCGCGGGCGGGATCCAGGTGATCATGGGGCTCTCGGGCTCGGGCAAGTCCACGCTGATCCGCCACATCAACCGGCTGATCGACCCCACCGCGGGGCAGATCCTGGTGGGCGGCGAGGACGTGGTGAAGATGACCCCGGCCGAGCTGCGGCAGTTCCGCCGCCACAAGACCGCGATGGTGTTCCAGAAATTCGCCTTGCTGCCCCATCGCAACGTGCTGGAGAACACGGTCTACGGGCTGGAGGTGCAGGGCCTGCCGCGCGAGAGGCAGGTGGCGGCCGCGATGCGCTGGATCGAGCGGGTGGGGCTTTCGGGATACGAGAAGCACTATCCCAACCAGCTCTCGGGCGGGATGCAGCAGCGGGTGGGCCTGGCCCGGGCGCTGACCAACGACGCGCCGATCCTCCTGATGGACGAGGCGTTCTCGGCGCTCGACCCGCTGATCCGCACCGACATGCAGACCGTGCTGCTGGATATCCAGAAGGAGATCCGCAAGACCATCGTCTTCATCACCCACGACCTGGACGAGGCGCTGCGGCTGGGCGACCGGATCGCCATCCTGCGCGACGGCGAGGTGGTGCAGCAGGGCACCAGCCAGGACATCGTGCTGCGCCCGGCCGACGCCTATGTGGAAAGCTTCGTGAAGGAGGTGAACCGCGGCCGGGTGGTGCAGGTCGAGGCGGTGATGACCCCGCTGCCGCCCGGCAGCACGCCGGCCGGCGCAGGCATGCCCCAGGGCACCACGGTGGAGGAGGCGATCCGCAGGCTGGTCGCCGGCGGGGATGCCGAGATCGCGGTGACCGGGCCGGACGGCCAGGCGCTGGGCACGGTGAATCTGCGCCAGCTGGCCGCCGCGCTGGTCACCGCCGGGACGCCGCAGCCGTAGAGCGGGATCGGTTCAGGTGGAATCGCCGGCAGGAAGGGCGCCTCCCCTCCCCGCGTGGGAGGGGATGGGGGAGGGGGCTTGCCCGCGGCCCGGAAAGACCCCCTCCCCATCCCTCCCCACAAGGGGGAGGGAGGCGCGAGACTTCATCCGGCGGCGCCAGTGACAGCGATCCCGCCCGAACCGATCCTGCTCCAGGTCACGCGGTGTCCGAAAACCCGTGCCGGGCGTGGAAGCGGGCGATCTCGCGCGGCTCGGGGATCCTTCCGCCGCTGTAGATCTCGATGTACTTGGGCACCCGTGCCATCCGCGTGGCCAGCGACTCCTGCACCTGCATCGAGATATAGCCGATCTGCACCAGATAGATGGTGCGGGCGCGGACATCGGCATCCACCGGATCGTGGCCCCATCTGCGCAGCATCTCCGCCAGCGCCGCCAGCCGCTCGACATCCGCGGCCTGCACCCGGCCCATCACCTTGTCGTCCTGCAACGCCCAGCTGCGCACCGCGAATTCCAGCCGGTCGTCGAATTCCTTCGGCGGCAGGAAGCAGCCGATGACGTTCAGCAGCGCCTCGGCCTCGGTATCCGCATAGCTGCCGGTGGCGGCGACCAGCGGCCGGGTGGTGCGCTCCTCCCACCGCCTGACCAGCGCCTCCAGCAGTGCCTCGCGGTCCTTGAAATGCCAGTAGAAACTGGTGCGCGACAGCTTCAGCCGGTTGGCGATGGGCAGGATCTTCACCCCGTCGATGCCCGAGTCGATCAGGGCCGCATAGGCGGCCTCCAGCCAGCCCTCGTAGGACCCGCGCCAGCCGGTTTCGGGTGCGGAATGTTCACTCATGTCGTCTGGCTATACAGCCTTTGCCGCGGGGGACAAGCCCGCAGACAGGCGACCGGACCGGGGGGAGGAGGTGAGAGGCTGGACAACGACCCAAGCGGGGCTCGTTACGGCTGCTTCCTTCCGGACCTGACCGGGTTGGCGAGGCGCTCGCCCGCGCCAACCTCTCGCCGGCCGATATAGGCCGCGGGCGGCGGATTCGCAAGACAGCCGGAGGGGCGGCGGGATAGGCTTGGCAGAAAGGGGAGGGGCGCCATGACCGCACGGCTGATCCGCATCGACTGGCCCGACCACGGCCCGCCCGAGGTGCCGGCGGAGCCGACGCTGGAGGAGTACCGCGTGCGGCTGGCGGCGGTGCGCGCGGCGATGGCGGCGCGGGGGCTGGAGGGGCTGGTGATCTGGGGCGACCGCGAGCACGCGGCGAACCTGCACTGGCTGACCGGCTTCGACCCCCGGTTCGAGGAGGCGCTGCTGGTGGTCACCCCCTCCGCCGCGCTGCTGATGGCCGGCAACGAATGCCTGCCCTATACCCGCGTCTCGCCGCTGGTGCAGGCGGGCGAGATCGCCACCGAGTTGTGTTCCAGCTTCTCGCTGATGTCCCAGCCTCGGCCCGGGCGGCGGCTGGCGGCGATCCTCGGCGACGCCGTGCCGCGGGGCCGGGTGGGCGCCGCGGGGTGGAAGTGGTTCGAGCCGGGCGAGGTGGAGGATCCCGCCGCCGCGCTGGACCTGCCCGCCTTCGTCGCCGACCCGCTGCGCCGGATCGCGCGGTTGGAGAACGCCACCGACCTGCTGATGCACCCCGGCCATGGCCTGCGCGCCCGGGTGGATGCCGCGGGGATCGCCCGGCTGGAATTCGCCAACCACATGGCGGCCTCTGCCCTGCGGCGGATGGTCTTCGCCTTCCACGAGGGGATGAGCGATTTCGCCGCGGTGCAGGCGGCCGGGCTGGGCGGGCTGCCTTTGGGCGCGCATGTGACCTTCGCCACCGGGGACCGCGCGGCGCAGGGGCTGTCGGGGCCGACCGGGCAGGTGCTGCGCGCGGGCTGCCCGGCCAGCTTCAACATCTGCCACTGGCGGGCCAACATCTGCCGCGCGGGCTGGCTGGCGCGGGACCCTGCGGGCGTGCCGGCGGGGCATCTGGAGGACTTCGTGTTTCCTTACGTCCGCGCCATGTCCGGCTGGTGCGGGCTGATGCGGCCGGGGGTCAGCGGCGGCGAGGTCTGGGCGGCGATGCAGGCCGCGCTGCCCTTCGCCCGCTTCGGGGTGTTCCTGAACCCCGGCCACCTGATCGGGGTGGAGGAATGGCTGTCCTCGCCCATCGCCGAGGGCTCGGCGCTGCCCTTGGCCTCGGGCATGGCGATGCAGATGGACGTGATCCCCTGGAACGAGACCCATGCCTCGACCCGGATGGAGGACGGATACGTGATCGCCGACGCCGGGCTGCGCGGCGACCTGGCGACCCGCTTCCCCGCCGTGGCCGCCCGCTGCGAGGCGCGGCGGACCTTCATGCGCGAGGTGGTGGGGATGCAGGTGCCCGAGACCCTGCTGCCGCTCGCCGACACCTGCGGCATCCTGGCCCCCTTCCTGCTGGACCCGCGGCAGGTGGCGGCGCTGTAGCGGCGGGCCCCCACCCCACGAGGGGGGAGGGGCGGTGCCCGGCGATCTCGCCGAATCGCGCCGGCCTCAACGCACGAACGGCGCGATTCCGGCCAGGGCGATGGCGCGGTACATGTCGTCCTCCAGCCACAGCGCGGTGGCGATGGCGCCCTCGGTGTCGCCCGCGGCGGCCTGCGTCAGCGCGATGGCGACCACGACCTCGCCGTGGTCGCGGCGGCCGGCGGTCCCGGCCACCTCCAGCGCCTCCGCGGTCCGGCCGCGTTCGGTCAGCACCACCGCGATGGCCCTGACCGCGGCGGCGCGGTCGCCGGCCGCGGGGATCCGGCCCGCGACCTCCAGCGCCTCGGGCACCTGCCCCCGGCGCACCAGCGCATCGGCGATGCCTGCCAGCGCCTGCGTGCGGCTGTGCGGGTTGTCGATGCCCGCGGCGGTGGCGAGGCTGTCCGCGACCTGCCCGCGCCCGGCCTGCCGCACGGCGATGGCGACCAGCCCCGAGAAGTCGCCATAGGCCCGGGCGATCTCGCCCGCCAGTTCCAGCGCGGCGGGGAAATCGCCGGCCGTGGCCCGCGCCGCGGCGATGGCCACCATCGCCTCCAGATCGCCATAGGCCACCTCGATCCGCCGCGCGGTCTCCAGCGCGCCCTCGATGTCGCCCCGGGCCGCCTGCACCGCGGCCACCCGTGCGGTGGCGCGCGACCGCCCGGCCGCGTCGGGGATCGACTTGGCGGTCTTCAGCGCGCCGATCAGGTCGCCCTTCTCGGCCTGGATGCGGGCGATGGTCACCAGCGCCTCGTAGAACCAGAACTGGTCGAAATCGCCCGAGCGGGAGACGAGGCCCGAGGCGATCTTCAGCCGGTGCTGGTCGGCGGTGAACCAGTATTGTGTGGCGATGCGGCTGGCCGCGCGGATCGCGCCGGGGATGTCGCCGGTGCGGGCGACCGAGACGGCGATGGCCGCCTGCGCCTCGGAGCGGCGGAAGGGGTTGTCGATGGCGACCACGGTGTCGAAGGCGGCGTCGACCTCGCCCGCCGCGGCCTGCGCGGCTGCCAGCCGTTCCAGCGCCGCGATCCGGGCCGACCTGACCCGCGCGTCCACGATGTCGATGGCGATCCGGTAGGCGTGGTCGAAATCCCCCGCCCGCGCCGCCGCGGTGGAAATGTCGCCCAGCGCCTCGGCCAGCGTATAGGGCTCGCCGATCTGCGCGGCCGCCCGCAGCGCCTCGTCGATCCGGCCCAGGTCGGCCAGCGCGGTGGCGACGGCGATGTGGATCTCGTCGCGCTCGGCGGGGCGGGCCGCGTTCTCGGCCGCGGCCGCCGCCTCGGCCAGCAGGCAGTCGGGCAGGGGACCCGCGCAGTCCAGCGCCCGCGCCTGCGCCGTGGCGCTGGCGAGCCCGGCCAGTGCCATCAGGCCGAGGAACCTGCGGATCGTCTGCATCGGCCCGTCTTCCGGTGAAAGTCCGGCCCCGAGTCGACCCCAATCCGGCCCCGAATGCAACGGGGCAGGGGCTCAGCCCTCGTCGCCCGCGGTCAGGATCCGGTGTGCGGCGGAATAGGCGGCCTGCGCCGCCTCCTCGCGCCCGGCGAAGGGGTCGAGCGGCAGGGGCTCGATCCAGACCGGCTGCGGCGGCGGGGGCGGGGGAAAGCCGGCCGCGGGGCCGGTGGCCTCGGCCGCGTCGGCCGGGCGGGCGGGCCCGGCCGTCTCGGCGGCGGGCAGGGGGACATGCGGCGGGGCCGCCGCGCAGAAGGGGCCGGTGACGATCATGCTCGCCTCCATCGCGTTGCATGGTGCCCCCGGGGCATCCTGCCACGCCGCCCGCCGCGCCGCCTGCGCGAAGTGCGGAAAATTCGCAGCGTCCGTCCGCCGCAGCCTGCCGCCTTGAAGCCCCCGCCCCGGCCCCCTAATGTCCGGGCGCGGCAGGGGCGAGACTGGCATGGCGGGCAAGCGCAGCATCTTCGAGGACGTGACCGAGGCCCCGCGTCCCCCGGGGCCGCAGGGCGGGCTGATCGCACAGGACACCGGGCCGGCGCGGCGCGCGGTGCGGCTGTGGCTCGCGGTGCTGTTCGTGCTGGTGGCGGCGATGATCATGGTGGGCGGGATGACCCGGCTGACCGACTCGGGCCTCTCGATCACCGAATGGCGCCCGGTCACCGGCGCGCTGCCGCCGATGAGTGCCGAGGACTGGCAGGCGGAGTTCGACAAGTACCGCGAGAGCCCGCAGGCGCGGCTGGTCAACAGCTCGATGACGCTGGGCGAGTTCAAGGTGATCTTCTGGTGGGAATGGGGCCACCGGCAGTTGGGGCGGCTGGTGGGGCTGGTCTGGGCGGTGGGCCTGGCCGGGCTCTGGGCCGCGGGGCGGGTGCCGGCGGGCTGGATGCCGCGGCTGGTGCTGGTGGGCGCCCTGGGGGGGGTGCAGGGCGCCATCGGCTGGTGGATGGTGCATTCCGGGCTGCAACCGGGGATGACCTCGGTCGCCTCCTATCGCCTGGCCGTGCATCTGGGGCTGGCCTTCGCCATCCTCGGGCTGATCGCCTGGTACATGCTGACCCTGGGGCGGGCCGAGACCGAGCTGCTGACCGCACGGCGGGGGAAGGAGGGCAAGCTCTTCGGCCTCTCCACCGGGTTGATGCATTTCACCTTCCTGCAGATCCTGCTGGGCGCGCTGGTGGCCGGGATCGACGCCGGGCGCGGCTATCCCACCTGGCCGCTGATGAACGGGCAATTCTTCCCGGCCGATGCCTTCTACGTGCCGGACGGGCAGGGGGGCAGCCTGCCGGTCTGGCACGCCTTCTTCGAGAACCCCGGGCTGGTGCAGTTCATGCACCGGATGTCGGGCTATCTGCTGCTGGCCTTCGGGGTGGTCGTGTGGCTGCGCGGCCGGCGCTCGGCGCATGGCGTCACGCGGGCTGCGTTCCACATCGTGATGCTGCTGCTGGCGGCGCAGGTGGTGGTGGGGATCTATACCGCGCTGACCGCGGCGCATCTGCATGTGGCGATCACCCACCAGGTCGTCGCCATCGTGCTGTGGGTCATGGTGATCCGCGCCCGCCACCTGAGCCTTTACCCCCGCGCGGGGTCGATCCGAAAGGGAACCGCATGACCGCCGACACCTATGCCGACCTGATGGCCCATGCGCGCGAGACCTGCGCGCTGGAACAGATCGCCGGCCGGCTGGGCTGGGATCAGGAGACGGTGATGCCCCGCGGCGCCGCCGCCCAGCGCGCCGAGGAGATGGCGGCGATCGAGGGCGTGCTGCACGCCCGGCGCACCGATCCGCGGATCGCCGGCTGGCTGGCCGAGGCCGAGGCGCCCGATGCGCAGGCCGCCGCACAGCTGCGCGAGATCCGCCGGGCCCATGAGCGGGCGTCGAAGGTGCCCGCCCGGCTGGCGCAGGAGATCGCGCGGGTGACCTCGGCCGCGCAGGGCATCTGGGCCGAGGCGCGGGCGGGCGACGACGTGGCCGCCTTCCTGCCCACGCTGGCCGAGGTGGTGCGGCTGAAGCGGGAAGAGGCCGCGTGCCTGGCCCGCGGCCGCAACCTTTACGACGCCATGCTGGACGACCACGAGCCGGGCATCACCGAGGGCGAGATCGCGGCGATGTTCGACACCCTGCGCCCCCGGCTCTCGGCCCTGCGCGAGGCCTGCCTGGGCTCCTGGCAGCAGCCCAGGGCGCTGGAGGGGCATTTCGGCCACGAGGCGCAGATCCGCCTGTCGCGCAAGCTGGCGCAGGTCTTCGGCTATGACTGGGAGCACGGGCGGCTCGACATCGCGGTGCATCCGTTCAGCTCGGGCTCGGGCCGCGACGTGCGGATCACCACCCGGGTGGTGGAAAGCGATCCGTTCAACTGCTTCTACTCCACCATCCACGAGGTGGGGCATGCCTGCTATGAACTGGGCGTCGATCCCGACTATACCCTGACCCCCATCGGGCGGGGCGTGTCGATGGGCGTGCACGAGAGCCAGAGCCGGATCTACGAGAACCAGCTGGGCCGCAGCCGCCCGGTGACGAGCTGGCTTTACGAACGCATGACCGACGCCTTCGGCGATTTCGGGATGGGCGGGGCGGAAGCCTTCTACGGCGCGGCGAACAAGCTGCGCCCGGGCTTCATCCGCACCGAGGCCGACGAGGTGCAGTACAACCTGCACGTCATGCTGCGCTTCGACCTGGAGCGGGCGCTGTTCGCCGGCGACCTGTCGGTGGACGACATGGAGGCGGCCTGGAACGACCGCTTCCGCGCCGACTTCGGGCTGGAGGTGGAACGGCCCTCGCAGGGGATGCTGCAGGACGTGCACTGGTCGGTGGGCTATTTCGGCTATTTCCCCACCTATACGCTGGGCAACCTCTATGCCGGCTGCCTGCACGCGGCGATGCGGCGCGACCTGCCCGATCTGGACGCGGCGCTGGAACAGGGCGACCTGACCCCCGCCACCGGCTGGCTGCGCGAGAAGGTGCAACGGCACGGCGCGCTCTACCTGCCCGCCGAGACGGTGACCCTGGCCTGCGGCGAACCGCCCTCGGCCGAACCCCTGCTGGACTACCTGGAGGCGAAGTTCGGCGAGATCTACCGGCTGTAGGGGACGAACGCCGGCCCAAACGGAAGTCTCGGCAGGAAAGGCGCCTCCCCACCGCCGGCGCGTCGGCGCCGGCCAGCGCACAGGCAATCGAATCCAGAATGGCCACCTTGCTCCAGCGAACGCTTCGGCTGGCGGTCCCCTGCTGGCTTATGGCCCCGTCATTCCCTGGGCAGGCAGATGACGTCGCCCGGGTCCGAGCTGAGATAAAGTCGGGCGCCCACCGGAAAGTCCTCGCGCGAACGGCAGCGGACCGCCGCGCCGGACATGTCCACCGTGTATTCGGTGGAATCGCCCAGATATATTTCCTCGGTCACCGTGACCGGAAAGCTGTTCGGACCGGCCAGGGGGCTGACGGCGAGCTGCAGCGCCTCGGGCCGCAGGGCGACGGTCAGCTCGGTCAGTTCGCGGCTGGCCGGAGACGTGGTCTCCAGCACCAGTCCGCTGCCTATCTGCACCTGGGTCCGGCCGTCCGTGCCCTTGCCGATCACGGTCGCGTCAAGGAATGTCGCGCTGCCGACGAATTCTGCGACCCAGCGGCTCTTGGGTTGCCGGTACAATTCGCGCGGGGTGCCTTCCTGCTCTGTCTTGCCGCCGCGCATGTAGATCACCTTGTCCGCGATGGCCATGGCCTCGGTCTGGTCGTGGGTGATGTGGATCGCCGTCATCTTTAGCGACTTGACCAGTTGCCGCAGTTCGATCCGCATCCTCTCGCGCAGCTTGGCATCCAGGTTCGACAACGGCTCGTCGAGCAGCAGGACCGAAGGCTCGACCACCGCGCTGCGGGCCAGCGCCACGCGCTGCTGCTGCCCGCCGGAGAGCGTTGAGGGAAAGCGGTCGGCCAGATGGCCGAGGCCGACCGTGGCCAGAGCCTGGTTCACCTTGTCGCGGATCTCGGCCTTGGGAAGCCGCCGCAGGGCCAGGCCATAGGCGACGTTGTCGAAGACCGACTTGTGGGGCCACAGCGCATAGGACTGGAACATCATTCCTACGCCGCGCTGTTCCGGCGGCACGAAGAGCTTGTCCGAAACGACGATCCGGCCGTCGATCTCGATCGTGCCGGACGTCGGCTGCTCCAGCCCGGCGATACAGCGCAGCGTGGTGGTCTTGCCGCAGCCGCTGGCGCCGACGATGACAAGGATTTCGCCGGGATCGACCCGGAACGAGACCCCGTCGATGGCCCTCATGGTGCCGAAGGCCTTGACGAGGTCGGTGACGATGATCGACGACATGAGAACTCCTAGCGAACCAGCGTGGCGCGAAGCGTGCCGAAAAGGCGATCCGCGACCAGCAGGACGATGAAGATGACCGTGGCTTCCACCACTGCGAGCGCGAAGGCCTCGGTCAGGAAGCCGCTCTGCATGCGTGTCCACAACAGCACCGGCAGGGTGATGGTGCGGGGCGAATACAGCATGATCGTGATGCTGATTTCCATGAAGAACATGATGAACATCACGGTCCACAGGGTCACCGTGGCCGGGCGCAGCAGCGGCACCACGATGTCGCGGAACACCTGGAAGGGTGTCGCACCCGCTATCCTGGCGGCCTCGGGAAGCTCCTCGGATATCTGCACCAGCGCCGCACGGGACTGCCGGACCCCCTGCCCGACGAAGCGCACGAAATAGCCCAGCAGCAGCAGCCAGATCGTGCCATAGATCGGTATCGGCAAGGATACGTAGATCCAGATGAAACCGACGCCCAGCACCATTGCCGGCGTGACCGTGGGGATCATCACGATGTAGTCGGCGATCTTGCCGGTCCGACCCTCGGAACGTTTGATCAGATAGGCGATCAGCACATAGATCAGCGTTGCGACCAGTGCCCCGCCGCCAGCCAGCATCAGCGAGTTCGTCACCGCCCGCAGATAGTCGCTGTCGAGCATCCGCTCGTAGTTGTTCAGGGTGAAGTTCTGCGGCCTTATGCGGGGCGTGACGAACTTCATGAACGATCCGAAGATCAGCGCCACATAGGGGATCACCACCGCCAGCAGCAGATAGAAGATCAGAATGCTGGTCGCGACCGGCTTCCACCGGCCGAGGTCCGCAAGGCGCTGATTGCCTCCCTTGCCGGCAATGGTTGCATAATGCGCGGCGCGCGCGATGATCCGCCGTTGCCAGATGGTGCCGATGATGGCGATCGACAGCAGCAAGGTGCCGGCAGTCGCGGCGAGGGGTGGGCTGGTCGGCTCGATCGCCATCAGCTTGTACACGTCGTGCATCAGCGTGTGGTAGTGGATCGGCGTCCCCAGCATCGTCGGCACCGCGAAGTTCTCGGACACGAAGATGAAGATCAGCAGGAAGGTCGAGGCGAGCGTCGGCCAGATCAGCGGCAGGGTCATCCGGAACGAGGTCGACAGCGGCGTGGCGCCCAGGATGTAGGACGCCTCTTCCAGCGCGGAATCCACCGTGCGCAGCGCAGCGTAGATCGCGATGAAGGCAAAGGCCGCATAGTGCAGCGCCAGGATAAAGACGATGCCGCCGAACGAGTAGATGTTGAACACCCGCCTGACCCCGAAAAGCGCGGACAGGATCGCGTTGAGGAATCCGGCATTCGGCGCGGCCAGCGCGACCCAGGCCAGGGTCGTCACCAGCGTCGAGATCATCAAGGGCACCACGAGGAGCGGAGCCAGCCGCAACCGCCAGGGCGCATTGGTGCGCGCCACGATCCAGGCCAGAACGGCGCCGATGGCAACCGAGACCGTCGATGCGGTAAAGGACAGGGTCAGGGTGTTGAGGAACGAGGTGAGATATACGGACGTTCCGTAGATCGTGGCCCAGTTCCGCAGCGTATAGCCGACGTTCGGCGCGCCGGGGGAGTCGGTGCGGAAAGTGCCATAGAACAGCGCGCCGATCGGTAGTGCGATGAGAAGGAACAGGGCGAAGAAGATCGCCCCGCTCGCCATCCGCTCTCCGACAGACTGTCGGCTGACGCCACTCTTTCTCCCGAAGAGCAGATGTTTCATCTGCTTCTGAACCAGCTGTCAAACAGCTTCAGAAACTCGGCCTGCTCGGCCGTCACCTGGTCCGGATCGTATTCGAAGAAGCGGGTCGGGTATTTGTACCACTCCTCCTGCGCCACTTCGCGTTCGTCGTGGAAATCCTTGCGCGCGGGCGGACCGCCCAGCTTCTGCCAGGCGCCGTATCCCTCGACGGTGAAGGAATACTCCTGATACAGCTTCGCCGCGTTCGGATGCGGCGCATTGGCCGCGATGGCCTGGCCGGTTGCCGGGCCGAACGACGGCTCGGGCAGCGACCACTGGATGGGCGCACCCAGCAGGTGAAGCGTCGTCAACGGCGTCTCGCTGGTCGCCAGGGCGATGTCGATTTCCCCCGAAGCAAGCGCCGAGCCGAGTTCGTTCAGCGGGAAGATGCGCGGTTCGAGTTCGGCAAACTTCTTCATGAACTCTTCGCCGAACGTCTTGTGCAACCCGTAGTAGGGTAGCAGGGTCGCACCGCCGGTCGGCTCGCCGATGCCGACGCGGCCCTTGAACGCCGGGTCCAGCATGGTTTCCCAGGCCAGCAGTGCCTCCGCCTCTTCCGGTGTCACGTTGTCGGTGTTCCAGGCATTGCCGCTGATGCCGACGCGCAACGGATACCAGTATCCGGTGAGCTTGACCGCCGGATCGAAGGCATCGTCGTTGCTGATCGCATAGGCCATCAGCAGACCGGCCTCGGCCTGTTCGTTGAGCGAACCCGGATCCGTATCCTGCACGATGTCGACGATATAGAGGCCCGCCCGGGTTTCGGACAGGAAGCGTTCGCGACGCGCGCCAGTGCCCAGTTCGAAGTTGGTGGTCGACACGCAGGGAAAACGTTTCCTGAACGCGTCCATCTGCGCCCGCTGGGCATCGCCCCAGGTACCGTTGTAGATTGTCAGCTGGCCTTCCTGGCAGGCCGCCACGAGCAGGTCATAGGAGACCCCTGGCATGTTCTCCTGCATGAAGGCCCAGGCATCGGCGTGCTCTGGCGCGATATCCTGGGCGAGGGCCGGCTGGCCGGTCAGCCCAACTGTCAGCAGCGCCAGCAGGTGAATTGGTCGTTGCATTCTCTCCTCCTCTGATGTCGGGCCGCAATTGGCCTCTTGGTCGTTCTGCGGCACCGATCCCGGCGCCGCCACAGGCTTGGCTACAGACCGGCCGGTGCGGTGACCCCCGGCAGGTTCAGCGCCGCCACCTTCCGGGCGAATTCGGCCACGTCCTTTTCGGGAAGCGCCAGCCGCGGCGGCCGCAATGCGCCTCCGGGCAGGCCGAAAAGGTTCATCAGCGGCTTCAGGCCCCGCGCCGAATGTCCGCCGTAGCGGACATACAGGTCGGCAAATGCCATCAGCCGGCTGAAGGCGTCGCGCGCGCGCGGAAGGTCCTTGTCGCGCCAGGCTTCGATGACCGATGCGACCATCTCGGGCGAGAAGTTGCCTTCGCCGCCCATGAAGCCGTTGCCGCCCAGCCCCAGCACGGCCAGGCCGTTCGCCGGACCCGCGCAATGCACCTCGATCCGATCGCCGACGCGGCGGATCAGTTCGGCCAGATAGGGAATGTCGGCGCCGCCATAGGCGATGCCGGCAAGGTTCTGCGGATATTTGTCGACCAGCTTTTCCACCAGATCGAGCGGCAGGAAGTATCCCGAGGCCCGATGGCTCGACAGGTAGATCGGCAACGAGGTGCTTTCGATCACGGTCGAGTAGTAGAGTTCCATTTCGGCCACCGTCGGGTGGGTGCCGTGGCCGATCTCGAGCGAGAATATCTGTGCCGCATCCACCTTGGCCCGTTCGGCGGCCTTCATGAAGTCGATCATCTCGCGTGCGGTCCGCGGCTCGCAGCCCATGGCGCGGAACGGCACCTTGCCCTTGAGCTCCTCGACCGAAATCGCAAGCACGCGGTCGCGTTCCTCGGGCGTGAAGGTGTAGGCCTCGCTGGTGCCGCTGCCCGAGACATAGACCGAGCAGCCGGCCGCAGCGAGGCGGCGAAGCTGGGTGCGATAGGCCTGTTCGTCGATTTCACCCCCTGCGGTGAACGGGGTGATGGTGATCACGACGACGGAGAGTTTCTTTGTCATTGCCGGGAATATCCTTCGTTTCGGGCGAACTGCCGGGCCGTGGCGTCACGCCGCGGCCCAGATGCTGCAAATTTCCGCGGTTGTGGTGACCGGGCTCCAGTCGCGCAGGTAGGCGATGCTCCGGTCGTGATTGGCCGGCTGGTAAGAGCCGCAGGCATCCTCGGCGATCACCGGATAATATCCGCGGGCGACCGCATGCCGGGCGGTGAACTCGATGCCGATCTCGGTTGCGACGCCAGCCAGCACGACCGAGCGCGCGCCGCAGGCCATGAGCCGCAGCTCGAGCGGAGTATCGACGAACAGCGACGGCATGCTCTTTTCCAGCACGATGTGATGGGCCGCGGGCTCCAGCCCGGGCAGAAATTCTGCCTCCTCGCTGCCGCGCTGCATGAAGGGACGCAGCTTGGCCGGATCGTCGACACCCTGCTTGCGCATCAGAAACAGCAGGAAGGGACCGACCGTCAGATGAAGCGGCGGCAGGATGTGGCGGCTCCAGATCACCTGCACGCCGGCCCGGTCGGCAGCCTCGATGAGCCGCCTGGCGTTCTGCACCACGGCCTCGGCGTTGTACGCCTTGCCGGCCAGGCCCTTCTGCATGTCCCACAGGATCAGCGCGGTCCGAGACGGGTCGACGAACTCAGCAAGTGAATGTGGAACATCCGCACGTCGAAGAGACATGTCTTCCTCCCCTGGTCGTTGCCTTGAACCGCCCTGACGGCCCACCTCCTCTGCGCCGCGTACAACCCTACGGCACGTAGATCTCCCCTGCGAACAACTTACGTGCGGTACGCACAAGGGAAACCCGCCGGAAACCTCCGTTCCCGTCCTGCTCGACCTCCAGTTGTGTGACGCCCATTGGATGTTCGATATGGCACTGGCGCACGGCAGCCTCGGCTTCCCATCTCGCGTGATCCGCCGCCACCGTGCCGGGCACGAGACTGGCCGCGGTCAGGCAGATCCCGCCGGTCACCGCGAACGACTTGTGGCAGCTGTGCGGCATCAGATACCGGCCGCTGATCTGTCCGCCTGCACGAGGCGGCGCGATCAGGATCACCTTCGGCAGCACGCTGGCGGCGACATTGCCCATGCCCATGCGCACACCGGCCTCCATCCGCATCCGCTCGATGCGGTCAAAGAAGGCGCGATCGGCGTCCAGCTCTGCCGGGGACTCATAGCCGGTCTTCCCAAGGCTGGACGCGGCCAGCATCATCACCGGGACACTCATGTCGATCAGGGTGACGTCGATGCCCTGCAACTCCTCGCGCGGCAGGCCGGTCGGCAGAAGTTTTCCGGTCTTGGCGCCCGCGCCGTCGACAAAGCTCAGCTTCACCGGCGCGGCCGTCCCGGGCACCCCGTCGATCCGGGTGGTCCCCTCATAGCTGACCTTGCCGCCGGGCGTCTGGATGATCGCGTCCACCAGCGTCGAGGTGTTCAGGTTGCGGATGCGGATGCAGGTTTCCGGGTCGGTTGCCCGGACCAGGCCGGTCTCGACCGCAAACGGGGCGACACCCACAAGCATGTTGCCGCAGTTCGGGCCGGTATCGACCGACCGATCCTCCACGCCGACCTGGGCGAACAGATAATCGACATCCACACCGACCTGGCTTGAGACGTCCACCATGGCGACCTTGCTGGACAACGGGTTGCTGCCGCCGACCCCGTCGATCTGCAACTCGTGTCCCGCGCCCATCATGTCCAGCAGCAGCAGGTCGCGTTCGGCCGCCTCGGCCGGCAGGTCGCGCGTCCTCAGGAACGGTCCCTTGGACGATCCTCCACGCATAAGGATACACGGAATTGCCCGCAACCGATTTCCCTCCCCGCCGCCTTTCCCGAAGGCGTTGGTGGAGGTATCGGCAGCATCGACTGATTTGTAAAATGCAAATAATAGATTTACTATTGCGTGCATTGCATGAATATGGATCGCCATGGACATCTCGCTGATCGATCTTCGCAGCTTCGTTGCCGTTGCCGAACTGGGCAGCTTCCACCAGGCGGCTATGGTCCTGAACGTGTCGCAGCCGGCCCTGACCCGCCGCATCCAGAAACTGGAAACATTGCTGGATGTTCAACTGTTTGACAGGACGACCCGCAAGGTCAGCCTGTCGGTGGTCGGGCGCGACTTCATGCCCCGCGCGCGGCGTCTGATCGACGAACTGGACCTCTCGATGCTGTCGATCCGCGACATCGCCGAACGTGTCTCGGGGCAAGTCACGATCGCCTGTGTACCCACCGCCGCCTTCTACTTCCTGCCCGAGGTGATCCGGTCCTTCGGCCTGGAATTCCCCCGTATTCGCGTCAAGATCATCGACGAAGGCGCCAATCTGGTGCTGCGCAGCGTGATTCAGGGCGAGGCCGACCTGGGGATCAACATGATCGGCAGCGAGGAGCCCGACATCGAGTTCGAACCGCTGCTGGTCGAGCCCTTCGTGCTGGCCTGCCTGCGGGACCACCCGCTGGCCAGTCAATCCGAAGTCCGCTGGCGCGACCTGATACCCTACAAGATGATCATCGCCAGCCGCAGCAGCGGCAACCGCCTGCTGATCGACCAGGAACTGGAGGCACGGCCACGCAGTCTGTACGAGGTGCAGCACCTGACCACCGCGCTCGGCATGGTCGAAGCGGGCCTCGGCGTCGCCGCCCTGCCGCAGATGACGATCCCCCGTGGCAAGCACCACGTCGTGGTCGGCCGGCCGCTGATCGAACCCGTGGTGACACGGACGATGGGCATCATCCGCCGCCACGGCGCCCGGTTGTCACCCGCAGCAAGCAGCTTCTATCACCTGCTGAAATCCCGCTGGCAGGGCGTCCAGCAGGATTAGAGAAGCAGATGCCTTCAATAGTACGCCTCGGGAGCCGGGAATTGGCTTTGCAAAAAGTATTGCATGATTGAGGGAAGCTGCATAATACTTTTTCACCCCGCTGCCGAAGGCGACTCATGAGCAATTTCAGCAATACGATCCAGGCCCGGGCGGAGAGCCTGACGCCCTCCGAACGACGGCTGGTGACGTCGATGCTGGCGCAGCCGCGGGCGGCGGCGTTGTCCACCGTGACCGACCTGGCGCGTGAGGCAGGGGTACATGAGGCGACCGTCTCGCGCTTGGCCCGCAAGCTGGGCTTCGACGGCTTTCCCGCCTTCCGCGCCGCGCTGCAGGCCGAGTTCCTGCCCACCGAGGAAACCGCCACCCGGCTGCAAAGAACCTTGCAGACCTCTTCGGCCGGCGGGGTGCTGGCCACGCTGGTGGAGGGCGAGCGGGCGGCGCTCTCGACGCTGCTGGCCCATGTGGACGAGACGCGGATCGCCGAGGCGGCGCGCCGGCTGATGGCGGCGCGGCGGCTTTACGTCTTCGGCCGCGGCAATGCCGAGGCATTGGCGCTGACCATGGCCAAGCGGTTCCTGCGCTTCGGCCGCGACGTGCACCTGCTGACCGGCGACGCGCGCAGTCTGGCCGAGGGGGTGCTGGGCATGGCGGCGGGCGACGTGCTGCTGGCCTATGCCTTCCGCCGGCCGCCGCGGCCCTATGCGGCGCTGGTGGAACAGGCGCGGGCGGCGGGTGTGCAGGTGATCGTGATCTCCGACACGTCCGGCCCCATGCTGGTGCCGGCGCCGGACCTGCTGCTCTCGGCCCCGCGTTCGGGCGACGTGGACGGGTTCCAGACGCTCACCGTGCCGATGGCGATCTCCAACGCCATCGTGATCGCTGCCGGCGCATCGGAAGAAGCGCAGGCGTTACGGACACTTGAAAGACTGGGGTCGCTGATCAAGCGATTCGAATAACCGCAGAGAACCAGAGGGGAGGACGAGATGACCCACGCCAGGTGGTTGGCCCTGCTTTGCCTGACGGCAGGCGCGGCGCAGGCGCAGGACCTGAACACGATGACCGCAGCCGAACTGCTGCCCCTGGCCCAGGCCGAGGGATCGGTGGTGGTCTACAGCTTCACCAGCCGCATCGCGCGGGTGGAGACGGCCTTCGAGGCCGCCTATCCCGGGATCGACATGCAGGGCTTCGACATGTCCTCGACCGAGCAGATCGCCCGGCTGAAGGCCGAGGCGCAGGCCGGCGTCGCCAATGCCGATGTGGTCTATATCTCGGACGTGCCGGTGGTGCTGCCGGAACTGCTGGCGGCCGGGATCATCGAGAACTACGTGCCGCCGCGGGTGGCCGACCGGCTGGACGAGGCGGAGAAGAGCCCGCTGCTGGCGCAGCGCCTGTCCACCAAGGTGCTGATGTATGCCGAGGACGCCTATCCCGACGGCGCCCCGGTCGACAGCCTGTGGGATCTGACGCGCGAGGAATGGCGCGGCCGGGTGGTGATGGTCGATCCCCTGCAACGAGGCGACTATCTGGACCTGATGACCGAGATCGTGCTGCGCTCCGACGAGATGGCGGCGGCCTATCGGGCCGAGTTCGGCAGCCCCATCGAGTTGGGCGGCGCGGCCAATGCGGGCGAGAAGTTCATCGCCGACCTCTTCGCCAACGGGCTGATCCTGGTGGGTTCGACCGACGACGTGAACGCGGCGGTGGGCAAGACGGGGCAGACCAACCCGCCGCTCGGCTTCACCAGCTATTCCGACCGCCGCGACAACGAGGACGAGGGCTGGTCGTTGCAGGTGGCCAACGACGTGGCGCCCGCGCCGGGGATCGTGTTCCCCGCGGTGCTGGCGCTGGCCACGGGGGCCAAGCACCCGGCGGCGGCGCGGCTGGCCATCGACTTCCTGATGGGCGACGACAGCGATACGGGCGGGCCGGGCTTCGCCCCCTTCAACGTGGCGGGCGACTATGCCACCCGCAGCGACATCGCCCCCCACCCGGACGCGGTGCCGCTGGATCGGTTCAACGCCTGGTCCATCGACCCGGCGGCGACGGCCGAGATCCGGGCCGAGGTGGGCGACCTGATCCTGACCCTGCAATGACGGGCGAAGCCCCGGCGGGCTTGTCCCGCCGGGGATTGCCCGGGAATATCCCCCGTATGTCCGAAGGAAGGCACGGCATGGCTTTCGCGGCCCTGGCCCCGGCGCGGCTGCGCCCCGGGCTGGTTCTGAAACTGGCGGTCCTGGCCCTGCTGGTCCTGCTGATCGTGGCGCCGATGGCGCGCACCGTGGCTGCGACGCTGGCGCCCGAGGCCATCGGCGCCTGGTCGGACGTGCTGGTGGGGCGGCTGGCGCCGAACCTGTTCTGGCGGCCGCTGGTCAACACCATGATCCTGGGCGTGGTGGTGGGGGTGGCCTGCGTGGGCATCGGCGGGTTCCTGGCCTGGGCGGTGGTGATGACCGACCTCCCCTTCCGCCGCACGCTGGGGGTGCTGTCCACCCTGCCCTTCATGATCCCCTCCTTCGCCACCGCGCTGGCCTGGGGCGGGCTGTTCCGCAACGCCCGGGTGGGCGGCGATACCGGCTGGTTGCAGGGGCTGGGGCTGGCGGTGCCCGACTGGCTGGCCTGGGGCATGGTGCCCACCATCGTGGTGCTGGTGCTGCACTACTTCAGCCTGGCCTTCACCATCATCGCCGCGGCGCTGGCCACGGTGAACTCGGACCTGGTCGAGGCGGCGCAGATCGCGGGGGCAAGGGGGCGGCGCATCCTCTTGTCCATCGTGCTGCCGGTGGCCACCCCGGCGCTGGTGGCGGCGGGGTCGCTGTGCTTTGCCGGCGCGGTGTCGAACTTCGCCGCCCCCGCCCTGCTGGGCCTGCCGGTGCGGATGCAGACGCTTTCGACCAGGCTCTACGGGATGATCGAGGTGGGGCAGGTGGCGCGCGGCTATGTGATCGGCATCCTTTTGGTGCTGATCTCGGCTGCCATCCTGTGGGCGGGCAACCGTGCGGTCTCGGGCCGGCGTTCCTATGCCACGATCACCGGCAAGGGCGGCCGCGCGCGGCGCTTCGCGCTGGGGGCCGCGCGCTGGCCGCTGTTCGCGCTGGCCGCGGCGATCCTGATGGCGGCGACGGTGGTGCCGGTGGCGATCCTGCTGGCCTCCAGCCTCGCGCCCTCCTCCTCGGCGCTGTTCTCGAACTGGACGCTGCACTACTGGATCGGTGCCTCCGCCCCCAACATTGCGCAGGGCACGCCGGGCATCGCGCACAACCCGCATATCCTGCGCGCCACCGGCATCACCCTGGGGCTGGGCCTTGCCGTCGCGCTGGCCGGCATGGCGGTGGGGCTGCTGGCGGCCTATGTCGCCGCGCGGTATCGCGAGGGCTGGATCTCGGCCGCCATCACCCAGATCGCCTTCCTGCCGCTCCTGATCCCCGGCATCGCCTTCGGCGCGGCCTATATCGCCTGGGCCGGCGCCCCCATCGGACCCTTCCCCGCGCTCTACGGCACCTTCGCGCTGCTGGTGATCGCAGGCACCGCCTATCTCCTGCCGTTCAGCGCGCAGACCGGCCGCGCGGTGATCCAGCAGGTGGCGGGCGAGCTGGAGGAGGCCGCGCGGCTGACCGGGGCAAGGCTGCCGCGCCGGCTGGCGGCGATCACCGTGCCGCTGGCCATCCGCGGGCTGGCCGCCGGCGGCATTCTGATCTTCGTCAAGATCATCCGCGACCTGTCGCTGGTGGTGCTGCTTTTCACCCCCACCATGCCGGTGCTGAGCGTGCTGGCCTATCGCTATGCCTCCGAGGGCTTCGGCCAGTTCGCCCATGCGATCACCGTGGTGATCCTGGTGCTGTCGATCCTCGCCACCCTGATCGCGAACCGGCTTCAGGCCCGGTCGCAACCCTGGCTGAGAGCCTGAGATGCTGGAATTGCAGAACCTGAGCAAGAGCTTCGGCCCCGTCCCCGCGGTGCGGGACGTGTCGCTGTCGGTGCCCGACGGCGCCTTCCTGGTGCTGCTGGGGCCGTCCGGCTGCGGCAAGACCACGCTTCTGCGGATGCTGGCGGGGCTGGAGGTGCCGACCGCGGGCCGCATCCTGTTCGACGGACAGGTGGTCTCGGACGGCGACCGCGGCTGGCAGGTCGACCCCGCGCGGCGTAACTCGGGGCTGGTGTTCCAGTCCTATGCGCTGTGGCCGCACATGACGGTGCGGGGCAACGTGGACTGGCCGCTGAAGGTGGCGGGCATGGGCACGGCCGAGCGCGCGGCGCGGGTGGACGAGGTGCTGGCGATGCTGGGGATCGCGGGGCTCGCCGCCCGCTATCCCAACGAGATCTCCGGCGGCCAGCAGCAGCGCGTCGCCATCGCCCGCACCATCGCGCCGCGGCCGCGCGTGCTGCTGTTCGACGAGCCGCTCTCGAACCTGGACGCCAAGCTGCGGGTCGAGATGCGCACGGAACTCATGCGCCTGCACCGCGCCACCGGGGCGACCGCCGTCTACGTGACCCATGACCAGATCGAGGCGATGACCATGGCGACCCATGTGGCGGTGATCAACCGCGGCCGGATCGAGCAGTTCGGCCCGCCGCAGGAGCTGATCGACCGCCCGGCCAGTGCCTTCGTCGCCACCTTCGTGGGCACCCCGCCGGGCAACCTGATCCCGGTGCGGCGGGCGGGCGGCGGCGCCCTGGTGGGGCAGCGGCAGATGGACCTGAGCCCGCCCGAGGACGACTGCCTGGCGCTCTATCCCGCCGACACGCTGGGGGTCGAGGCCGAGGAGGGGCCGCGGACCCTGCCGATGGAACTGGTGGAACTGACCTCCATCGCCGGGCGCAGCATGGCCACCGCGCTGGCCGGGGACCTGCGGCTGACCGCGGTGCTGGACCGCCCGCCCGCCGCCCGCCCGGGCGAGCGCATCCACATGGCGCTGCCGGCCAGCCCGGCCGCCTGGTTCGCGCCCTCCGGCGAAAGGATCGCATGATGCGGCTGCTTCTGGTGCGGCACGGGCAGTCGGAATGGAACGCCGGCCGGGTGCTGCAGGGGCAGGCGGACATTCCGCTGTCGGCTCTGGGCCGCGAACAGGCGGCGGCGCTGGCCCCGGTGATCGCGGCGCTGGCTCCCACCCGGGCGGTCACCTCGGACCTGATCCGGGCGCGGGATACCGCGGCGGCGCTGGGCTATCCGGCGGCCAGGCCGGAACCCGCGCTGCGCGAGATCCATGTTGGCGCCTGGCAGGGCCGTGCGATCGTCGATCTTCAGGTGCAGGACGCCGATGGCTATGCGGGCTGGCGCGCCGGAACCCACCGGCCCGAAGGCGGCGAGGACTGGGGCAGCTTCGTCGCGCGCATCGAGGCCGCCCTGCGCGCGGAAGCGGCCGCCGGGCCGGCGCAGACCGTGCTGGTGGTCTGCCACGGCGGCGTCATCCGCGCCGCCTTGCAGGCCCTGCTCGGGCTCGCGCCGCGCAGCATCCTGCCGGCCGCGCCGGCCAGCCTGTCCTCCGTCAGGCTCATGCCGGGCCGCGAGGCGAGGCTGGAGCTCTACAACTATCGCCCCGGCCACCCGGACCTCGGCGCGCCCGATTGAGCGGCGTGCAACTGGTCTCGTCGAAGCTTCTTGCGCAGCGCCGCACGACGGAGGTTTCAGCCCCGGGTGTCCGAAACGCGCTCCTTCGCCTGATCACCTTGTCAGGACGGCCACATGGTCGGAGTCCGGCCCCGCAGCGCGCCATATCGTCCACCGCGGCCGCGGTCGCCTCGGAACAGCTGCGCTCCTGCGGGCCGTACCAGGGCTGGTCGTGGCCAGGAACGAGCGGCGGTCCTTTTCCAGCGCGACATGGCCCAGCCAGCAGCACCGCCGTCTTGTTGTCCAGCTCCTCCCGCGTCATCAGGAAGCGGTCCTCGGTCGGCCGCTGGATGGTGTAGCCCAAGGCGCCGGTGCCGCGCGGAATGATCGAGACGGCGGGGGCGCGAGGGCGATGCCGCTCCGCGCGGCGATGGCGCGGCTGGAAAGGGCAGATGATGTCTGCCGGGCTGGCCGCCGGTAGCTGCACGTCCGCCTTCGGCTTTGCCGGCATCAGCCTTCCCGAACTTCGAAAACGCCGGGCTGCTGCCGGAAGGCACGCTGGCGGATGTGCCCGGGGTGGGGGAGGACGACGAGCAAGCTGACGCCATCGCCGGCGGGACCGATCGACCGAGGGGGGTGCACCGGAGATTGTATGGCATCGAATTAATTATTGACGTAGTGTTAATTAACTGCAACGCTCCTCCTCAACGGGTCGGCAGGAGACTCGCCGGCTCGGCACGAAAGGGGAGGAGTGCCGGGATGGAGACCACCGCAAGGGATCGCGCGACTGCGAGCCCGGATCAGGCCTTGCCGCTCAGCGGACTGCTGGTGATGGACCTGACACATGCCGCCGCCGGTCCGCTGGCCTCGATGCTGCTGGCCGATTTCGGCGCCACGGTGATCAAGGTCGAGAAACCCGGCCGGGGCGACCATACCCGCCACATGAGCATGGTCGGGATGCGCGCGGAGCTTGCCAACGACGTGGTGGTGGGGGCCGACTACTACCTCAGCCTGAACCGCAACAAGCGCAGCGTCGCCATCGACTTCAAGACACCGGCCGGCCGCGCGCTGGGGCTGGAACTGGCCAGGCGGGCCGATGTGCTGATCGCCAACTTCCGCCCCGGGGTGTCCGAGAAGCTGGGGCTCGACTACGAGGTGCTGAAGCGCGACAACCCCGGCCTGGTCTATTGCGAGATCACCGGCTTCGGCCGCACCGGCGAGCGCGGCCAGGATCCGGGGATGGACATCATCGCCCAGGCGCTGGCCGGCTCGATCGCCATCACCGGGGCCAAGGAGGGCCCGCCGATGCGGCCCGGCCCGGCGCTGGCCGATCTCAGCACCAGCCTTCAAGCGACCATCGGCATCCTGATGGCGCTGCTGCACCGCAAGACCACGGGGCGCGGCCAGCGGGTGGACGTGAACCTGGTCGATTCGGCGCTGATGATGCTGTCGAACCTGGCCGCCTCGATCCTGAACTGGAACATCGTGGTCGAGCCCTTCGCCCAAGGCCATCCGCAGCTGGCCCCCTATCAGGGCTACCGCACGGCCGACGGCTGGATGTTCATCGCCTGCGGCACCAACCGGCTGTTCCGCAAGCTGTGCGAAAGCCTGGGGCGCGAGGATCTGATCGACGATCCCCGCTTCCGCACCAACCCGCAACGGGTGGCGCACATGCGCGAGCTCGAGGCGGTGCTGTCGCCGATCTTCGCCGAGGGCAAGGCCGACGACTGGGTCGGGCGGCTGCGCGCCGCCGGCGTTCCCGCCGCGCCCGTGCTGCAGCCCCGGGACGGCTTCGCCTATCAGGAGGCCAACGGGTCGCGGATCGTCGGCCGGGTCGAGCATCCCACGCTCGGCACCCTGAAGCTGCCGGGGATCTCCATCGCGCTCAGCGAGACGCCGGGCAGCCTGCGGCGCTATCCCCCGCGGCTGGGCGAGGATACCGCCGAGACGCTGGCCACCCATCTGGGGCTTTCCGCCGCCGAGATCGAGGCGCTGGCCCGGGAAGGCGCCATCGAGGTCTTCGACCCGCGGCCAGCGGCGACACCCGCCACAGCCGGGTCGGCATCGTGAACGCGCTGCAGGGCATCAGGGTGCTGGACCTCGGCCAGAACATCACCGCGCCGACCGCGGCGATGATGCTGGCCGACCTGGGCGCCGACGTGATCAAGATCGAACGGCCGGAAGGCGACAACAGCCGCACCGGGCAGCCCTTCGCGGGCCGGGACGACGTGGTCTTCGCCAGCCGCGCGGCGGCGGGAGAGCGCGAGTCGGTCTCGTTCCTGAAGCGCAACCGTGGCAAGCGCGGGCTGGTCGCCGACCTGACCACGGCCGAGGGCCGGCGGCTGGTGCGGGCGCTGGTTCCCACGGTGGACGTGGTGGTCTCGAACTTCCGCCCGGGGGTGCTGGCGAAGCTGGGGCTCGACTATGCGGCGCTCCGCGCGCTGAACGAGCGGGTGATCCTCTGCGCGATCTCGGGCTTCGGCCAGACCGGGCCCTATCGCGACTGGGCCGCCTATGACTCGGTGATCCAGGCGGTCAGCGGGGTGGTGGACCACACCGGCTATCCCGAGGGGCCGCCGGTGCGGGCCGGCTTTGCGGTGGCGGATTCGGTGGGCTCGCTCTACGCGGTGGTGGGCATCCTGGCGGCCTTGCAGAACCGGCACCGCACCGGGCGGGGCGAGGAGATCGACGTGTCGATGCTGGACGCGCTGGTCTCGATCCTGTGGGACGAGCCGCTCGACTGCATGGAAAGCGCCGGCTATCCGCCCCGCGGCGGCAACGGCAACCTGCGCGCCGCGCCGTGGAACATGTATCCCACCTCGGACGGCCATGCCTTCATCTGCGCGCTGACCGCGGCGCAGTGGCGGGCGCTGTCGCGGCTGATGGGGCGCGAATGGCCCGCCGAATTCGACGACGTGAACATGCGGCACAAGTGCTCGGACGAGGTGAACGCGGCTGTCGCGGCCTTTTCGTCCACCATGACCAAGCGCGAACTGGCCGAGCTGTTGCAGGCGAATGGCGTGCCCTGCGGCCCGGTGCTGTCGCGCACCGAGGTTCTGGAGGATCCGCATGTGAAGGCGCGCGGGGTGCTGGGCCGGCTGCGGCATCCGGCCTTCGGCGATCTGGCCCATATCGCGACGCCGCTGTTCCCGGTGCTGTTTTCCTCGGCCGAGGGGCGGCCGCAGGCGGCCCGGCCGGCGCCCTCGCTGGGCCAGCACAACGCCGAGATCAGCGAGGAGCTGGGCCTGGGGAGGGCGGCGGAATGAACGCGACCGCCCCTGGCCGCGATGCGGTGCTGATGATCGACTTCCAGCGCGACATCCTGTGCGACGGCGAGGGCAGGCTGGCGGACTGGGCCGGCCCGGTGGTGGCCGCGGCGGCGGGCGTGGCCGGCTGGGCGCGGCAGAGCGGGCGGCGGCTGGTCTGGGTGCGGGTGGAGCGGCGGGCGGACTACCTGGACGCCCGTCCGGACACCCCGCCCGACGCGCCGCGCCGCCTGGTCGAGGGGACGCAGGGCGCCGGGCTGGCCCCGGGCCTGACCGTCGCGCCCGAGGATGTCGAGA